>JAFMMO010000022.1 GCA_017859655.1 Pseudomonadota bacterium | reverse complement strand
CTCCGCGCGAGCCCCCCGGGTCTCTCGGGGACGGTTGGTCCCCCGGGTGGATCGGGGCCGAGACCCCGGCGCGTCCCGCGCCCGCGCGACCGACCCCGGGACCGACCCCGCGGCGGACCGGCTTCGATCCTCGCCGAGTGCAGGCGGGGAGGGCTCCGGGGAGCGCCGACTCCCCGACTCACGAGGAGCTGCTCCAGGCCCTGTATCGGATCGGTGAGCGGGCGAGCGAGGCGGCCCGCGGGGTCACCTCGGATCCGGCGCGGAGCGCGTCGCCTCCGAGAAACCCGGTCGATGGGATGCCGACGGAGCCCCCCGCGTCGATGGCCCGACCCGGTCTCGGGGCGCTCCCGACCGAGTCGGCGGCCGCCCGCTCCGCTCCCGCCGAGGCGGGCGCGAAGGGCCATCCCGTGGTCGCGGCCGCCCGTCGCTGGATCTCCCGCTGTGGCATCTCCGATGAGCTCGGCGCCGAGCTCCTCACGCAGCTCTCCCAGCGTCCCCTGCCGACCCTCTCCGGAGATCGCTCGGAGTGCGAGCAGCTCGCCCGCCTGCATCTGCGGGAGCTGATCCGCCCGATCATTCCGCAGAGTCGCCCGATCCCGCGACCGGCGACCGGCCGGCGTCGGATCGTCTCCCTCGTCGGGCCGACCGGAGTGGGCAAGACGACGACCCTCGCGAAGCTCGGCGCGCACTTCCGCTTCACGGAGGAGACGAGCGTGGGGTTCATCACCCTCGACACCTACCGGATCGGGGCGGTGGACCAGCTGCGCCGCTACGCCGAGATCCTCAGGGTGCCGCTCGAGGTCGCGTCTCCGGGGGAGAGCGTCGAGACGGCGGTCGAACGCCTCGGCGATGTCGAGGTGATCCTCATCGACACCGCGGGCAGGAGCCAGAAGGACGCCGACCGAATCCACGAGCTCCGACAGCTTCTCGGAGGGATGGGCGAACTCGAGGTCCACCTGTGCCTCGCCCTCAGCGCGGCGCCGGAGGCGATCCTCCACGCGGCGGAGAACTTCAAGGTCGTCGGCTACAGCCGGCTGATCCTGACCAAGATCGACGAGTCCTATCGACGCGGCGTCCTCCTCGACCTCTTCCGCCGGGAGCCGACGGCGGTCAGCTACCTGACCGTCGGTCAGGAGGTCCCCGACGACTTCCACCCCGCGACATCAGACCGCATCGAAGACCTGCTTCTGGGAGAGAGCTGATGGATCAAGCCAGCAAGCTGAGACAGATGGTCCGGCAGGAGGACTCACCGCCTCCTCAGAGGGCCCGCGTGATCGCCGTCACGAGCGGCAAGGGGGGAGTGGGGAAGAGCAATCTCTCCGTCTCCCTGTCGCTCGCCGCCTCCTCGATGGGGCGGGAGGTCGTGCTCATCGACTGCGACCTCGGGCTCGCCAACGTGGATGTGCTCCTCGACCTCCAGGTCCGTCACAACCTGCAGCATCTGCTCGACGGCGAGGTCTCCCTCGAGGAGGTCCTCGTGAAGGCCCCGGGCGGGCTCCGGGTGCTCCCCGGCGCCGCGGGGGTCAGCCGCCTCGCCGACCTCTCCGACCGTGAGCAGGACATCCTGCTCCAGTCGCTGGAGAGGCTGGTGGGCACGAGCGAGCTGATCGTCCTCGACACGGGCGCGGGGATCTCCCGCCGGGTGATCGAGTTCTGCCTCGCCAGCGGGGAGGTGGTCGTCGTCACGACCCCGGAGCCCACCGCGATCACCGATGCCTACGCGATGATCAAGGTGCTCGGGCAGTCCGACCCGGATCTCAAGCTGTGGCTCGTCGTCAACATGGCGAATCATCGGAGCGAGGCGGAGCAGATCCTGGATCGGATCACCCTGCTGAGCCGGCGGTTCCTCGGGCTGGAGGTGCAGCGCGGCGGCTACGTCCTCGCCGATCCGAGGGTTCCGCACGCCGTCCGACGGCGGCTCCCGTTCAGTCTCGCGTACCCGAGCTCGCACGCGGCGGTCTGCGTCCAGGAGATCGCCCGCAACCTCGGCTTCGCGCGAGCGAGGGAGGGCGCCTCGGGTGATGGCTTCCTGCGTCGGATGCGCTCGCTCTGGTCGGGGGGCGACCGCCTGCCCGCCGGATTGCCGCCGCGATGAGGAGCGCGGCGCTCTTCGCGTTCCTCGGGTTCCTCGCCTCGGTGGTGAGCGGACTTGGTGCGGACCGCGAGCCCGGGGCGGTCATCGAGGCCGGACTGCTCTGGGCGGTCGGCTTCGCCTTCCTGGGGTGGGGGATCGGTCGGGTGGCCCGACTGGTCGCCATCGAGGTGGTCGACGGCCGCGCCGCCCGCGCGGAGAACGGGCCGGATTCCGGTTCAGGCGCGCGTCAGACTGCCGATAACCAAGACGAGGGAACCCGGGATGGCTCCGACCGCCGCCCGGGGGAGGGGGAGACACCCCTGCCGAACACCGCAATCGGCGTCGTCTCCTCGGAGCGCCCCGCTCGGGGCGCCACGAAGGAACAGACCGAGGCGCAGGGCACCACCTCGCGCCAGTGACCGGAAATCCTCCGGCTCCTCGCTGAGCCGGCGCGGAACTCGGGAAGAGGGAGGCAGAGTTGGCGGTTCGCCAGGAGCGCTCGACGGGCACACGGAAGAAGTTCAACTACGATAGGCACCGGTTGAAGGGCAAGACCCGGATCGACGACCCGGAGCTGGAGGCGGTCTGGCTGGAGTACAAGGACCACGGCGGAGAGCATCTGCGCAACCGCCTGGTCGAGCAGTACCTGCCGCTCGTCCGCTATCTCGCCGAGCGGATCATCATCAAGCTCCCGCAGAACGTCGAGGTGGAGGATCTCTACTCGGCGGGGATCTTCGGCCTGATGGATGCCATCGACGGCTACGACCTCGAGCGAGGGGTCAAGTTCGAGACCTACTGCACCACCCGCATCCGAGGCGCGATCCTCGACTCCCTCCGCGCCCTCGACTGGGTCCCGCGGATCGTGAGGAACAAGGCGCACCGGATCGACGCCACCTGGCGCGGCCTGGAGGTTGAGCTGGGGCGGACCCCCACCGACCTCGAGATGGCCGAGCGCCTCGAGCTCTCCATCGACGAGTACGAGGCGATGCTCAGGGAGGCCTCCGCGGTGACGATGGTGAGCCTCACCGAGCAGTCCGGGGATGACAGCGACTCCAAGGCGCTCCGGAAGATCGACATCCTCGAGGACAAGCGCGGCGTCCTCCCCGAGGACGAGGTGCTGAAGAAGGAGATCACGGAGTTCATCACGAAGTACCTCTCCCGCAAGGAGCGGCTCATCGTGGTGCTCTACTACTTCGAGGACCTCACCATGCGCGAGATCGGGGCCGCCCTCGACCTCTCCGAGTCCCGCGTCTGCCAGCTCCATTCACGGATCGTCTCCCGCCTGCGGAATCAGCTGAGCAAGTACCAGCGCGACCTGGTCCGCGAGTAGTTCCGTCCCCGGGTCCCGCCTCGGCTCCCCCGAGGTCGTGAGGAGGTCCGCTCCCCGGAGCGGGCCTCCTTGCGTCTCCACTCTCCGATCGTTCCGTCGAGGCTCCCTCCGCCCTGCTCCGAGCTTCCCTGGAAGAAAACCGGATTTTTCCGGTCACGAGTCCCCCTCGATCCGGATGAGCGGACGGTTCGGTCCGCGCTCGGGGAGGATCGGCCTGGCTGCGTTCCCCGAGGATCCAGAGGAGGACAGTCATGACATCCGCTCATCCGGACCGAGGTGGGGATCCCTCCCCAGCGGTCCCGGCAGGCCGGAAGCAGGGAATCTCACCACCCGAAACCGCCGGAAGCCCTCCCCGGGCCGATCGAGGGCCCCGATGGCCTCGCAGGGACCGCCTCCGGTGCGGGCACGCCACCCTCGTCTGAGGCCTCGCTCCGGACCCCTCTCAGGGCTCTCCGAAGGGGAGGGCTCCGGTGGCAGCGGCCCATCCTCGTGGTTAGGATGGGGACACGAGGAACGCGGCGGACTCATCCCTCCGCCTATCTGGGTTTTCAACTCTGAACTTCGCCCTGTGCACTGCACCGGGCGAACGGGGTCCGGGCAGGACCTCGATCTACTGAGAGGGGCGCTGCTCGGCGTTCCTCAGAGGGGGCAAGATCATGCGAAACCATGGCTGGGTCATCGCGTTGGCGCTGCTTCTGGGACTCTGCGGAGCTCCGGGGCAGTTGGAGGGTCAGCAGTTCAAGCGGGGGGATGGGAACGGGGACTCGGTCGTCGACATTGCCGACCCGATCTACGTCCTCAGCTTCCTCTTCACCGGAGGTCCCGACCCGAGCTGCTACAGCACGGCGGACGGCAACGATGACGGCCTGATCGACATCGCCGACCCGATCTTCCTCCTCGGGCATCTCTTCACGGGGACCGGTCCGCTGCCTGCGCCCTTCCAGGCGTGCGGTGAGGACCCGACTCCCGACTCGCTCACCTGCATCGTGTACGCGCCCTGCGGGACCTTCCCGGCCCCGCCGGAGCCGCCGGTGCTCGATCCCTACGCCGCGGCCGTCACCACGCCCACGGCGACCGTCACCGGCAGCTCGAACGGGGTCGCCGTACGCGTCGCGAGCTCCCTCGGCCAGAGCCAGATCCCGGTGGTCGGCGGGACCTTCACCGCCACCGACATTCCTCTCGAGCCGGACGGCATCACCACGATCTTCTTCTCGACGATCGGGGTCTACGGCAACTCCAGTGCGACGGTCACCGCCACGATCGCGCAGGACTCCAGTCCTCCGGTGATCGTGATCTCCTCCCCCGCGAATGGAGCGGTCGTCACCGCGGAGACCTTCGCGGTGCAGGGCCAGATTCAGGACCTGCTCGCCGACTTCGACACCCTTACGGTGACGGTCGATGGCGCCCCGGTCACCCTCTCCGCCGCGGCGGGGGGCTTCGGGTCCTTCTACCAGTCGATCGGGCCGATCCCCCCGGCGACGCCCACCGATGTGGTCATCCAGGCGACCGACCCCCTGGGGAACACCAGCAGCGCGACGATCACGGTCACCTACGAAGTGCCCCCCGGCCCCCGCCTCAGCCTGATCTCGGGGAACGGGCAGACCGCGACGGTGGAGACGGAGCTCGCGGACCCGATCGTGCTCCGGGTCACCCAGCCCGATGGCAGCGCCTTCGCGAACAAGATCGTCAATCTCCAGGTCACCGCGAGCAACGGGCGCCTGCGCCTGACCCCCGGCGGGACCGAGTCGATCGCCCTCAACGTGATCTCCGACGCTCAGGGCTTCGTCAACGCATGGTGGAGGCTCGGCGCCGACACCGGAGCCGGTGAGCAGCAGGTGACGGCGGCCAGCTCGGGGATCGAGGACATCATCGTGGTGTCCGCCACCGGGACGAGCGCTCCCCCCGACAAGATCGTCGTCGCGACCGGGAGCGCCCAGGTGCTCCCCGTCTCCAGCGAGACCCCGGCGCCCCTCGTCGCCCTCGTCACCGACCCCTCCGGCAACCCGATCGCCGGGGTCGATGTGACCTTCACCGCCCAGACGGGAGAGTCCCAGGTGCGGGCGGAGGGCGGGAGCCCCGGCTTCTCCGTCACCACCCAGACCGACATCCTCGGCCGGGCGAAGGCCTACGCGATCCTCGACGAGGACGAGGGGGCCTACATCTTCAAGGCGACCTTCGCCGGCAACGCCGGTCTCCCGGCGAGCTTCCAGGTGAACGGCGTGGCGAGCGCCTTCGGCCAGCCCGCGACCTTCACCGGGGTGGTGCTCTCCAACGCGAGCCAGCCGATCACGGGCGCCGAGGTCACCCTCCGCTTCCCGGTCGAGAGCGTGCCCTTCCAGGCGTCCAGCTTCCTCGAGTTCAGCACCTTCACCGATGCGAACGGGGCGTTCTCCATCAGCGGGATCGACCAGTTCGGCCCGGCGCGCCTCGACGTGGACGGCCTGACCGCCACGGGGCTCGACGGCACGGCGGTCGCCCAGGGGAGCTTCCCCTGCCTGGAGTTCCAGGTCGTGGTGGTCGAGGGTGGAGAGAACGAGCTCGGGATGCCCGCGTTCCTGCCGGAGCTGAACCCGCAGAACGCCCGCTCCTACGACGGCGTGCAGGACCTGCCGCTGAACATCGAGTCGATCCCCGGGGTCGAGATCATGGTCCCGGCCGGGACGACGATCCTCGACGAGGATGGGAACCCGTTCCCCCTCGGCGGGATCCTCGCCCTGAACCGGGTGAACTTCGACAAGATCCCGATGCCGCTCCCGGACGGGGCGATCTCCTCCTTCGCGTGGACCCTGCAGCCGGCGCGTCTGCACTTCGATCCTCCGCTGCCGGTCACCCTCCCGAACTTCGGGGGGCTCCCGGCGGGGACGACCGTCAACATGGTCTCCTTCAACCACTCCACCCACCGGTTCGAGAGCTTCGGCCCCGGACGGGTGAGCGCAGACGGTGCGACCGTCTCCTCCGATCCCGGCTTCGGGATCGAGATCTCCGGCTGGGGCGCGCCGCTCCCGCCGCCGCCGCCGCCGGCGGAGGTCCACAATTGCGCCGGGCTCGAGCTCTGGGGCCTCACGAAGGATGGCGGTGACACGCTCTCCGACGTGCTCGGCTACCTGGTTGACCTGGACTCCTGTCTCGCCGACACCTCCTCCGTGCTGTTCAACCTCGAGACCGCGATCGCCGACTTCAGCGTCGCGGCCGTGGACGGCGTCCTGACCGAGGAGGAGATCGCTCCGATCCTGAGCACGCTGGAGGGCGTGAGAGCACAGGCCGAGGAGAACAAGGCCTGTCTCGGCTCCTTCCCGCTGGAGATCAAGCTGGTCAAGGCCCAGCAGCTCGACGCCGCCCTCGCGGCCGCGATCGCCGAGGCGGAGGCGGAGGGTTGCATCCCCCCCGGCGACCCCGCCGCGACCGTCGCCCAGGCGGAGGCCGGCCAGGCGGTCGCGCTCCTCTCCTCGCTCATCGCCGACCTCGACGCCCGCATCGGCTCGCTCGTCTCGGCGTGCGCGGACCTGTTCGAGGCGGGCGCGCTGCTCCAGTCGCCGGCTCCCGTCGACCCGGGGCTCATCTCGCCGCTGCTCACTTCGGCCCAGGCCGGAGTCCAGGCCGCGCTGGCTTCCACGCCCGACACCGCGGCGATCGTGGTCCCCTTCGAGAGCGGCGTGGCCGCGCTCGGCGATCTGTGCGCGTCGCTCCAGACGAACCCGGAGCTCGCGGGGGCGACCCTCACCTGTGCCGGTCAGTCGGTCGTCGCGAACTCGGGTGGCGGCTTCAGCATCGGGAACATCCCCTCCGGCCCCTCCCTGCTCCGCGTCGAGGCGACCCTCGAGACCCCGGGCGGGGCGGAGTTCGGATCGAGCGAGTGCTTCATCCTCGGCCCCGGTGAGCAGCGGCTCATCGGACCGATCGCCCTCTCGCCCAACCCGGTGGAGGTGGTCGGCCTCGAGCTGAGCATCTCGCCCTCGGCGATCCCGCTCGGCTCCACCGGTGTGGTCACAGTCCTCGCGACCTACAGCGACGGCAGCGTGGTCGATGTCTCCACGGACTCCTGTCTCAGCGTCTCGATCTCCAACACCGAGCGCGGCTACCTGGTGCCCGGGACGAACGAGATCGAGACCACCGCGGTCGGGATCTTCTACGTCTCCGCGCTCTTCGAGGGCACCATCGCTTCCGCGCTGGCCTCCGGGATCTACCCGGTCCCGCCGACCACCGACATCGTCGGGGTGGTCACCTCCAGCAACGGCGCGCCGGTGTCGGGGGCGATCGTGTCGCTCCTCCCGGGGACGAACGCGGTCGTGACCGGCGGCGACGGGACCTTCCTCTTCGCGGGGATCCTCACCGACGACGGTCCGTTCCAGATCGACATCGACCTGGGGACGGTCGTCTCGGAGCCCTTCGAGGGGGTCGAGGACGGCATCACGGACGCCGGGGTCTTCGTCCTCGGCTCCGGCACCGAGCTCTTCGTGCTCGGAGCTTCGGGCGGGGCGAACACGACCGTCACCAGCTCCGTGGTGCTCGACACCACGGAAGCGCTCGGTGGCTGGTCCTACAGCGTCTGCCACGATCCGACCCAGGTCGAGCCGCTCGAGATCTGGTCCGCCTCGGCGACCCTCACCGCGAACGGCGGCTCCGAGCCCGACTTCATCACCCTGAACCTCGACCCCGCGGTCGGAGTCGCACAGGGTGTGGTGATCAGCCTCCTCGGGCAGAACGTCCTGCCGCCGGGGGTGAGCTACCCGCTCGCCAACATGACCTACCTGCTGGGGTCGAGCGCGGGGTCGAGCACGATCTGTCCTTGCGACCTCGTCGGGACCCCGCCGGTGGTGACCGTGCTCGCCACGCCCACCGGCTCCACCCTGCCGGTCGGTCAGAATTGCGGCACCGTCACGATCAACCCCTGAGGAGGCGGAGGTCTCCTCGAAACGAGAGCGCCCGGAGTCGTCGCGACGGCTCCGGGCGCTCTTTCCATTCCGGGAGGGGACCTCAGCTCATGGACCCTCGGGCGAAGGCTCGCCAGTCGGGGTGGTCCCCCGCGTGGGAGAACTGATGCTCGTCGACGATGCGGCTCCCCTCCAGCAGGAAGGCGGCGGGCATCACGATGGGGTCTCCGATGGGGCGGCCGACCCCGTGTCCGCCGAGGAAGTCGCGGACTCCGCGCAGGAGCGCCTTCGGGTGGAGGAAGTCGCCGGGCCGCCCCCGCCGGACTCCGAGGCTCCGGTAGATCGCGAGGTCGGGGTCGGCGATCGCTCGTGCCTCGGGCCACCGCCGGCCCAGGAACTCACGCCCCTGCTCCGCGCTCCCCATGTGGACGAGCAGGACCGAGACCCCGTCGATCCCCGACCGGGGATCTCCTCCCGTGGCTTCCTTCAGCTCGGCGACCGCCGCGCGACAGAAGGTTCAGCCGAGGTGTCGGAGGAGCACGAGGAGGGTGCGCTCCCGGAGCTGATCGCCGAGGGGGCCGTCCTCGAGGTTCAGCCCCGACACGGGGAGCTCGAGGAGAGGGGCGGGGAGAGTCGTGACGGTCTGCATGGATCCTCCGGGGGAAGGGGCGGGAGAAGCCGGTCCCTGTCCCAAGGTTCGAGGGGGGGGCGGGGCCGGATTCGCAGCCCGTGCCCCGTTGACGGGGGAACCGGGCTGAAACCGGGGTCACCCCCGGTGTAGACTCTGCGCGATGCTCTCCACGGGGGGGAGCGGGACGAGGACGGAATGGACCACTTCTCCTACGAGCAAGGGCGACTCCTCTGTGACGGGGTCCCTGCCACCGGGCTCGCCGAGCGCTTCGGCACCCCCCTCTATGTCTACTGCGCGGAGACGATCCGCCACCACTTCCGCCAGCTGGATTCGAGCTTCCGGGCGGTCGGTCTTCCCCCCCTGATCTGCTACTCGGTGAAGGCGAACTCGAACCTCTCCGTGCTGAGTCTCCTCGGTGAGCTGGGCTCGGGCTTCGATGTCGTGAGCGGCGGCGAGCTCCGCCGGATCCGCGAGATCGGTGGAGACACCTCCAAGGTCGTCTACGCGGGGGTGGGCAAGACGGAGGAGGAGATCGCGCTCGCGCTCGATGCGGAGATCCGCCTCTTCAACGTCGAGGCCCCGAGCGAGCTCGCCCGAATCTCGCGGCTCGCGGTGGCGAGGGACCGGGTCGCCCGGGTGGCGATCCGGCTGAACCCCGATGTCGATCCGGGAACCCACCGGTACATCACCACCGGCAAGCGGGAGAACAAGTTCGGCATCGACCGCGACCGCGCGCGGGCGGTCCTCGCCGAGGCGGCGTCCCTGCCCGGCGTCGAGGTGAGCGGGATCCACGTGCACCTCGGCTCGCAGATCACCGATGTCGACCCCTACGTCCGGGGAGTCGAGGCGGTCCTCCGCTTCATCGACTCCGTCCCGGGGCTCGGGGAGCAGGTGCGCAGCCTCGACCTCGGAGGAGGCTTCGGGATCCACTACCTCGGCGAGGAGGCGCTCCCCGCGCACTGCTTCGCGGAGGCGCTCGCGCCGCTGCTGAAGGACCGCCCCTTCGAGCTCATCCTCGAGCCGGGCCGGTTCATCGTCGGAAACGCCGGGGTCCTGCTCACCGAGGTGATCACGGTCAAGCGCTCGGGGGAGCGGGTCTTCGCCATCTGCGATGCCGGCATGAACGACCTCCTCCGTCCCTCCCTCTACGACTCGTTCCATCGCATCGTCCCGATCGAGCCGGGGGAGGGGGAGCCGCTGCTGACCGATGTCGTCGGTCCGATCTGCGAGTCGGGGGACTTCCTGGGCCTGGAGCGGGAGCTGCGTCCCCTCGCGGAGGGGGAGCGCCTCGCGGTCTTCGGCGCGGGGGCCTACGGCTTCACGATGGCGGGCAACTACAACACGCGCCCTCGGGCCGCGGAGGTCCTCGTCGACGGCGGAGAGGCGCGGGTCGTCCGCCGCCGGGAGCGGTTCGAGGACCTCATCGCCCTCGAGCGGGAGGCGGGAGAGCCGGCGGGCTGAGCCCGGATCGGCCCGAGTTGACCGAGGGTCTTGCCACCGCTCCCCGCTCTGGCCATGATCCCCGGTCCGCGGGAGTGAATGGGCACCTGGTGGGCCCCCGGGGCTTCAAACCCTAGGTACGGCGCGAACAACGTCGTAGGTCGGTTCGATTCCGATGCACTCCCGCCATTCTCCCTGCCTCCCCCGCGCGATCCTCCTCGCGCCCCCTTCCGGGCCCCGGGTTCCATGGATCGGGACCGGATCGCGGCTACCATGTCCCGCACTCGTCCTGTCTCTTTCACCCCTGCCCCGTTCCCCGCCGCGGCCCACGCGCCGGGTGCACGGGAGCCCCATTGAGCGAGGGAGCCTCCGTGACGCGCGAGGTGCTGAAGTTCGACGATCTGACCCCGTACCTGCTGCTCAAGAACGGGAACTTCCTCTACCGGGTCCCCTTCCGGGACGGCGAGGCGGTGCTCAAGGTCTACTACGGCAGCCGCAACACCATCGAGATGGCCCTGAAGAGCTTCGAGAACGTCGTCTTCGGCGGCCAGACCTCCTACATGCCCCGCACCCGGCTCCGGATCGAGCGGGAGTGCCTCGACCTGTGGGCCTCTCACGGTTTTCGGGTGTTCGACCGCTACGACGATGTCGAGGTGTTCGCGCCGAACTGCCCTCCCGGGGGCTACATGCTCCTTGAGTATGTGTCGAAGCCGAAGCTCAACGGGTACCTCTCCGATGAGGCGATCCCCGTGGAGGAGAGGATCGGCACCTACCGGCGATGGCTGGGGGAGTGGGGACGGCGCCACGAGATCGCCATCCGAGAGCGCGAGCCGCGTCTCGTCCATGAGAACGGCGATGGCAAGCACGTGATGATCCTCGATGACGGAGGGTTCCTCTGGTTCGACTTTGAGATGGTCTACCGGTCCCGGGGGCGGGTTGCCGACCATGTCTCCCACGAGATCATCCAGTACCTCTGGAACATCCTGAAGTCGACGCCGCCCGAGCTGAAGGAGGAGCTCCTCACCGCGACGGTCGAGGACTACCCCGATCGGGATCGCCTCTATCGCGCCTACGACCTCTTCTTCCAGCATCCGAACCCCCTCCATCGGCTCGGCCGGGCGTTCGACCGCAACATGGGGGCGCGCTCGAAGAAGAGGAACTCCAAGTACAACGTGGCGCAGTGGCTGCGCGATCGGCTCGAGGCCACCGCGTGAGCGCGCCGGCTCCGCCGGAGGAGCCGACCTCGCTCCCCGGAGAGGGGCCGGCGGGTCTCGAGGTCCTCCAGGCGGGAGGGGGACACGGGCGAGGGAACGCCCTGCTCCTCGATCGGGAGGGGGGCGCCCTGCTCAAGGTGTACCGCTCCCGCCGCGGCGCCTCCGGAGCGTGGCGCGAGCTGCTGCGCGATCTCGCCCACCGCCGCCTCGAGGGGAAGCGCGGGGTCGGCCCGGAGGTCCGGCGGGAGACGGAGCGCGAGGTGCTCCGGCTCTGGCGGTCGGAGGGCTTCGATGTCCCGGCCGTCCTCGACCTCGCGACTCCTCCCGGGATCGAGGAGCCCTCTCTCTGGCTCGAGTACTGCGATGGGCGAACCCTCGACCGCGCCATCGCCGACTGCGCCCTTGAGGGCCGAGGCGCCCCCGCCGACCGGGCGGACCTGCTCGTGGCGCGACTCGCGGGGGAGCATGGCCGGCGCCATCGGCGCGCCCTCGACCGGACGGAGCCGCTCCTCGTTCAGGAGCACCCGACCATCGTCCACACCCTCCACTGCGGCGATCGCCTCGTGACGATCGACTTCGAGAACGCCTGGGCCTCGGGCGCGCCGGTCCCGCTGGTCGTCGCCCGCGAGCTCGCGGGGACGCTCCGCTCCTTCTTCCGTCGACTGGGCCGGGGCTCCGGGGCGGGTGAGGGCGGACGCGCCTTCGATGTCTTCGTGGAGGCGTACCCCGAGCCCGCGCTCCTGCGGGAGGCGGCGCTCCTCATCACCCGAGGCGGCGGACTGGTGGGAGCCTTGCGTCGACGGCGCGACCGTCGGCGGCGGAACCGCCCGTCGAAGGTGGAGGTGATGGGCTGGGTCCTGGAGGGTCGAGGCCCCGCCCGCGAGGACTGAGCTCTCGACGGGGCTCAGTCCCCCTTGGAGCTCCCATCCCCCGAAGGGGCCTCTCCCGAATTCAGGCTCTCCTCGAGCCGGGCGAAGCGGGCGACATAGGGGGTGAGGCCGATCCGCTCCGCGGTCGCTTTCCCATCCCGGATCATCTCACGCGCACGGGGGAGGCGACCGAGCTCGGCGAGGATCGTCGCGAGATCGAACTCGATCCGGATGGCGGTGGAGGTGAGGAAGAGCTCCCGGTAGATGAGCCGCGCGCGGGAGAGGGCCTCCGCCGCCTCCGCCTTCCGGCCCAGGGCGAGGAGGGAGACCCCCTCCAGCTGGAGCCCCATCGCGGTTCCCCACCAGTCTCCCAGGGGCTCCGCGAGGCTGCGGCACTCCCGCCCCTTCGCGAGGGCCGTGGCGTGATCTCCCGCGGTGCTCGCCTGGCGCCCGCCGCCGAACGCGGCCTGTCCGGCGCGGAAGTCCTTCTTCTGCGCGGCATCCCAGCCGGCGAAGCTGCTCACGTAGTCGAGGATCCGCCGGCTCCCCACCGCCTCGGTCGCGGCGCGGGCACCGACGAGGGCGCGCGCGATGAGGGCGTCGATCTCCGCGCGGGCCTCCTCTCCCTGCTTCTCCCAGAGGCCGAGGCTCCCCTCGAGGTCGGCATCGATCGTCGGGATGATCGCCTCGCGGGCCGAGGTCCACAGGGCGACGAGCCCGGCGTGGTCCCCCGCCGTGGCGAGCTCCTTGTAGCGCTCGGGGACCGGGCGTGCGTCGCCCTCCTGCCCGGCGAGGGGGGAAGCGGCGAGGAGGAGCGGGAGCAGGAGAAGGAGCAGAGCCGGGCGCAGGGTCATGGGGACCTCCGTGGGCTGGGGAGTGGGGGGAGCGTCTCCCGCGACTCCGGGGGGATCAGGTCGGATCAGGCGCCGGGGGTGACCCGGACGGTGACGCCGGGGGTGGGGGCCTCCACCCGGCCGACCACCGCGGCGGCGCGGGTGCCGTGCTCCCGACAGGCGGTGAGCAGGGTGTCGACCTCCTCCTCCGCGACGGCGATGAAGAGACCGCCGGAGGTCTCCGAGTCGAAGATGATCGAGACGATCTCCTCCGGGACCCCGGCCTCGATCGCGATCCGGGAGCCGAGGAAGCGTCGATTCCGACGGGTCCCCCCGGAGAGGATCCCGCGGCGCGCGAGCTCTCTCGCGCCGGGAGTGATCGGGAGCGCGCCGGCGTCGATGACGAGGGTCGCCCCGCTCGCCTCCGCGACCTCGGTGGCGTGGCCCATCAGGCCGAACCCCGTGATGTCGGTCCCGGCGTGGACATCGACCGCCTGCATCGCCAGAGCTCCTGCGGCATTGAGGGTCGCCATGGTGGTGATCGCCTCCGCGATCTCGGCGGCGCTCCCCTTCCTCTTCTGGATCGCGGTCGACACGGCGCCCATGCCGAGGGGCTTCGTGAGGACGAGGCGGTCTCCCGGCCTCGCTCCTCCGTTGCGCACGATCCGGTCGGGGTCGACGAGGCCCGTCACCGCGAGGCCGTACTTGATCTCGGAGTCCTCGACCGAGTGTCCCCCGAGGAGCGCGGCCTTCGCCTCCGCCAGCTTCTCCGCGCCGCCCTTGAGGATCTCTCCGAGGACCTCCATCGGGAGCTTGCTCCGAGGGAAGCCGACGAGGTTGAGGGCGCAGAAGGGGTCGGCGCCCATGGCATACACATCGCTCAGGGCGTTCGCGGCCGCGATCCGTCCGAAGTCCACGGGGTCGTCGACGATGGGGGGGAAGAAGTCGAGGGTCTGCACGAGGGCACGGTCCGACCCGGGGACGGAGATCACGCCCGCGTCATCGAGGGTCTCCGCGCCATGGAGCACCTCGTCTCGGGTCGGGAAGGGGAAGCGACCGAGGACCTGGACCAGGTCCTCCGGGGAGAGCTTGGCCGCTCAGCCCGCGCAGGACGCGTACCGCGTCAGTCGCAGCTTCTTCTTCTCAAACACGGCGACTCCCGTCGAAGAGGGGGGAGGACCGACCTCCCGGGGGAGAAGGTACCCGCTGGGAGTCGGGAAGCGGAGTCGAACTCGGGGGATCCTCAGGCGCCGAGGATGGCGGCGAGCTTCTCCGCGATGACGGAGACATCGGCGTCGTCGATCGTCCGCACATCGAGACGCACGATGTCATCCCGGACCACGGGGAAGATCGGGGTCGCGCCGTCCCGCAGACGCGCGGCGAGCTCGGTGGCGGAGAGTCGATCGGTCTCGAGGCGGACGGCGAGGGAGTCGATCTCCCGAGCGGGGAGCGAGCCGCTCCCCGCGAGCGCGCCGTGGGGCTCGATGACCGCATCCAGCCCCTCCACGGGCGCGAGGGCGGCCGCGAGGGCCGACGCCCGCGGCTGCAGGCTCTCGGCGCTGGCGAGGAGCCGTCCGAGGGTGGGGATCCGCTCGATCACCTCATCGGGGTCGGCCCGGTAGATCCTGAGGGTCGCCTCGAGGGCGACGTAGGTCAGGCGGCAGGGGCGCATCGCGCGGTAGAGGGGGTGCTTCCGGCACGCCTCCACCGCCTCGCGGCGCCCCGCGATGATCCCCGACTGCGGCCCGCCGAGGAGCTTGTCGCCGGAGAAGCAGACGAGATCGCAGCCGGCCGCGAGGGAGTCCGCCACGAGGGACTCTCCCGGCCTTCCACGGGCGGCGAGGTCGATCATGCAGCCCGACCCGAGGTCGTGCACCACGGGCGTCCCGGTGCGGCGCCCGATCGCCACCAGCTCGTCGATCTCCACCTCCTCGGTGAAGCCCACCACCCGGTAGTTCGAGGTGTGGACCTTGAGGATCATCGCGACCGTGTCGTCGATGGCCCCCTCGTAGTCGCGGGGGTGGGTTCGGTTGGTGGTCCCGACCCCGGCGAGGCGCGCTCCGCCGAGCTCCATGATGTCGGGGATCCGGAAGGACCCGCCGATCTCCACCATCTCGCCGTGGGAGAGGAGCACCCGTCGACCCGCGGCGAGCGCGGCCAGGAGGAGCAGCGTCGCGCCGGCGTTGTTGTTGACGATCGTGGCGTCCTCGGCGCCGGTGAGCTCGCGGATCAGGGCGGCGCAGCCTTCGTCCCGTCCCCCGCGCTGGCCGGTCTCCGGGTCGATCTCCACCCGAAGGGGGTGCCGCACGCGGTCCGAGAGCGCGTCCGCCACCTCGGGAGCGATGGGGGCACGCCCCAGGCCGGTGTGGAGGACCACCCCGGTCGCGTTGATGACGGGACGGTAGTAGGGGACGGCGGCGGCGACGAGGCGGGCGCGGACGGCACGCTCGATGGCGGCGGGCTCGATCTCCTGCGCGTCCAGCTCGCCCCGGGCGCCTCGCGCGCGGAGCTCCTCGAGCACCTCGCGGATGGTGGCGAGGGTCTCCGCCCGGGAGTGCGCGGAGAGGTGAGGGGCGAAGAGCGGATCGTCGAGGAGACGGTCCACCTTCGGGAGGCGACGCAACAGCTCCCCCGGGGGACGGACGCCGTCGGCCTCCCCGGAGCGGGCACGATCGATGGAGGATCCCATGGGGCGTCCCTTTCCTCCGTCGGGGAGGTTACTCCTCGTCCGGCTCGGTGGCCGAGACCTTCTCGATGCCGACCGCGCGCTCCTCGAACCGCTCGGCCCCGCGGAGCGCGAGCTCCTCATCGACCGAGATCTTCTCCAGCTCGATCTTCGCCTTCAAGTCGAGGAAGGCGAAAGGGAGGTTCCCCTCGATCAGGATCGGTCGCCGGTCCTCGACATCGACCCAGATCCGGATCGCCCCGTTCAGGCCGAAGAGCCCCTCGAACCGCTCGGTCTTCTCGGCGTCATCATCGATGAGGGGCTCGAGGACGAGCTGGACCGCATCGAACTCGCCGGCGGCGACGGTGAGCCGCTTCCGAGCGAGGGAGCGGACACGCACCTTCCAGCGGCGGGTGTCGGAGATCACCGGAATGACGAGGGGCTCGGCTCCCGGCTCGAGGTCCGCCTCACGGGCGAGGTAGATCGCGGAGAGCAGGTCGACGTAGGAGTCCTCGAACCGATGCTCGGTGCGGGTGCGCCAGGCGTAGTGCCCTCGGCTGGTGCAGTCCCGATCATCGCAGTGCACCAGCTCCGTCCCCCAGGGGATCGGGCCGTGCATCTTCGGCTGCTTCACCCGATGGGTCGGGTCCTCGCACTCCTTGTCCCGGCAGTGCTTCAGGCGGAGGAAGTCCGCCCCATCCTCGCGGAAGCGCAGGGTCTTGTGGCGACGCTCCGTTCCCTGCTCGCTCGACTGATGCTCGATCGGTCGGAAGTCGACGGGGTCGAGGACGGTGAGGATCCGTGTCTTGAGGATGTAGCCGAACTTCTCCCCGAAGGCGCGAGCCTCGAGGTTCGGGCGCCCGCTCTCGTCGAGGAGCACCCGCAGGTTCGCGCGACCGGCTTCGAAGACGATGCCCGCCTTCTCCACCCGACCGCGGTACTGGAGGGTCTCACCGAAGGGCAGCCGGCCGAGGGCGCGCAGGACCTGCCCGGCGTCGGCCGCCGGCCCGATCGCCGGGACCGGACCGGTGTCGGCATCGTCTCCCTGAGGTCGCGCCTCGTCACCCGCCTTCGCTGGCGGCGCACTCTGCCCGGCGCCTGCGCCCTCGACGGTCTGGCCCTCCTGCGTCTGGGTCTCCTGCGTCTGGGCGACCGCCCCCGTCCTCCACGGCGAGAGGCCGAGGGCCCCGACGAGACCGATCGCGACGGCCATCGCGACGGCCATCGCGATCGACCGATCGCGAACAGGGCTCGGGATCCGGAGGGTCGGGTTCGACACGGCGCCTCGCAGGAGCTGGGAGTTGCGGTGGGCCAGCGCCGAGATCCCCGATCCCGGCGGCGCAGCCTTCGTCGATGGTACCCCCGGCGGATCGGGTTGCCAACGCGACGCCCCTCCCGCGTCGCCCGATCCGCCGGAAACTCGCGTGATTCCTGACGATTTTGTTTGTTCAATCCGAGACTCGAGTGCCTATACTCCCCGCAGAGCCGCGCCGTTGTTGACGCGCAGCCCGATCGCACCCCTCCGCCAAGCGGCGGCGGCGCGACCCGGGAGCGGGACGGAGCGACGCGGTGGAGAGGCCTCGAGCTCGGACCTCCCTCCCCGGACCATCGGTGTCCGAGGATCCGGAGCTCATTGAGACGGAAGTCCGATGAAGGCGTGCGCGATCGTCGTCGCCGAGCCTTCCCGGCGCATCAGGATCAGGGGTGAAGCGCCCATCTCCTCCGCGGGGATGGGCGCCGAGCCCGGGAAGCCATGAGGGGCCCGAGGCCTCTCGGGAGAAAGGGAGTCGCATGAACAAGGCCGAGCTCATCGAGGCGGTCGCGAAGTCTCTGGACGAGTCGAAGGCGGGCGCGGAGCGCTGCGTCAACGCTGTCTTCGACAGCATCCGCAAGGGCACGAAGAAGGACAAGTCCTGCACCATCATCGGGTTCGGCACCTTCACGGTGAAGAAGCGCAAGGCGCGCACCGGGCGGAACCCGCAGACGGGCGAGACGATCAAGATCAAGGCCTCGACCACCGTCGGCTTCAAGCCGTCGAAGAAGTTCAAGGACTTCGTCTAGGTCGAGCCCGGATCCCATGGACCCGGATCCCATGGAAGAGCGCCCGCATCCCCTGAGGGGATGCGGGCGCTCTCTCCATCCGGGGCGCGCGCGGCGACGGGCGGCGCGGGCGCATCACATCAGGCTCGTCGGATCGACATCCACGATAACCTTCGTGGTCGACCAGCGCGGCTTCGCGCGGGCGACCCGGCTCGCCACACCGTGGAGGGCGCTGCGGTCCTGGGACTTCAGGAGGATGTGGACGCGGTGCCGCCCCCGGAGCTTCGCCATCGGAGCCGGTGCGGGGCCCAGCGGCTGGACCGCCGCCACGCCCGCGCCGTCGATGAAGTGCCGCAGACCCTCGGCGGTCTGGAGGGCGCGCATCTCATCCCCGTCCTCGCAGAGGATCCGCACGAGGAAGCCGTAGGGCGGATACTTGAGGAGGCGGCGGACGGTCGCCTCCTGTCGTCGGACGAGACCGAGGTCCTGGCTGGCGGCGGCCTGCAGGGCGTAGTGATCGGGCTGCCGCGTCTGGATCACCACGCGCCCGGGCTTCTCCCCGCGTCCGGCGCGCCCGGCGACCTGGCAGAGGAGCTGCGCGGTCCGCTCCGCCGCGCGGAAGTCGGGCATGCCGAGCGCGACATCGGCATCGATGACCCCGACCATCGTGACCCCGGGGATATCGTGACCCTTGGCGACCATCTGCGTGCCGACGAGGATCCTCGTCTCCCCTCGACGAAACGCCGCGAGGATCTCCTGCATCCGGGTCCCGGAGGTCGCGGTGTCGCGGTCGAGGCGGCCGACCGGGACCCCGGGGAAGATCGCGGTCAGCGTCTCCTCGATCTTCTCGGTCCCCGGGAGGGTCCGACGGATCCCCGGCATCGAGCAGTCGGGGCACGCGGTCGGGACCGATCGGACGGTGCCGCAGTAGTGGCAGAGAGAGCGGTCGTCCCGCTTGTGGTAGGTGAGCGCGATGTCGCAGTCGGTGCAGCTGAGCTGGAAGCCGCAGCTCGGGCAGTGGATCCGGCGCGCGAACCCGCGACGGTTGAGGAAGAGCACGGCCTGATCCCCGTCCTCCAGCGCCTCGCGCAGCCGGAGGATGAGCTTCGGCCCGAGCATGGGAGGGGGCCCCTCGCGTTTCGGCTCGGCGCGCCGATCCACGAGCTCCACATGGGCCCGGCCATGCCCCGTGACGCGCCGCGGGAGGGACAGGACGGTGTAGCGGCCGCGCGCGATGTTCTCCTGCGTCTCAAGGGAGGGAGTGGCGGAGCCGAGCAGCACCGGGATCCCGCGCTGGGCGGCCCGCACGACGGAGAGGTCGCGGGCGTGATACCGCGGCGTGCTCTCCTGCTTGTAGCTGTCCTCATGGCACTCGTCGACGATGATGAGCCCGAGGTCCGGGATGGGGGCGAAGATCGCGCTCCGGGCACCGATCGCGACCCGCACCTCCCGCTGGCGCAGACGGCCGTAGTGCATCGAGCGCTCCACCGGGGTCAGCAGGGAGTGCAGGACCGCGACCTCTCCGATCCGCTCCTTGAATCGATCGACCGTCTGGGGGGTCAGCGAGATCTCCGGCAGGAGCACGAGCGCTCCGCGCCCTCGGTCGAGGGCGGCCTTGATGGCGTGGAGGTAGACCTCGGTCTTCCCGCTCCCGGTGACGCCCTCCAGGACCATGGGGCGGAAGCGAGGTGGATCGAGGGACTCCTCGATGGCGTCGACCGCGGCTCGCTGCTCCGGGGTGAGCCGATAGGGGGGAGGGGTGACCCACGGGACGGGACCGCTGGTGGATGCTCCCCGCGGGTCGCGGAGCCCTCCGAACTCCCGGGTGGGCGCGCGGACGATCTCCACGGCACCGCGTTTCGCGAGGGTCTTCACCGCGCTCTCACCGACCTCGCCGGCCGCGAGCAGCTCCTCGATGGGCAGGGGACCCCGCTCGGCGAGGATCGCGAGGAGGCGCGCGCGCCCCTCGATCCCGTTCCCCCGGTCCTGGAACGAGTCCGCGGTGGGACTTCGCCGGACCCAGCGGATCGTTCGACTCTTCCCCTCTCGAACTCCCTTGGGGATGGCGGCCTCGATCACCTCTCCGACGGAGCAGAGGTAGTAGTCCGCGGTCCAGCGGACGAGCTGGAGGAGGTCCGGCTCGAGGAGCGGTGCGTCGTCGACCACCGCCTCGATCGACTTCGGCTTCTCGTGGCGCTGCTCGGCGCTCCGCTCGATGCAGTAGCCGATCCGCACCCCCCGACCGAAGGGGACGCGCACGCGGGCGCCCGGGACCACCGAGGCGTCCAGCTCCGCGGGGACGCGGTAGTCGAAGAGCTCGGGCACCGGGATCGCCAGGGCGATGCGGGCGTAGGGGAGGGATGGGCTCACCGGGGGACCTTTCGCCGGGGCGGATCGGCGATGGAACCCCACTCGGGGTCGGAGGGCAAGGGGGGATGGAGGCTCCGGGTCGGGAGATCGATCAGTGGCCTGCGCGCCCGGTGTCCCCCTTCGAACCTCGCGCGGCGAGGACCGCGCTGACCACGCTCTCCTCCGAGGGCCAGGGACGACGCAGGAGGAGGGCGATGAGACCCCCTCGCCGCTCGACCACGGTCCGGCCATCGACGACGACCCGGAACTCTCCCCGGCGACGCCCGGGGATCAGGGGGACGCTCTCGCCCAGCTCCGCTTCAATGGCGGCCGCGAACCTCGCGGCTCGATCCCGGGGCTTCACTCAGGTGGGGCAGTGGATGATCTCGACCGGCATCGGCGCTCCCTCCGCTGGGGCTCGCGCGGAGACTCCGGTCGGGACCCTCCCGACCGCCGGCGCGAGCGGGACCATCCTGCGCGAAGCGAGCCGGAGCGCAAGGAGACGCGGGAAGCGGCGGGGATGAAGAAGAGGCGCGTGGGGTTCCCACGCGCCTCTTCTGCGTACCACGATCGACGGAGGTGAATCAGGCGTTCACGCTCTCGTGGACGTTGGCGCTGGTGTACGGCGTCGAGGTGGTCGTCGTGTTGTTGGTGTTCGTGGTGTTGTTGTTCACCACGTTGCAGTCGTTGATCGAGCACGCGATGCCGGTCGCGATGCACTTGAAGACCACACCGAAGAACACGCTGCTGGCGATGGCGCCGAAGACGGTCGCGGTGGTGGCGTTCGACGCGTTGTTGAGCACGGCCGCCGTGTTGATGCAGGCGACGACGATCGCGGTCATCCACGCGTAGTTGCCGAAGCAGTTCCAAAAGGTGGACGCCTCGACAGTGTTGCAGTTGTTGCTGCCGGTGAAGCAGGTGAAGCCGTTGCTCCAGATCGAGGTGTTGCAGGCGGCGATGCAGCACGCGAAGGTGCCGAAGAGGACGGAGACCATGGTGGTGGTGTTCCAGACCTCGACACCGGCGTTGTTCGCGAAGTAGCCGACGCACGCGACAAAGGCGACGATTCCGAAGATCGTCCGTACCGGGGAGTATCCGTTGGTGCCCTGAGACATGGCAGGTGTGCCCTTTCCCTAGAATCGAGCCAGGACAACTCGGGAAGACGGACCGCCCGACCTCCTCAGGACCATCCTGGTCATGACGGTTTCATCGGATGGAGCCGCAGGGATCTTTACACCAATTCGGATCTTCGCCCGCTCCCGTCGGACCTGCAGACCGGGCCTCGCGGCTGGGCTACGTAAGCAACAGCCAAAAAGCGACTTATGGTGTTCGGGGGCCGCCTCGACAGCCCCGGGCATCAAGGACCTCCCGCCGCGCCGCGGACGATCGTCCCGGTTCGCTGTCTCCGAGGCAGGGCTCCGTTAGACTCAGGGGTCGGTCCATCGCCCCCCTGTCCGGAGTTGATCCCGTGCCAGAAGCCTCCCCCGTGCCCTCCGACTGGTTCTCCCGCGCCTTTCGGGGGGAGTATCTCCGCGTCTACCGACGGCGGGACGATGCCAGCGGCGAGACCGAGGCTCGCTTCGCGCGCGAGGCGCTCTCCCTCGTGCCGGGAGAGCGGGTCCTCGACCTCGGCTGCGGCGGCGGGCGGCACACCGGGCCGCTGCGCGCCGGGGGGCTGGAGGTGGTCGGGCTCGATCTCTCACCGGAGCTCCTCGCCACCGCCCGGACGCGCCCGGGCTGGAAGAGCCCCCTCGTCCGGGCGGACATGCGAGACCTCCCGTTTCGGTCCGAGGCGTTCGCCGCGGTCACCAGCTTCTTCACGAGCTTCGGCTACTTCCGCTCGGAGGGGGAGGACGCACGAGTCCTCGCCGAGATCGCACGGGTCGTGGTCGGAGGGGGGCGGCTCCTCCTCGATCTCCCCGACCGGGAGGCGACGATCGCGGGGCTGGTACCCCGCTCGGAGCGAGCGGTCGAAGGGCGCGCGATCCGGGAGAGGCGCTGGATCACGGAAGATGGCCGCCGCGTGGAGAAGGAGATCCTCGTCACCCCGGGAGGCGCGGAGGGTGGGGGAGACGCGGAGTTCGTCCCCTCGCGAATGTTCGAATCGGTCCGACTCTATTCCGCCGAGGAGATCGAACTCCTCGCGGAGAGGGCCGGATGGCGGATCGCCCGTCGCTGGGGGGACTTCGATGGCCGCCCATGGCGCTCCGGAGAGGGGCCGCGCCTGCTGATGCATCTCGAGCGCGAGCCCTCGAGGGGCGGGAGCTCTCTCCCCGAAAGGAATCGATGAACCCTGTGCGCACCCGCCAACCGTCGACTCTTCCCTTCGCTCCGCGCGAGACCGCTCTGCGGTTCCGCGCCGGCCGAAGCGAGGCGTCCCTGACCATCGGCGGGCCCGCTCCGCGGACCCCTGCGGAGTGGCTCCAGGCCGCGGAGGAGCGCCCGGTCGACCCGGAGCGCCGCGCCGCGCTCCTGCGGGAGTTGGGACCTCACTGGGGTCGCCTCGACCTGCCGGAGGCAGCCCGCCGGTCCCGGGAGCGGCTCGAGGACCCGGCGACCCGGATCGTGGTCGCGGGGCAGCAGCCGGCGCTCTGGGGAGGGCCCCTCATGCTCGCGGTGAAGGCACTCGCCGCGATTCGGACGGCTCGGCGCCTCGAGGAGACGGGCATTCCGGCCGTGCCGATCTTCTGGGTGGCGAGCGAGGACCACGATGTCGATGAGCTGTGGGGGGGGCTCGTCCCCCACGGGTCTTCGGGGGGGATCGAGCTCGTCCCGCCCTTCCCGCGAGGCCGGAGGATGCTCGGGACCCTCCGCTTCGAGCAGCCGATGGAGGCGCGCATCGCCGCCGTCGCCCCGCTCCTCGAAGGAGCCCCCGCCGAGGTGGAACCTCTCTACCGGAACAGCCTCGCCGACGGACCCGCGGAGGAGTTCGTCCGCCTCTTGCTCGGCCTCTTCGGCGGGGACGGGCTGCTCCCTGTCCGCCCCGAGTGGCTCCGCACCCTCTCCCGACCCCTGATCCTCGCCGAGCTCGAGGCGCCGGGTCGGCTGGCCGCTCAGGTCCGGGAGCAGATCGAGGCGCTCGTCGCCCACGACCTCCCCGTCCCGATCCCCGAGCCCGCCGACCTGCCCTTCTTCTGGATCGACGAGGGCGGTGCCCGCCATCGGGTGAGGATCGAGGGGGAGGGGAAGGTCCGGATCGGCGGTCCGAGCGGGGGAGAGCGCTCCATCCCCGAGCTTCGAGACGAGATCGAGGCGAACCCGGAGCGCGTCTCACCGGACGCCCTCCTGCGACCCTGGATCCAGGACTCGCTCCTGCAGCCTGTCGCCACCCTCCTCGGCCCGACCGAGCTCGCCTACCAATGGGAGCTCGGCGAGGTCTACCGCTCGCGTGGTGTCCCGCGCCCGGTCCTCCTGCCGCGGCCGAGGGTGCGGGTGATCGACGAGGAGGATGCGGAGCGGCTGGAGGCGAACGGGATCTCCATCGACTCTCTCGTCCCCGGGATCCGCGCCGTCGACAGGATCCCCTCTCCTCGGGCCGCGCGGCTCGCCGGCGAGCTCGACGATCTCGCCCAGCCGCTCATCGAGCGCATCGTCGCGTGGGCGGAGGACCCGGAGAACGACCCGGCGCTCCGCAAGCGCACGGACCGACTGGCGCGCCGACTTCGCGAGGACATGGAGAAGCTGGCCGCGGTCCTGCCGGAGCGGGCCGCTCCCGATGTCGCGGAAGCCCGCCGGGAGGTGGGGGAGATCCTCGAGCGAGTCTTCCCGGGAGGGCGCGAGGGGGAGCGATCCCTCGCGCTGCTCGGGTTCCTCGCCCGCCACGGCCGGGCCGGGCTCGCGGCGATCGCGGATGTCCTCGAGCCCGGGG
>JAFMMO010000021.1 GCA_017859655.1 Pseudomonadota bacterium | reverse complement strand
GGGAGGCCGCCGGGCCCGCCGTCCTCGCCTGGCTGCAGGTGGAGAGCACCGACCTCGCCGACCCCGCCGCGTGCGCCCGCCGCGTGGCGAAGAACCTCAAGTGGCTCGCCCGCAAGGTCGAGGTCCGGCGGGTGGTGCTGCACTCCTTCGCGCATCTCTCTTCCGACCGGGCGGAGCCGGAGGCGGCGCAGGGGGTCCTCGACGATGTCGCTCGGCGTCTGCGCGGCGTCGACTACGAGGTGCTCGAGACCCCGTGGGGGTACTTCAACGAGTTCCGCATGCACGTGGAGGGCGCGGGGATCGCGAAGGTCTTCAAGGAGTGGTGAGCCCGCCGCCGTTCAGGCGGCGGCGAGGAGGTGCAGCAGCCCCGCCTGCACCAGCCCGATGAGGGCGCCGAGGAAGCCCCCGAGGATCTCGATGTGACGAAGCTCCCGCTTCGCGATCGAGTGCACGATCTCCTCCAGGCGATCGAGGTCGAACCCCTCGATGCGCTCGCGGACCATGGCGTGGATGTCGAGGTGCTCCCCGAGGCCGCGGTGCAGCTCGTCCCCCATCGCGCCGATGAAGCCGACGACCTCCTTCTCGATCTTCCGCTTCAGCGAGTCGATCAGGTCATCCGAGACGAAGGTCCGCACGAGGGGACCGAAGCTCGCGAGCTGCTCCTGGATCAGATGATCGACCCTCTCCCGCAGGATCTCCTTCACCCGGTCGCTCGCGGCGAGGTCGGTGACGAGGGTCTGGATGTCCTCCTTGGAGATGAACTCCTGCTCGACCGTCCGGGCCACGCTCGCCGCGAGGTCCTTCTGCCGGCGGGGGACGAGGCCCTGCAGGGTCAGCCCGGGGAGGCGCAGCGGCTTCCTCGGTCGGAAGAGCATCTTCACCGCGAGCCAGTTGGTGCCGTAGCCGATCGCGGCGCCGACCAGAGGGAGGAGGATCCAGGTCGTGGGGGTCATCGGGAGTGCCTCTCGAAGCGGACCGATCGCGCGGGGGCGCCGGGGGAGGAGTAGCGCGGGCGAGGACCGTGCCGACCGGGGGGGCGTCGGGTGAGGCCGGCGAGGGCGGCCCCGGCGGCGAAGCCCCCGGCGTGGGCCCAGACGGCGACGTTCCCTCCCGCCTCGAGGAGGCCGAGCAGGACCTGCGAGCCGAACCAGAGCAGGAGGAAGACGAGCGCCGGGATCTCGAAGAAGAGGGGGATCACCCCGATCGGGACGAGGGTGAGGATTCGGGCGTGGGGGAAGAACACGGAGTACGCGCCGAGGGTCCCGGCGATCGCGCCGCTCGCCCCGATGAGAGGGGTCGAGTCCGCGCCCACGAGGAGGATGTGCGTCCCGGCCGCGATCACGCCGCAGAGGAGGTAGAGGGCGAGGAAGCGGCGCGGCCCCCACTCTCCCTCGACGTTGTCGGCGAAGATCCAGAGGAAGAGCAGGTTCGAGCCGAGGTGAAGCAGGCCCCCGTGGAGAAACTGGCTCGAGAGCAGCGGGAAGAGCCCCGCGAGGAGGTCGGCGTCTCCCTCTGCCGCCGCGATGGCATCGGCGGGCACGAGGGCGAAGCGCGCGGTGAACTCCGGTGCGAAGAGGAGCTGCAGGATGAAGCCGACCGCGTTTGCGAGGAGCAGCACCTTCACGACCACCGCGGGGCGACGGGGAGGGACATCGTCGCGCAGGGGGATCACCGCACCCGCTCCTCGTCGGCGAGCAGCGCGCGATACACCCGGAGGCTCCCCTCGACCATGGCGTCCGCCGAGAAGTGCCGCGCCACCTTCTCCCGCCCCGCCTCGGCGAGGGCGGCCGCGAGAGCGCGGTCGGCGAGGAGTCGTGTGATCGCCGCGGCGAGGGCGGGCGAGTCTCCGACCGGCGCGAGGAGCCCGGTCCGCTCCGGCTCGATGATCTCCGGGATCCCCCCGATCTCGGAGCCGATGACGGGGAGACCGGCGGTGAGGGCGTCGAGGAGGCTGGTGCAGAGCCCCTCCTGCTCGCTCGGCATCACGAAGAGGTCGAGGGCGCCGAGGCAGGCGGCGATGTCGGTCTGAAAGCCGGCGAGGTGGACCCGCGCCTCGAGGTCGAGCCGCCGGATCTCCTCCTCGAGGGCGGGTCTCGCCTCTCCCTCCCCGACGATGACGAGGTGGGCGGTCGGATGGGCGGCGAGCACCGCGGGGAAGGCGCGGATGAGATGTCCCTGCCCCTTGTGGTCGGCGAGGTGGGCGACGTTGCCGACGACCGGCGCGTCGACCGGGATCCCGAGGGCGTCGCGAACGGCCTCGCGGCTCATCCCCGGCGCGGGGTGGGGGACGACCCCGGAGTGCACCACCGAGATGCGCTCCGCCGGGATCCCATCATCGATGAGGACATCATGGATCGCCCGGGAGATCGCGATGTAGCGGTCGACCCCGTGGCCGTACTTCAGCCGGGTGAACCCCGGGGTCCCGGAGCGGTGAATCGAGTAGTCCACCCGGCGGGCGACGACCGTGCGCGGGCGCTTGCGCCCGAACCGCGCGAGCACGCCGAGGGTGTGGGCGTGGGAGGTGTGCATCTGAACGATGTCGACGGCGCGCTCGCGGTAGAGCCTTCGGATCCGGGAGATCGCCCGCGGGTTGAGCTCCCCTCGGAGGGGCATCTCGTGGGTGGTCAGGCCGCACTCCCGCGCCCGCTCGCCGAGGGGGGAGCCGGGCGGGCAGACCACCTCGGCGATGTGCCCGCGATCGCGGAGCCCGCGCGCGAGGAGGAGGGTCTGCCGCTCTCCTCCGCGCCAGGTGCGCTCCGTGTTGATGTGAAGGGTGACGAGGCGCCCGCCGTCCGGGTCCGCTCCCGGCTGCTCGGGTCCTGCAGGTTCGGGCCCGGATCGCGCAGGGGGGCTCAAGAGCCGACCTCCTCGGGGGTGCGCTCGGCCTCCTTCTCCGCGACCACCTCCCGATAGATCGCGAGGATCCGCTCGAAGTGGGCATCCCAGGAGTATCGCTCCGCGAGGGTGCGGGCCGCGGCCCGGCGCTCGGCGAGGCGCTCCGGCTGGAGGAACTCGGTGCTGCGGGCGGCGATCTCCCCCACATCGGACGGGTCCTCGATCGCGGCGCCGCCGGCGGTCCCGTCGAGCACCTCGCTCACCCCCGCCAGGGAGGAGAGGAGGGAGGGGACCCCGCTCGCGAGGGCCTCCAGCCCCACATTTCCGAAGACGTCGTAGCGGGTGGGGAAGACGAAGAGGTCGGCGGCGGCGAAGACATCGCGAATCTCGCGCACCGGGCCGAGGAACCGGACGCGCTCCGAGACTCCGAGCTCGGCGGCGCGGGCGTGGTATCGCTCCGGGTGGTTGTCGTGGCCCGCGATCAGGAGCACGGGCGGCGCCACCGGAGACTCGATCCTCGGGATCGCCTCGATGAGAGGCCCGACTCCCTTGCGGCGCCAGTCGTTGCCGACGTTCAGGAGGACCGGCGTCTCCGGCCCGATGCGATGCTCCTCCCGGAACTTCGCCCCGACCGTCTCCCGCCAGCGGGGGTGGAACACCTCGAGCTCGACGCCGTTGTGCACCGTCTCGACCCGCTCCGGCTCGATCGGGTAACGAGCGAGGATCTGTCGGCGGACGAACTCCGCCATGGGGATCACCTTGCGGCAGGCCCCGCGCTGGAAGCGCGCGCTCTCCATCGCGAGGATCGCCCGGCGGTGGGGGGAGCGCAGCATGGCGCGCCGGCGCCACCCCGGCAGCTCCGGCTCGGTCGCCTCGAGGTACTCGATCAGGGTGCCGGACCCATCGGTGTAGATGTCCTGACGATCGGTCTTGGAGAAGCCGTGGACCAGGTCCACATCGAGCCCGTCGAGGACCCGGTTCACCATCCGATTGAAGCTCCGGACCCGGGCGAGCTTCGGGAACCGCTGCATGCGGGCCCGGTGAAGGGTGAGCCCCGGATGGTCCAGGGGCTCGAAGCGGTCGGCGATGTAGTGCACCTCGTGTCCCGCCGCGAGGAGTCGCTCGAGCAGGGACCAGATGTACTTCTCGATCCCCCCGGTGTACGAGAGTCGGGTGTGGGTCAGCGCGACCCGCAGGGGGCGCTCCCCCGCCACGGCGCCGGGAATCTGCTCAGTGCTCAAGGATCCACCTCCCCGAAGCGTCGCATGCTATCCGAACCGAGGGAAAGTGCTCCCGATTCGCCCTCCCGGTGGGGGGATCGGGTGAGCCTGAAGCCCTTGAAGCGACTGCTCCCCCGTCCGATACTCCGACCGATCCGACGGGAGCCTCCGTCGGGGTCCCGGGAAGGACCTCCCCATGACGCATCCCCCCCGTGAGCTCGTCCTCTCCGAAGGTGGCCGCATCGCCGTGCTGATCGTCGATGGTCTCGGCGGCCTGCCCCTCCCCGGCGGTGGCAGTGAGCTGGAGCAGGCGGAGATCCCGAACCTCGATGCCCTCGCGCGGCGCAGCTCCGCCGGTCGCCTCCAGCTCCTCCCGACCGGCCTCACCCCCGGCTCCGGACCGGGGCATCTCTCCCTCTTCGGCTACGACCCGATGACCCTCGAGTTCGGCCGCGGGCTCCTCGAGGCGCTGGGGAGCGACTACCCCCTCTCGGGGGGAGAGGTCGCCGCCCGTGGGAACTTCTGCACGCTCGCCCCGGATGGATCGATCACGGATCGGAGGGCGGGGCGACCGCCGAGCGAGGAGTGCGTCCGCCTCTGCGAGCTCCTCGCGCGCGAGGTCTCGCTGGAGGGTGCGTCGCTCGAGCTGCTCCCCGGAATGGAGCATCGCTTCACCGCCGTGATCGGCGGCGCGGGGCTCGGCGCCCGGGTGAACGACAACGATCCCCAGATCGAGGGGAAGGAGCCCCTCCCCTTCCGAGGGGCGGACGACATCTCCTCGGTCACGGCGGAGCTCGCGAACTCCTTCTTCGAGCAGGCGCGCGCGGTGCTGCGGGGCGAGGAGCGGGCGAACGGCATCCTCCTGCGCGGCTTCTCCACCCGCCCGGCCCTCGATCCGTTCATCGAGCGCTTCAAGCTGCGCGCGGCGGGGGTCGCGGTGTATCCGATGTACCGCGGCGCCGCCCGCCTCGTGGGGATGGACATCATCGAGCCGGGGGTCGACCTCGGGGAGCAGCTCGCCGCCGTCGAGCGGGCGATGCCGGACTACGACTACTTCTTCATCCATACCAAGCCGGCGGACGCGGCGGGTCACAGCGGGGACTTCGACAGCAAGATCGCCGCGCTGGAGGAGGTGGATCGCCACATCCCCACCCTCGAGGGTCTGGGCTTCGATGTGATCGCGATCACCGGGGATCACTCGACCCCCTGCATCCGCAAGGAGCACTCCTGGCATCCGGTGCCGCTCCTCATTCACTCCCGATACGCCATCCCCGTGCCGGAGGTCACCTTCGACGAGCGGGGGGTCCTCCGCGGCGACCTCGGGGTGGTCCGGGGGCCGGAGCTGATGGCGCTCCTCCTCGCCCACGCCGATCGCCTCGCGAAGTACGGAGCCTGACCGGCGCCGGCGTCATGCCTCCTTCGGGCGGGAGACGACGCGGACCTGCGCGAACTGCCGGTGCCCGTCGCGGCCGGAGTGATAGCCGTAGCCGCTCTGCCGGGCGCCGACCCAGGGGGAGCCGCTCGCGCCGCCGCAGCCCTTGTTGATCCCCACCATCCCCGCGCTCAGTCGACGGGCCACCCGCTCCGCCCGCGCGACATCACCGCCGAAGACCGCCGCGCCGAGGCCGTAGGGGGAGTCGTTCGCGGCGGCGACCGCTTCGTCGTCACCGTCGACCCGCTGGATCCCCACCACCGGCCCGAAGGTCTCGTCTCGCATGATCGCCATGCGATGGTCGACCCCCGTCAGGACGGTGGGGGAGACGAAGTTCCCCCGGGGAGGGTCGCCGCCGATGAGGACCTTCGCGCCCTCGCCGCGGGCGGCCTCGATCTGGGCGATGACATGGTCCCGCTGACCGGCGTCGATCATCGGCCCGATCTCGATCCCCTCCTCCATGCCGGATCCGACCTTCAGCGCGCGGGTCTTCTCCACGACGAGCTCCTCGAATCTCGGCGCGACGGAGTCCTGGACGTAGATCCGCTCGGTGCTGACGCAGACCTGGCCCGCGTTGCGGAACGCGTTCATCACGGCGAACTGCGCGGCCGCCTCGAGGTCGGCGTCGTCGAGGACGATGAGCGGGTCCTTGCCGCCGAGCTCCAGCACGACCCGCTTCAGGTCCTTCCCCGCCTCGGCGAGGATCGCCCGCCCCGCGGCGCGCGAGCCGGTGAAGGCGATGAGCTGCACATCGGCCGCGACGAGCGCGCGCCCCTGCTCCTCGTCGCCGTGCACGACCTGCACCACGCCCTCCGGCAGGTGCTCGCGGAGGAGGCGGATGTACTCATCCGCCACGAGGGGCGTCTTCTCCGACGGCTTGAGGACGACGGTGTTCCCGGCCATGAGGGCCGGGACGACCGCCCAGTGCGGCATCGACACCGGGAAGTTCCACGGAGTGATCGCCGCGCACACCCCGAAGGGGTCGAAGACGAGGTCGCTGATCACCGCGTCGTCCTCGAGGCGCTCCGGCGAGAGCGCGGCGACGAGCTCATCGAGAGTCTCCCCGAGCCCGGCGCCGCAGTAGCGCACCTCGCCGATCCCCTGGGGGAGGGGCTTCCCCATCTCGCGGGTGAGGATCGTCCCGATCCGCTCGGCGGCCTCGGCGAGGGCCGGTCCGAAGGGGCGGAGGGCATCGCGGCGTCCCTCCAGGCCGAGCTCCGCCCAGCCCCTTGCGGCGGCGTGGGCCCGGGCGACGACCACGGGGAGATCGGCGGCCGGCGTGACGGGCACTCGCCCGACCTCATCGCCGGTCGAGGGATCGAAGCTGATCAGCTCACTCATCGCGACTCCGTTCATCGTTCGTGGGGACCTCTCCCGGCGTCCCGGCTGCGCCGGGGGAGGAGGGCGGGGGGAGGACGAGGCGATCATCCCCGGCCGCCCAGCGGAGCGCCCCGTGGATGTGCGCGAGGAAGAGGGGCTCGGCGTAGCTCGCGTCGGTGTGGCCTCCTCCGATGTACATCGAGCGATTCCCGGCCGGGAAGGTGCGGCACCACGCGATCGGGTGCGGCCCCTCCATCGTGCTCCCCTCGTAGGACTCGGGGCGGAGGGTCGTGAGGACGCGGCACTCCGCCACCGGGAGCGCGCGGAAGTCGTACCACTCGTCGGTGCGGACCCACATCCCGGGGAGCATCGCCGTCGCGGGATGCCGACGGTCGACCACCTCGAGGTCCGCCTCCTGAATCCGGGGGTGGGTCTTGAAGTAGGCGCCCACGAGCTCGCCGTAGAAGGGCCAGTCGTACTCGGTGTCGGCGGCGGAGTGGATCCCGACGAAGCCCAGGCCCGCGGTGATGCGGTCCTCGAATCGGCGCTGCTGGGCATCGTCGAGGACATCGCCGGTCGTGTTCAGGAAGCAGACCACATCGCTCTCCCCCAGCCAGCCGAGCAGCTCCTCCGGATCCTCGGTGGCGCGGACCTCGAAGCCGTGGGCCTTCCCGAGCGCCTTCATCGCCCGGATCCCCGCCGGGATCGAGCCGTGTCGGAAGCCGGTGGTCCTCGTGTAGAGCGCGACCGTCCTCAATGCGGGATCCCCGGCCGCCGCAGCCTCGGACCGTTCGACCTTGGCGGGAGTCGCCGCCGCGCGCCCGCGGAGCCCTCGGAACGCCACACCCCCGTCACGACTGCCGAGGGCGAAGGGCGCGGCGGCGACCTCGAACTCGGGGGATCCTCCATGGCTCGGACCGGGGAGATCCACGCCGACCTGAAGCAGATGTCCGTCGACGAGGACGCGCAGGACGCGGGCGTTCGTGGTCTTCACCCCCCGCGCATCGAAGCGTGGGGCGCGCACCGTGATCGAGAAACGGTGCCATGTCTCGGCCGCGCAGGGGAGGGCGATGCGGGGAGGTGTCCCCGCGGCGGGGAGGTCCCCGAGGATCGCGCCGGGATCGTCGAGCCCGGGCTCGCCGCCGCCCTCCGCGATGGAGAGGAGGATGGAGTAGCGCCCGAGGAAGCGGAGGATGGCGTGAGCCCCCCGATCGAGGAGGAACTCGCCGGAGACCTCGAGGTCGGACCAGCTCCCGAGGGTCGCCAGCTCTCCCCCGTCACCGGTCGGGTCGAGCAGCACCCCGGTCCCCGGCACGATCCGCGGCTCACCTCCGTCCGCCGGGAAGACCCAGTCCCCGACCGACTGCCACCCCGCGCGGGCGGACACATCGCCGAACGCCGCCGGGGCCTCCCACGCGTCATCGAGTCCCGCTCCGTGGGAGGGGGGAGCCTCGGACGCGGAGAGCTCGACGGTCGGGACCATCAGCCCGAGGAGGAGCAGGAGGGTGGGGGCGCGACGGGGCGTCATGGCTGCTCTCCTTCTCACCGGCGCGCGGCCGGGGAATGTCCGACGAGGATGCGCCGACCGGAGTCGGGGTCCGAATCCTACCGGAGAAAGCGGGGCTGGTCCTCCCGGGTCGGGGAGAACTGCGACGGAGCGCGGGGGGAATCCTCCCAGAGGGGGAGACTTGCGGCCGTCCCGGCGCATAATCCGGTAGAGAGGATCGAGCCATCCTTGACGGACCCCGACGACGGTGGAAGAGGAGCCCCATGTCGACCCCGGAAGCGGATCTCAGCGAGAGCGGGGAGGTGCGGTCCGGTCTCGTGGACCTGCCCCTGCTCCGGCGATTCCCGCGCGCCGTTTCCCGGGTCCTCCTGCTCCTCCTGCTGGTCCCCTCCGGCTGCGCGCCGGTCTCCTCCCGTGGTCCCGCGCCCGAGGCCGTGGGTGCCTCGGGGCCCCTCTTCGCTCCCGTCGAGGTGATCCCCGGTCACGAGGTTCATTCGCGCCCATCATCCGTCTGCGCGGACTGTCACTCGAACACCGATGAGTCGAGCGGCATGCGGACGCCGGGGGGAGAGCCCGCGGCTCCCTACGACCTGTGGCGCGGGACGATGATGGCGAACTCCGCCCGGGACCCGCTCTGGCGGGCGATGGTCTCCGCCGAGGTCGCCCGCCGACCCGCGGCGCGCGCGGAGATCGAGGCGTCCTGCATGACCTGCCACGCCCCCGCGGCGACGGCGGATCGCCGCCAGCACGGCGGAGAGCTCTCCCTCGCCGATCTCGAGAGCGAGCGACTGGGAGAGGTCGCGCGGGATGGGGTCACCTGCACGGTGTGTCACGGGATCTCGGCGCGAAAGCTGGGAACCCCGGAGAGCTTCACCGGCGGCTGGGAGATCGACCACTCCCAGCGGGCGTTCGGTCCCCACGATGTCCCGTTCCCCCTCCCGATGCGCCCCTTCACCGGGTGGACCCCCACCCAGTCGTCGCACATCCTCGAGTCCTCCCTCTGCGGCTCCTGCCACACCCTCTACACCGAGACCCTCGATCCCACGGGTCACCCGACCGGCACCGTCTTCCTCGAGCAGTCTCCCTACCTCGAGTGGCGCCACTCCCTCTTCTCGACCGAGCGGGAAGGCTCGCCGGGAGTGAGCTGCCAGGGGTGCCACCTGCCGACCCGGGACGAGAGCGGGCAGGAGATGCTGACGCGGATCGCCCGCACGCCGATGGGGAGCGACTTCAGTCGCCTCGCGCCGCGATCCCCCTACGGTCGTCACATCCTCGTCGGGGGCAACACTCTCATCCCCGAGCTCCTCGCGGAGCACGGGGAGGAGTTCGGGGTGGAGGCGCCGCCCGCCGCGTTTCTCGAGGTGGCGCGCCGCGCGCGCGCCCAGCTCTCGGAGAGGACCGCCGCGCTCTCGATGGGGCTGCTCTCCCGCGAGGAGGGGACGCTCCAGCTCGGCCTGGAGATCGCCTCCTTCGCCGGGCACAAGATCCCCACCGGCCATCCGACCCGCCGAATGTGGGTCGGCGTCCGCGTCCTCGATGGGGAGGGGAGGGTTCTCCACGAGTCCGGCGCCTTCGATCGCATGGGGCGGATCCTCGGGCCGGGGGGAGCTCCGCTGCCGAGCGAGTCGGCGGGGGGGCCGGTGGTGCCGTGGAGCCCGGTGATCCGGAGCGAGGCGGACGCGCCCATCTTCGAAATGGTGATGGCCGACGAGGACGGAAGTCCGACCTGGTCCCTCCTCTCCGCCGCGGCCATGGCGAAGGACACGCGCATCCTCCCTCCCGGCTGGGATGTGAAGGGAGCGCGCCGGGCGGGACTGCACCCGGTGGGGGTCTCCGTCGATGAGGCGTTCGAGGGGGGGCGCGTCCTCCTCTCCACGCAGATCCCCCTCGGGAGCGCGGCCCGCGCTGAGCTGCGGGTCGAGGCGACTCTCCACTACCAGACCCTCGGAGCTCGCTTCCAGGCGGAGCTCGCCCGGGTCTCGACTCCGGAGATGGACCGGTTTCAGGAGCTCCTCGCCCAGCGGGGGAATCCCCCCGAGATCGTGGATCGCGTCGAGCTCCTCCTTCCCCCCATCGGGGGGGACTGAGCGCTCGCGGGAAGTCCCCTGCAGCAGTGGGGCACCGCCACTGACGCCACTGACCCGCTCTCGATCGCGGAGGTCCGATGAACGAACGTCACGAGGCCGACCCCGGGATGATCTACCTCGACCACGCGGCCACCGCCCACCCGCGGCACCCCGGAGTGCCCGAGGCGATGGCCGCCGCGATCGAGATCGCCGGAAGCGTCGGAAGGGGATCCCACGGCGGGGCCCGCGGCGCGACCGCCATCGTGGGGAGCTGCCGGGAGCGGCTCGCCGACCTCTTCGGGGTCTCCGATCCGAGCCGCATGGTCCTGTTCCCGTCATCCACCCTCGCGCTGTCCACCATCCTCGCGGACCTCGGGGCGCGGAGCCCGGCGGAGTCGGTGATCTGGATCGGTCCTCTCGAGCACAACGCGGTCTGGCGTCCGGCGGTGCGCGCCTTCGGTGAGGAGCGAGTGCGGCTCCTGCCGGCGGGGCCGAGCGGGCGGATCGATCTCGAGGGACTGGAAGCGCTCGATCCGGGGAGCGCGGCGGGGGTCGTCCTCCAGCACGCCTCGAATGTGAACGGCGTGATCCAACCGATCGCCGAGGTGGGGGCGTGGGCGGCGCGGGCCGGCCTCCCCCTCGTGGTGGACGGCGCCCAGGCGGCGGGGCTCGTCCCCACCTCCCTCGAGCGGATCCCCGCCCTCGCGGCCTACACCATGGCGGGGCACAAGTACCTCGGCGGCGGCCCCGGGGTCGGGGTCTGCTGGCTCGCGGAGGGGTTCGAGCCCTCTCCGCTCTGGATCGGGGGGAACGGGATCGACTCCGATCAGGCCCGGATCCCGGAGCGGGCCCCCGGCCGCTACGAGTCCGGAACCCCGAACCTCCCCGGCATCGCGGGCCTCGAGCGGGCGCTCGCCCACTTCGATGCCCATCCGGTGGCGGACCGCTTCGCCCACCTGAACGCCGTGCGGAGGGAGTGGCGCGCGGCCCTGGAGGCGATCCCGGGGCTGGAGCTCGTCGGGGAGACGGGGGAGGAGGAGGCGCGCTCCCCCGTCCTCGCGGTGCGGATCCCGGGGCTCGATCCGACGGAGGTCGCGGGAGTCCTCGACGCCCGCGCGGGGGTCCGCTGTCGCTCGGGGCTGCACTGCGCCCCGCTCGCGCATCGGCACTTCGACACCCTCGCCGGGGGAGGGACGCTGCGCATCGCTCCGGGGGAGGAGACCTCGCCCGAGGAGCGGCGGCGGGTCGTCGCGCTCCTCGCCGAGATCGCGGCGGGCTGAGCCCGCCGCGCGGCGCGGTGGTCTTTCGTCGGCGTGGAGAGAGTGGGCGAGGGGGGACTCGAACCCCCACCCCTTGCGGGACCAGAACCTAAATCTGGCGCGTCTGCCAGTTCCGCCACCCGCCCATCCCGAGAGCGGGCAAGGTAGCCGAGGCTCCCGGTCCGCGCAACGAAGGGAGCCCGCCGTGCGCGCGGCTCCGGGGTTTCCTGCCCTCAGCGGCAACTCTCGCCTGTCCTCGTGAGCGCGCCGCGGCGCTCCGGCGCCTCGCTCGGGCCCGCAGCCTCGATCTGCGGCATCTCGTCCGGCTGGCACGGCACCTGCTTGGGCGACTCCGGCGAAAGGAGTCGTCTTGGACAGCGGCATCTACCTCAACGCAGCAGGAGCCCTCGCGGCCGAGGCCCGGCTCGATGTCATCGCGAACAACATCGCGAACGTCGACACCCCCGGCTTCAAGCGCTCCTTCACCCTCCAGCGCGCGCGCGCACCGGAGGCCACCGTGCCTTCCCGCGCCGCGGGGGGGCGCGCCGATCTCGACGCCCTCGGCGGGGGCCTCTTCATTCAGGAGGTCCGCTTCGATGCGAGTCAGGGGGGGATCGTCCCGACCGGCGAGCCCCTGGATGTCGCGATCGATGGCGACGGCTGGTTCGGCGTCGAGCTCGACGGCGAGACCCTCTACACCCGGGCTGGCAACTTCCAGCGCCGAGCGGATGGAGTCCTCGCCACCGCCGACGGACGGGGGACCGTGCTCGATCTCGGGGGAGGGCCGATCGTCCTCCCCGATGGCGGCTCCGCCCCGTCGATCGATGAGAGCGGTCAGATCACCGTGGACGGCGTTCTGGTGGGGAGGATCGGGGTCTTCGGCACCCTCGACCCCCGTGCCTTCGAGCCCGCCGGCGGGAGTCTCTTCCGCTCCAAGGAGGGTCTCCTCCCCGAGTCGGAGGGAGCCCGCCTGCGTGCGTCGATGCTGGAGAGCTCGACGAGCGACCCGGTGCGCGAGATGGTCCGGATGATCCAGACCTTCCGCGCCTACGAGACGAACCAGCGGATGATCGCGCTTCAGGACCAGGCTCTGGGGCGCGCCGTGAACGACGTCGGACGCCTCGGCTGATCGCCGAGGGAACGGGCCGACGCGCCCTGAAGGAGACCCATGGGAGTCCACGCGCTCTACACCGCCGCGACCGGCATGAACGCTCAGATGAAGCAGCTCGAGGTGACGGCGAACAACGTCGCGAACCTCTCCACGCACGGCTTCAAGCGTGACCGGGTGAACTTCGCGGACCTCTTCTACCGCCACCATCACCTCGTGGGAGCGGCCGGACCCAACGGGACCGTCCGACCCACCGGAGTCCACTTCGGGAACGGGGTCGACGTCGTCTCCACCCAGAAGCTCTTCGAGGCGGGGGGGATCGTGATCACCGAGAACGACCTCGACCTCGCGATCGAGGGCGCGGAGAACGTCTTCTTCAAGGTTCGGACGCCGGACGGCACGACCGCCTTCACCCGAGCGGGGAACTTCACCCTCGATGGGGAGGGACGGGTCGTCACTCCCGGCGGGGATGTGCTCCTCCCTGAGGTCGCGCTCCCCCAGGAGACCTTCTCGATGGAGGTCTCCCCCGACGGCCGCTTCAGCGTGATCGAGCGCGAGGGAGATGACCCGACCGAGCTCGCCCAGCTCAGCCTGGCCCGCTTCGGGAACCCCTCCGGCCTGAAGCCGATCGGGCGGAATCTGTTCGTGCGGACCGAGGCCGCGGGGGAGGAGGTCACCGTGACCCCCGGGACCGCGGGGAACGGACGGATCAAGAGCGGCGCCCTCGAGGCCTCGAACGTGAACGCGATCTCGGAGCTGATCCGCATGATCCAGGGGCAGCGCGCCTACGAGATCAACTCGAACGTGATCGAGACCGCCGACGAGGCGATGCAGATCGCCAACAACCTGAGAGGCTGATCGATGAGCCGGATCGCGCAACGCGCACTCCTCGTCGCCCTGGTGACGCTCGGTCTGCTCGGGCCCTCCGACTCCCTCGGCGGCGCGGGTGAGGTCCATGCCCTGGCCATCGGCGCGGTGGATCGCTCCGAGGCCCCGCTGGTGGTCCGCCTCCGCCTGGAGGCGGAGGTCCCCGCCCGCTCCGCTCCGATGCGACTCCTCGTCGAGCTCGTGACGGATGCCGACGGGGTCTGGGGGACGGTGGGGGAGACCCTCGTCCGCCCCGGGGAGGATGGGCTCCTCCTTCGAGCCGAGGTCGAGCGGAGGATCGAGCGCAGCGGTCTCGCGCCCGGGCGCTTCCGGGTGGAGGGGCCCGCGTTCTGCCACTGCCGGCTCGTGGCCGACTCGACGCTCTCTTCGACGCCCGGTGCGCTGTTCAGTGCGCCGACCAGTGCGCCGTTCACCTCGAAAGGTCCTCACCGATGAGACTCCCCCTGCGTGCCCTGCTCCTCGGGATCGCCCTCCTCGGAGGGGGTCCGGCCCTCGAGTCCCTCCCGGCCCAGAGTCCCTCCGGCTCCGACGGGGACCCCGCTCGACCTTCCTTCGATCCCCTCGGTGAGATCGAGGCGGGTCCGAGCGCCGCGCCGAGAGCGCGGCGGCGCGGAGCGTCGATCTTCGGACGGCGGAAGGCGGAGCGACCGCCCCTCGAGAAGCACACTCTCATCCAGGTCCTCGTCCGGGAGCGGGCGACCGCGCGCGGGGACAGCCGAGAGGACACCCAGGCGCGCGCCTCCGCCGACCTCGAGATCGCCAGCTACCTCAAGTTCAAGGACGGGAACCTCACCTCCGGGACGAACCCCCTCGCGCTGGACGTCGAGGCGGACAAGCGACGCCAGGTCCGCGATCAGAATCAGCGGTCGGTCGACATCCAGGCTCGGATCACCGCGCGGGTGGTCGACGTCCTCCCGAACGGAAACGTCCGGATCGAGGCGCGGAGCGAGCGTCGGATCAACGACGAGCTCACCGTCATGACGCTCACCGGCGAGGTTCGCTCCGCGGACATCGACGAGGCGCTGACCGTCTCGAGCGATCGGATCGCGGACCAGAAGCTCGTCTACTCCGCGGCGAACCCCCGGACGAAGCGCTCGCAGCGCACGGTCGTGGAGAGGGTGCTCCTCTTCCTCTGGCCCTTCTGAGCGCCGATCGCGAACCCGATGACCCCTGCGCGGGCATGCTCCGGACTCCGGAGCATGCCCGCTCCTCATCGTGCCCGCTTTCCGGGCTCACGGAGGGGGGCGAGCCTCGCCCGGCGGGGCGGATCCTGCCGCCCCGATGTCCGGGATCTCCTGGGAGGGCGATCTTCGCAAGCTCATACATTTTCTTGGCTTGTGGATTTCCTCTCGCCCGATCCGGTCAGTGGTACGGGCCGTGCCAAGTGTCTCCTGCCTCGCCCGGAAGCGAGGCGACGGGATGGATCCCGAAAGGAGGCCGGACTTGGCCACGACCCGCAGACCCCTGAGCTGCCTCGCGCTCCTCGCGCTGCTCCTCGTCTCGACCCCGGCCGCGGGCCAGCGGGTCATGGACCTGGTCCGGGTGGAGGGGGAGCGTCGGCACAACATCATGGGCTACGGCCTGGTCGGCGGCCTCGCGGGCAAGGGGGACAGCGCGAAGAGTCCCCTCGCCCGCGAGATGCTCATCGCCGCGCTTGAGACCCTCATGGACGACCCGGAGCTCGCCGTCCCCGAGGAGATGGTCGCCAAGAACGTGGCCGCCGTCTTCGTCACCGCGGACATCTCCTCCGACATGAAGGCCGGGTCGAAGGTCACGGTCCGCGTCTCCAGCATCGAGGACGCGTCGAGCCTCGAGGGGGGAGAGCTGTACTGGACCCACCTCTTCGCGGATGACGGCAGCGGCAGCGGCCCGCACCGGTTCCTCGCCCGCGCCCAGGGCCCGGTGGTCACCGCCGGTCGCGGGGCCCGGAGCGGCACCTGCGAGGCGGTCCTCCTCGAGGACATCGACATCCCGCCCCGGGTCGAGAAGGGGCGCATCCGTCTCCACCTCGACCACCCCGACCTCGCCGCCGCCTCGGAGATCGTCCGGGCGATCAACGCCTTCCCCTGGCTGCTGAGGCACGCCGCGGAGGAGATGCCGATCGCCTCGGTGGAATCCGCCGGCACGGTCCGGGTCCGGATCCCCCTCACCCAGCAGAGCGAGGAGCGCCTCCCCGACTTCATCTCCCGGATCCTCTCCGAGGTCCAGGTGCGTCGCCCGGAACCGGAGGCGCGGGTCGTGGTGCAGCGCTCGAGCGGGCGGGTGTTCATCAGCGGCCAGGTCCGCGTGGCCCCCGTGACGGTGCTCACCCCGCAGTTCGAGCTGGAGCTCCGCGGCTCCGGGGAGACCCGCGCCGATGGGAGCCCGGTCCACGATCTCCTCATCGATGTTCTCAAGTACCTCGAGCAGAACGAGGGAGTCGAGCAGACCGACTGGGCCGAGATCATTCAGGGCCTCGATCGGGCCGGCGTCCTCGTCGGGAAGCTGGAGGTGGAGGAGTGATCCCCGCGCTCCCGACCCTCCCCCTCCGCTCCGACCTCCCGCTCCGCGCTCCCTCGCGGGGGAGCGCGGCCACCGAGGTCCCCGCCGACATTCGTCGCGCGGCGGACGGGTTCGAGGCGCTCTTCGTCATGCAGCTTCTTGAGCCCCTCGAGAAGAGCGGCCAGGCCCTCTTCGGCGAGGGCCCCCAGGGGCGGACCGTCGGCGGCCTCTTCCGCGAGCAGCTCGCGAGCCGCATCGCGGAGGTCCGACCGATCGGCGTCGCCGGACTCATCGAGCAGGAGCTCCTCGCGCGCCGGATCGCGGGGATCGAGTCCCCGGCTCCGCAGCCCACCGTCACCAACCCGGTCGCCGTCAGCCGCGCGGCCGAGACCTACCGAAAGGCGATGTCGTGAACTCGCACTCCCAGGATCTGCGTCTGCGTGCATGTGGCGAGGACCTCTGCGAGACGCTCGACCGACTCCACGACCTTCACCGCCGACTCCAGGATGTCCTGACCGCCAAGGAGGAGTCCCTCGTGGCGGTCGAGATGGATCGACTGGCCCAGGTGCAGAAGCAGGAGGAGGAGATCCTCCACGCCGTCGTGGCGGAAGAGAAGCACCGCCTCGTGGTGACGGAGGAGATCGGGGACCTGATCGGCTTCCCCCGGCCCTCCAGCGTTCGTGTCTCCGACATGCTCGAGCACATGCCGGGCGAGGTCGGCAGCCGCCTGCACGACAGCCGGAGCCGCCTGCGTGAGATCGCCCGCTCCCTCGCGGAGCGGAACCGGGCGACCCGCGCGCTCATCGAGCACTCCCTCGGTCACATCCAGGTCTTCCTCTCGAAGCTGGTGAACGAGGAGATGCTCGGGGTCCAGTACGGCGCGGACGGCACGGAGAGCTCGGGAGACGGCAGCTCGATCCTGATGGATCGGACCGGCTAGCCATGTCCCTCTTCTCATCCCTCAACCTCGCCCGACTCGCCCTGGGCGCCCACCAGACGGCGATCCAGACGGTGGGCCAGAACATCGCGAACGCGGCGACCCCCGGGTACGCCCGCCAGCGCGTGCACCTGACCCCGACCCCCTCGGACGACCTGGTCTACGCCCGCCTCGGCACGGGGGTGAATGTCTCGAGGATCGAGCGGATCGTCGACCAGCACCTCGAGGCGACCCTCCGGGGCGCCCGGAGCGACCTCGCGAACCTCACCGAGCAGAACCGCATCTGGTCGCTGACCGAGTCGATCTTCAACGACCTCGAGGGGGGTGGGCTCTCCGAGGCGCTCGGGGAGTTCTTCGACGCGATGCAGGATCTCTCCGTCAACCCGGACGATCCGACCGCGCGCTCGCTCCTGCTGGAGCAGGGGTCCAGCCTCTCGAGCACCTTCCGCTTCCTCGACGCACGGGTGCGCGACCTCCGCATCGGCCTCGACGAGGATGTGCGGGGCGAGGTCCTCGAGATCAACCGGCTCACCGCCGAGCTCGCCTCCCTGAACTCCGCCATCATCGCCGCGGAGGATGGAGGGGTGCACGGGCAGACGGCCAACGACCTCCGGACCCAGCGGGATGTCGTCCTCGGCGAGCTCGCCGAGCGGATCGACATCCGCGTGATCGAGAACTCCACCGGCGGCGTTCAGGTGCTCACCGGGAGCGAGATGCTCGTCCACGACGGGATCAGCCGCGACCTCCAGGTCATCGCCCGGGCGGATGGGGACATCCCCTACGGCGAGGTCCGCTTCGCCGACGACGGCACGCTCCTGCAGCCGGAGGGGGGGCGGATCGCCGCCCTGCTCGCCGGACGGGACGCCGTCCTCCCCGATCTCCGGGCGCAGCTCGACGGCATCGCGTCGACGCTCATCCGGGGCTTCAACGCGATCCACTCGGGGGGAGAGGGGCTCAGCCGACTCACGGAGGTGCTCTCCTCCAACTCCGTCAATGACCGCGAAGCCCCCCTGATCTCCGCCGGGCTTCCCTTCCCGGTCGAGAGCGGGAGCTTCGTCCTTCAGGTGGTCACCGAGGGGAACGGCGCGGTCGAGAGCTTCAACATCGACCTCGATGTCGACTCGATGAGCCTCGTCGACATCGCCGAGCGCATCAACGAGACGGCGGGGGTGGCGCACCCCGGCCTCTCGGCCGTGGTCACCGCCGACGGGCGCCTCGAGATCCAGAGCTCCGACCCGGGCGTCACCTTCACCTTCCGCGACGACGACACCGGAGCGCTCGCGGCGCTCGGGGTGAACGGGCTCTTCACCGGGTCCACCGCCCGAGACATCGACATCTCGTCTGTGCTCCTCGACGACCCCGGCCTGCTGGCCGCGGGCTTCGGAGGCGGCGCGGGAGACAACGGCGCGATCAACGCCATGCTCGCCCTGCGCGACGAGGGCCTCTTCGCGGCCGGCAACTCCTTCGAGGGGCACTACGGCGCCCTGGTGGGGGAGATCGGCCTGAACTCCGCGGAAGCGCGAGAGCACCTCACCAACCAGGTGTCGATCACCACCGCCATTCAGAACCAGCGAGAGTCCCTCTCCGGCGTGAACATCGACGAGGAGGCGATCTCCCTCGTCTCGTACCAGCGCGCCTACCAGGGTGCGGCCCGCTTCCTCAACGTCGTCGACCGTCTCCTCGAGACGCTGATCAACTCGGTGTGAGCGTGACGGCGCGGCGGACCACGAGCCCGACGACCGGGCGGGAAGGCAGGACGGCATGAGCGGGTTCCCCGGCATCTCCAGGGTCACCGACTCCATGGTCAGCGGCCGGCTCTCCGGCTCGATCCAGCGGTCGCTCGCGTCCCTCGCGAGGACGGAGACGAGCATCGCCACCGGACGGCGCTTCAACACCCTCGGCGACGACCCCCTCGGCGCCCGGCGCAGCATCGCCTGGGAGCGCCTCCTCGAGCGTCATGCCCAGTATGGCAGCAACATTCAGGCGGCGACCTCGCGCCTCTCCGCCACGGAGGGAGCCCTCGCCGAGCTCGAGGACCTGATCGTCCGGGCCCGCGAGCTCGCGCTGGAGCATGTGCAGACCACCTCCACCGACGGAATGCGGGCGAACGCGGCGATCGAGGTCCAGAACATGATCGAGGAGGCGCTGACCCTCGCGAACCGGCAGTTCGGCGAACGGTTCCTCTTCGGAGGAGACCAGGTCTCCGCCGCGCCCTTCGCGCAGTCCGGCGGGTACATCTCCTACGGCGGGGATCGTTCGCCCTCCCTCATCGAGGTCGCTCCCGGGATGTTCCTCCCGAGCGGGATCAGCGGCGTCGACGCGTTCGGCGGCTGGTCTTCCCAGGTCTCGGGCGGCATCGACCTCGATCCCAACATCAACCTCGAGACCCCGGTCGCGTCCCTCAACGGGGGCCGCGGGATCATGGCCGGTCGGATCGAGATCCGGGATGGCAGCGGCGCGGCCGTTACCGTCGACCTGGAGGGCGCGAAGACGGTCGGGGATGTCCTCGATCGGATCAACGCCACCGGCTTCGTCTCCGCGGGGCTCGATGTCTCCCGCAACGGTCTCGCCATCGTCAAGCCCGGCGCGAACATCTCCATCACGGACCTCAACGGGGCCACCGCGGCCCGCGACCTCGGGATCGCGGCGGCCGGAGCCGGACCGAGCCTCGGCGGGGATGACCTCGATCCGATCATCGGTCCTCTGACCCGACTCTCCCTCCTCCGCAACGGCCTCGGGATCGACGCCGGCGGCTTCACGATCCAGAACGGATCGATGACCGCGGCGATCGACCTCACGGGGGTCGAGACGGTCGAGGGGTTGATCAACGCGGTGAACACCGCGGGGATCGGCGTCCGGGCGAGGATCGGTGACAGCGGGGAGGGGATCGAGCTGACCTCGATCCTCGCCGGCGCCGAGCTGAGGGTCATCGAGGGCTCGACGACGAGCGCGGCCCAGCTCGGGTTCATCGTCCCGACCGCGGACCTGACCCTCGACAGCCTCCACGGAGGCACCGGCGTCCCGACCGTCACCGGCGAGGACCTCGAGATCACGGCGGAGGATGGAACGACCTTCGCCGTCGACATCGACGGGGCGGTCACCCTCGGGGATGTCGTGGCGCTCATCAACGAGCACCCCGGCAACACGGGCGCCGTGCTCGCGGAGGTCGTGCCGGGGCAGGACCGGATCCGCCTCCGGGACCAGAGCGGCGGGACCGGCACCCTGAGCGTCTCCGCCCTGAACGAGTCCTTCGCGATCAGCGGCCTCCGCCTCGATGGAGAGGCGGTCGACGGGATCATCGAGGGCGGAGAGCTCTCTCCCGCCGGGGTCCGCACCCGCAGCGCCTTCGACGGCTTCATGACCCTGTCCCAGGGCCTGCTCGCCTCCGACACCGGAACGATCCACACGGCGCTCCGCTTCCTCGACTCCGCCCACGAACGCGTCCTCCAGTCGCGCGCCGAGGTGGGGAGCCGCCTGCGCCGCCTTGAGGTCTCGGACCGCCGGAACCAGCTCCAGAGCTTCGAGACGGAGAGCCTCCTCTCCCAGGAGGCGGACACCGACATCGCCTCGGCGATCGTCGAGCTCAATCGTCAACAGACCGCTTACCAGGCTGCCCTCCGGACGAGTGCGCAGCTCCTTCAGCAATCGATCCTCGACTTCCTCGGATAGGGAGTGGGGGGGACGGCCCTTCGCCGAAGGCCGCCCAAGGAAAGGACGCCATGGACGATCAGGCAGTGATCAAGGAATCGAACGGAGAGGAGCAGTCGGGACAGCTCGTCTTCCCGACCGCCCGCTTCGGCGAGGTCACCGTTGCGGCGAACACGCTGCTCCACTTCCCGCGCGGGATGGTGGGCCTCCCCGAGGCCCGGCAGTTCGTGTTCCTCCACGATGAGGGCACGCCGGGCCCCGTGTTCTGGATGCAGTCGATCGACGACCCCTCTCTCGCGTTCCTCGTCTGCGAGCCGGAGCCGTTCTTCCCCGGCTACGAGATCGAGCTCGAGGAGGCGGACCAGGCCCTCCTCTGCATCGAGCAGGAGGCGGAGGCGCTCGTCTGCGTGCTCCTCGTGGTCCCGGAGGACCCGAGCGGGATCACCGCGAACCTCCGCGGACCGGTGGTCATCAACCGCCGGACCCGCACCGGGGTCCAGCTGATCCTGGTCGGCGAGGAGTACTCCACCCGGGCGCCGCTCTGCGGCGGCGCCGCTCCGGGGGAGACCGTGACGGAGGGGGGGGCGGAATGCTCGTCCTGACCCGTACCCCCAGCCAGGAGATCCGCATCGGCCACGACATCGTGGTCCGGGTCCTCGACGTCAAGGGTGAGCGCGTCCGCATCGGGATCGACGCACCGAGCGAGATCAGCGTCCACCGCCAGGAAGTCTACCTCGAGATCGCGAAGGCCAACCGGGAGTCCTCGAACGTCGCGGACCCGGGGGTCGCGAAGGTCATGGAGATCGCCCGCAACCGCGGGGAGAACATCAGCTCGAAGTCGTCGCTGCGGGGTCGGCCCAAGGGGAGCCCGGGCGCGGAGGTGAACCATGGGGCTTAGGATCAACAGCAACATCCCGTCGCTGACGGCGCTGCGCAAGCTCAACGTCAGCAGTGCGAACCTCGCGCGCTCCATGGAGCGCCTCTCCACCGGCCTGCGGATCAACTCCGCCTCCGACGACCCGTCGGGGCTGGTCATCTCGGAGCAGCTGCGGGCGCAGATCCGCAGCCTCCAGCAGGCCTCGGACAACGCCTCCAACGCGAGCAATCTCCTCCAGACGGGGGAGGCCGCGCTCAGCGAGCTGAACACCCTGCTCGTGTCGATGCGCGAGGCGGCGATCTACGCCATGAACACCGGCGGCGCCTCCGCGGAGCAGATCTCGGCCGAGCAGAGCTCGTTGGACCAGACCCTCGAGGCGATCGACCGCATCGCCTCGACGACGCGTTTCGCCTCTCGGAGCCTGTTCAACGGCGAGAGCGGGTTCGACATGGTCACCCGCCCCTCGGAGATCACCGACCTGAACCCGGTGTCGATGAACTTCGATCCGACGAGCGCGGTGACCTCCTTCGATCTCCGGGTCACCTCGGGCGCGACCCAGGCGAGCCTCGCCGCCGTCGACCCGGGCACGGGGACCGCGACGACCGGCGGGGCGGTCACCCTTCGGGTCACCGGCCCCCTCGGGACGCAGGACATCACGATCCCGGATGCGGCGGATGTGGACGACATGGCCTCCGCCTTCAATCTCTGGCGCGGCTCGACCGGCCTCTACGTGGACACCGCGACCGGTGAGATCGTCACCGAGGAGTACGGCTCCCACGTGAAGATGCGGATCGAGCAGGTCGCCGGTCCCGGGACCTTCACCGGGGCCGGGGGAGCGATCACCGCTCCCGGCGAGTTCGTGAGCAGCGAGGGAACCGATGTCGTCGCGACCCTGAACGGGGTGAACGTCAACGCCATCGGCAACCACATCTCCGTCGTCTCCTCGGTCTACGCCGGGACCATCGATGTGGCGGAGGGGACCGGACCGGGGACCTACACCTTCCAGTACCGGAACTCGGGGCTCACCTTCCAGCTCTCGAATTCGACCACCGCGCATGATCAGGCCGTCATCGGCCTGCCGAGCCTCTACGCCGCGAACCTGGGCCGCCAGTCGGTCACCACCGGGGGCGAGACGAAGTTCGGGTTCCTCTCCAGCCTCTCCTCCGGGGGTCCCAACGACCTCTTCAACGACCCGGAGAACGCCCTGAGGATCATCGACACCGCGATCGACCAGATCTCCGGCGTTCGCGCCCACCTCGGGTCGTTCATCAACGACAACATCGAGCCGACCCTCCGGGAGCTCGCGGTCCACATGGAGAACCTGCAGGCGAGCGAGTCGACGATCCGCGATGTGGACATCGCGCGGGAGACGGCGGAGCTGGCGCGGAATCAGGTGCTCTATCAGGCCGGAGTCTCCGTCATGGCGCAGGCGAACCAGCTGCCGGCCTCGGTGCTGCAACTGCTGCAGTAGGCCGAGCGGGACCTACAGTGTCGCGAAGGAGCCGCCCCGGGGTGACCCCCGGGGCGGCTCCTCGCATTTCCGGCCTCCGGCGGGCCCGAACCGGAGATGGGCGAGCTGCGCGGTTGGCGGAAAGCGCAGTTCCATCGGAGCTTACTGAGGAGGGTCCATTTCCTCTCCGGATTCCCCTTCGGCGCGGCCGAAGGAAGCGGTTGTTCCACGGGAGTCACGGTGGCTCCTCATCGCGTCCATCCCGCCTCGCGGGGTGGAGGAGTCGGAAGGAAGGAACTTCCACGCCCGGGTCCCCCGATGGGACCGCCGACAACTCGATCGCTCCCCTGGGGGGGAGCTCGCCCCAGGGATCGGGGCGACCCGACGAAATCAAGGAGGATTTCACCATGGGTCTTCGTATCAACACGAACGTCTCGTCGTTCGGTGCGCTTCGCAACCTTCAGCGCGCGGACGCCGCCCAGCAGACCTCGCTCGAGCGTCTGTCGACCGGCCTGCGCATCAACCGCGCCTCGGATGATCCGTCCGGGTTCGTCATCTCCGAGCGTCTCCGCGCCCAGATCCGCGGCATGGAGCAGGCGGCGGAGAACTCCCAGAACGCGTCGAACCTGATCGGCACCGCCGAGGCCGCCCTGAGCGAGGTGAACTCGCTCCTCATGGACATCCGCGAGTCGGTCGTCTTCGCCATGAACTCCGGGGGGAACGACCCGGGTCAGGTCGAGGCGGAGCAGTACAGCATCGACAACGCGCTCCGCTCCATCGACCGCATCGCGCAGACGACCCGCTTCGCCACCCGCAACCTCCTCGACGGATCGAGCGGGATCACCACCTCGAACGCGAACGCGATCTTCGAGGACATCTCGGTGAGCAACGTCAGCTTCGATGACATGAGCACCACGAGCCAGACCTACACGCTCAACGTCACGACGACGGCGGAGCAGGCGAACGTCAGCGACGCCGCCGGCGGGAACTTCGGGACCTTCGTCAGCACCACGGGCGCGACCCTCCGCCTCACCGGCTCCCAGGGGACCCGCGACGTGACCCTGATGAACGGCATGACCGTGGCTCAGTTCGACGAGGCGGTGAACACCTTCACCTCCGAGACCGGCCTGACCTCGAACGCGGGAGTGATCACCTCCGTCGAGTACGGATCCGCCCAGACCGCCTCCCTCGAGGTCCTCTCCGGCTCCGTGACCACCTCGGTGGGTGCGGTCACCTCCGGCGTCTTCACCGACACCGGCGCCGACCTGGTGGGTGACGTGAACGGCATCGCCGTCAACGCCAACGGGTTCGACGTGAACGTCGTCTCCGACATCCTCACCGCGAAGTTCCGCGTCGCCACGACCGCCGCGAACGCGACCGCCTACAACTTCGATGTCAACAACGAGGGCCTGATCTTCCAGCTGAACCAGAGCGCGTCCACCGCGGACCGCGA
>JAFMMO010000201.1 GCA_017859655.1 Pseudomonadota bacterium | reverse complement strand
CGGGGGAGGACTCCCCGGCGCCCCCTTGTGAGTCAGAGCCAGAGACCGATCGTCGAACGACCCGGGCGTGGGGGGAGCTCCCCGCCGGCGCCCGGCCCCGGAAAGGAACCCACGATGACCGCACGCAAGCTCCTCGGAGCCCTCTTCCTCGCGAGCCTGATCGCGCCCCTCCCCGCGCAGGATGCCCCGGAGGTCCCCGCGGCCGACCTGCCCGAGGCGGGCGCCGTGATCGAGAAGATGATCGAGGCGCTCGGTGGCCGGGAGGCGATGGCGAAGGTCTCGTCCCGTCGCAGCGACGGCAAGTTCGCGATGCCCGCCCAGGGGATGACCGCCACCTACACCGAGTGGAACGGCGGCAAGGGGAAGTTCCGCCTCATCCTCGACCTTCCGCCCTTCGGCAAGATGGAGCAGGGCGTGACCGGTGATGTGGTCTGGGAGTCGAACCCCATGACGGGCGGGACGATCCAGGAGGGGGAGATGGCGAAGATGCAGAAGCGCACCGCGCGCCTCTGGCCGATCCTCCACACGAAGGAGGACTACAAGTCGATCGACACCATCGCGCGCGAGACGGTCGATGGGAAGGAGTGCATCGTCATCCTCGCGATCGATGCCGATGACAACGAGGAGAAGTGGTTCATCGATGGCGCGACGCATCTCCGGGTGAAGACGACCGCCACGATCGAGGCCCCCATGGTGGGCAAGATCTCGATGACGACGACCGAGAGCGACTGGCGCGAGGTCGAGGGGCTGAAGTTCGCCTTCAAGACGACGATCGATCAGTCGATCCAGAAGGTCGAGATCCAGGTCGAGTCGGTCCAGCTCAACCCGGAGACCCCGGAGGGGACCTTCAGCCTTCCGCCGCAGGTCCAGAAGATGGTCGACAAGAAGAAGGCCGCCGAGGAGGCCGCCGAGCCCGCCGAGGGCGGCGCGGTCGCGGAGCCCCCGGGCGGCGGGGGCCGCTGAGCCCCGGAGGCGGACCGGATCGATCGGCGCGGCTCCTCTCCCGAACCGGGGGGGGAGCCGCGTCTCGATTCAAGGCTGGGCTTCGTCCCTCAAGGCTGTGAGGGCTCCCGCGGGATGATCCGGATCTCGGCGTCGCGCAGGAGCTCCGACTGGAAGCGGTTCTGGGCCTCCTGGCGGCGCTCGCCCCGCAGGCGACTGCGGATCTCCGACTGACACTCGGAGAACTCGAGCTGCGAGCCCTCCCGGTGCTCCTCGACCCGGATCACGTGGATGTAGGTGGTGGTCGCGATCGGCGGCGAGGTCTCTCCCGCCTGCGTCTCCCGCACCAGCTTCGGGAGGGGCAGCAGCATCCCGTCGAGCTGCTCATCGGTGAGCTCCCACAGCCCCCCGAGCTCGCGTCTCGGTCCCTCCGAGTAGCGGCGCACGAGGGCCTCGAAGCTCTCTCCCGCCTCGAGCGCGGCCTTGATCTCCTCGACCTTCTCCTTCGAGGAGGGATCCGCGAGGGGGAGGAGGATCTGACGGAAGATGTGCACGGCCGGGGTCGTGAACTCCTCCGGATGATTGCGGTAGTAGGCGCGGAGCTCGGCCGGGCCGAGATACTGATCCTGATGGATCGTGGAGATGAGCATGCGGATCCGGATCGTCCTGCCGATGTCCTCCCGGGCGCGCTCCTCGTTCTGCCCGAACTGGGCCTCCCACTGATCGAAGAAGTCGGCGGGGTCGCCGATCGAGGCATCTCCGGCGAGGCGGGCCTGGCTGATCCGCCGCTCCACCTCCATGTCGATCTGCTCCGGGCGGACCTGGATGTCCAGGGCATCGCAGCGGTCGAGGAGGAGTCGCTCGTTGATGAGCTCGTCGAGGACCGCCGCCCGGATCTGCTCCTGCTGCGCCTCGAGGTCGGGGCGGGTCGCCCGGGACCGGAGCTGGACCATCCGCACCTCCACCTCGCGGTCGACCTCGAAGTTCGTGATCGGTCTGCCGTTCACCATGGCGGCGAAGCCCCCCCCGCGGACGCTCTGGGCGCAGGCGGGCGCTCCTGTTGCGGTCAGGGTGAGGAGGAGACCGAGCGCGACCGGGAGGAGTCGTCGGAGGGCGAGGGGGGAGGGAAGGGAGCGGAGCACGGGCACCTCTCGTCTGGTCTCCCGGGGCGTGTCCCCGGGTCGGGCTCTCGGGTCCGGAACGGCGGAAGCAGGATAGCCGGAGGGGAAAAGGCCGTCATCCGCCCCTCGGCGAATGAGGGGGGGAACAATCCGCCCGGAGGTCGATCTTCCGCGTGAACTCCGCCCCGGATGGGGGCATCCTCAGCACCGTTCGGGGAGGAGCGCGATCCGCCGCCCCCTCCCGGAGAGGGGCGGAGATCGATGCGCATCATCATCGTCGGAGCGGGGGTCGTCGGGTACCACCTCGCGGAGCGACTCTCCGTCGAGGGACACGACATCTCCGTGGTCGACGCCCGGCCGGAGCTGGTCCGTCGGATCGACGAGAAGATGAATGTCCTCGCGATCGCCGGGAACGCCTCCACGCCGACGGTGCTGCAGCGGGCGAAGGCGGAGAACGCCGACCTCGTCATCGCGGTGACGAACCACGACAACACCAACCTCGTGGTCAGCCTGCTCGCCCATCGGATGGGCGCGCGCAAGGTCGTCCTCCGCCTGCGCGACGATGAGCTCTCGGCCCCCGACTCCATCCTGCCCCCGGCCGACATCGGCGCGGACTTCGTGATCAATCCGATCGCGACCACCGCCGATCTCCTCGAGCGCCTCGTGAGGAACCCCGGGGCACTCGATGTCGCCGAGTTCGCCGATGGGAAGCTGCTGCTCTGGGGCTACGAGATCTCCCGCGAGTCCACGCTCTGCGGCAAGTCCCTGCGCGATCTGCACCTCGAGCACGGCAAGTTCCTGATCGTGGCGATCGCGCGGCCGAACGGCACCCTCGTCATCCCCCGGGGAGACGACGAGCTGCGGGCTCACGACCATGTCTACGCCTTCATCCAGCGCAAGGACTACTCCGCGTTCCGCGACCTCGTCCACCCGGAGAAGGAGCCGGTGGAGCGGGTCGTCATCGAGGGATGCACGCGCCTGGGCGTCGCCCTCGCCCGGCGCCTCGAGACCCGCTTTCGCTCCGTGGTGATGGTCGACAAGGACCTCGAGCGGGCGGAGGCGGCGAGCGAGTCCCTCGACAAGGCGCTCGTGCTCCACGGGGACATCGCGGACCCCGACTTCACGGAGCAGAACAACATCGGGAACGCGGACTTCTATCTCGCGCTCACCGGAGACGACCAGACGAACCTCATGCACGCCCTGCTCATCCAGAAGCTGGGGGTGCATCGCATCGCCGTCCAGGCGCAGGAGCCGGCGTACCTGCCGGTCCTGAACACCCTCGACCTCGGGGTGGTCGTCACCCCGCGCCTGCTGACCGTGAACGCGATCCTGCGTCACATCCGGCGGGGGCGGGTGCTGCAGGTCTCCCAGATCGGGGAGAGCGGCGCCGAGGCGCGGGAGTACCTCATCGGAGAGAGCTCCGAGGTCGCCGGGCGGACGGTGAAGGAGCTCTCGATGCCGAAGGGCTCCCTCGTCGGCTCGATCCTGCGGAGCGACCTTGTAGTGACCCCCCGGGGCGACACGCCGATCCTCCCCGGGGACCACGTGATCATCTTCGCCCTCCCCGAGGCGGTCTCCAAGGTCGAGAAGCTCTTCTCGAGGAAGCGGTAGGGGCTCCGGATGCGCAAGCGTGCGCTCATCTCCATCCTCGGGCTCCTCGTCCTCGTCCTCGGAGGGATCCTGCTCATCCCGCTCGGCGTGGCGCTCCATCATGAGGAGTCGGGCGAGGTGGAGGCCTTCCTCCTCGCCATCGCCACCTGCCTCGGCTTCGGCGGGACCGCGTACCTCTCCTGTCGGGGCTCCCGCGGTCAGCTCGGTCCGCGGGAGGGGTTCGCCATCGTCGGACTCGGCTGGGCGGTCCTCTCCGCCTTCGCCGCCCTCCCCTTCCACCTGACCCCGCAGGGGATCCCGAGCTACCTCGATGCCTACTTCGAGACGATCAGCGGCTTCACCACCACCGGCGCCTCGATCCTCACCGACATCGAGGCGCTGCCCCGCAGCCTGCTCTTCTGGCGGGCGATGACGAACTGGCTCGGCGGCATGGGGATCGTCGTCCTCACCGTCGCGATCCTCCCCTTCCTCGGAGCGGGGGGATATCAGATGCTCCGGGCGGAGGCGCCGGGGCCGACCGCGGACAAGCTGATGCCGAGGATCCGCCACACCGCCCAGTGGCTCTGGATGCTCTACCTCCTCCTCACGCTGATCCTCGTCGGGCTGCTCACTCCGGTCATGGGGTTCTTCGAGGGCACCTGTCACGCCTTCGCGACCCTCGCCACCGGGGGCTTCTCGACCCGGAACGCGAGCGTCGCCGCCTTCGACAGCGCGTACATCGATGGGGTGATCACGCTCTTCATGTTCATCGCCGGCGCGAACTTCGTGCTGCACTACCGCCTGATCATGGGGCGGAGCCTCCTGCACCTGAAGGACACCGAGTTCCGCTTCTACACCGCGGTGGTCCTCGTCTCGATCCTGGGGGTCACCGCCTTCCTCTGGTGGGGGAGCTACCCCGATCGGCTCCTCTTCCCCGGAAAGTACGACACGGTCGGCGAGTGCGTCCGATACTCGAGCTTCCAGGTCCTCGGCGTGATGTCGACCACCGGGTTCGCGACGGCGGACTTCGACCGGTGGCCGAACGCGTGCCGCGTCCTGCTGGTGGCGCTGATGGTCTTCGGGGGGTGCGCGGGGAGCACGAGCGGGGGAGTGAAGTGCATCCGGGTGATGCTGCTCTTCAAGTTCGGGCTGCGGGAGATCAAGCGCCTCGTCCGACCCCACGCCGTCATCCCCCTCAAGATGGGGGGTGAGGTCATCGACCGCGCGGTGATCGCCCGCGTGATGGGGTTCCTCTCCCTCTACCTCGTCGTCTTCTTCATCTCGGTGCTGCTGATGGCGACGATCCTCGGGTCGAGTCCCGCGGACGGGGTCGAGAGAGTGGGGGAGCTCCCGAGCCTCGAGACCGAGAACTCCGCGCTGCTGACCGCCTTCGGCTCGGTGCTGGCGACCCTCGGGAACATCGGACCGGGGCTGGCCGGGGTCGGACCGACCGAGAACTTCGCGGACATCCCCGCCACGGGGAAGGGCCTGCTCATCCTGCTGATGCTGCTGGGCCGCCTCGAGATCTACGCGGTCCTCGTCGTCCTCATCCCCCTGACCTGGAGGAAGTGAGACCTGGAGGAAGTGAGAACCGGAGGAAGTGAGAACCGGCGGAAGTGGGAACCGGCGGAGAGCCGGAGCTTCCGGACCGGGCGCCTCAGATCCTCCCGTGGGCGATCCAGTGGCGGTCGCTGACCGTCTCGACCTCCAGCGGCAGTCCCGAGCGCCGGAGCTGCTCCTCCACCTCCTCGACCCGATAGGCCGCGAGGAGGGAGTTGTGGAAGTCCTTCTTCAGGATCGGCGGCTCCCCCCCCGAGTGCTCCTCCACGAGGCGGCGCGCCTCCTCCCGGCTCTCCGGACGGGCGAGGTCCATGATGAACACCGGTGCGCCCGGCTTGCCGAAGGTGCGGATCGTCTCCCAGAGGACCATCGGCTCGGCGAGGTGGTGAAGGAGGCTGTTCGAGAAGAGGAAGTCGAACGGCGCGGCGGGGAGCGCGTTCACCGGGAGATGGGCATGGACGAGGCGGACGCGCTCGCTCAGGCTTTGTCGCATCAGGTCTTCCTGACCGTGAAGGAGCATGGCGGCCGCTCCGTCGACCCCGATGATCGTCCAGCCGGGGAGGGCCCGCGCGACCCGGAAGGTGATGTCCCCCGGCCCACAGCCGAGATCGACCGCGACCCCCGACTCCGGGAGCTGGGGGAGATGGCGCAGCAGCAGATCGACGAAGGCGGAGTGGGGGGCCTCGAAGTCCGCCTCGGCGTAGGCGCGGGCCTGCTCCTCCTCGTTCATCAGCTCCGGCTCGGGGACGCGCTCCATCGGCTCCTCCGTGATCCTGTTCGGGGACGGACGACGGTATCGTAGCAGATCAACCCCTCGAAGCGCGATTCGCTCCCGCGCCGGCGGCTTCCCGGTCAGAATCCGCGCATGGAGACGGAGCACGCCCAGCCCCCCCTCGATCTCGATGGTCCGCAGATGCGCGAGCTCGCGGCGCGCGTCATCGATCGCCTCGTCGAGCACATCGTCCAGGCGCCGACGCTGCCGGCGGGGGGGGCCTTCGACGAGGGGGTCTCCGAGCGCTGCCTCGCGCTGCCGCGGGAGGCGCCGGAGCTCGGGGTCCCGCCCGGTCCGCTCCTCGATCAGCTCTTCGACGAGTGGCTCCCGGCTTCCTTTCTGACCACCGGGCCGGGGTACCTCGCCTATGTCCCCGGCGGGGGGCTCTTCACCAGCGCCATCGGCCACTTCCTCGGAGCGGCGCTGAACCGGTTCACCGGAGTCTGGGCTCCCGCTCCCTTCCTCGTCGAGCTGGAGGGGCGGACGATCGGGTGGTTGCGGGAG
>JAFMMO010000200.1 GCA_017859655.1 Pseudomonadota bacterium | reverse complement strand
GGTCATGATCGCGCCGAGGAAGAGGCCGATCGTCACCTGCGGGTTGAGAATGTCGAGGGCGCTGATGTTTGCCTGCTGGGCGAAGGTGCTGAAGAGGGCGAGCGCCGTCAGCGCGGCCGACCCGATCGCGAACCCCTTGCCGATCGCGGCGGTGGTGTTCCCGACCGCATCGAGGGCGTCGGTGCGCTGGCGCACCTCCGGCTCGCACTCCGACATCTCGGCGATCCCGCCCGCGTTGTCCGCGACCGGGCCGTACGCGTCGATGCCGAGGGAGATCCCCAGGGTGGCGAGCATCCCGACCGCGCTGAGCGCGATCCCGTAGACGCCGCCGAGCCAGTGGGCGATGCCGATCGCCACCGCGATCCACAGGACCGGCCACACCGTGGACTGCATCCCCACCGCGAGGCCGGAGATGATGTTCGTCGCGGTCCCCTGCTCGGAGTCCGCCGCGATCTTCTGGGCGTGCGGCGCCTGCTCCGAGGTGTAGTGCTCGGTGATCTTCCCGACGATGATCCCGAGGACGAGCCCGCCGATCATCGTGCCGAAGACCCCCCACTTGCCCTTCGCGAAGACCTCGGTCTCCGGGATCTGGGAGAAGACGAACGCCGCGAGGCCGGCGAAGATGATGCTGGCCACGATCAGCCCCTTGAAGAGGGCGCCATGGATGTGGGACTCGTCGCTCGTCTTCACCACGAACGTGCCGATCAGCGAGGCGAGGATGCCGAGGGCGCTGAGCACGAGGGGCAGCATGACCCACGGCAGCGCCGTGGCGAGGTTCTCGGAGTTTTCCATCACGCCGAACGCCGTCAGCCCGAGGGCCATGCAGGCGATGATCGAGCCCGCGTAGGACTCGAAGAGGTCGGCGCCCATGCCGGCGACATCGCCGACGTTGTCGCCGACGTTGTCGGCGATCGTGGCCGGGTTCCGCGGATCATCCTCGGGGATCCCCGCCTCGACCTTGCCGACGAGGTCCGCGCCGACATCCGCCGCCTTGGTGAAGATGCCCCCGCCCACGCGGGCGAAGAGCGCGATGCTGGAGGCTCCGAAGGAGAACCCGAAGATCGGGGCGATGAAGTCCCCGCCCTCCGGCGTGTTCCCGTGCCAGTACCAGACGAGGAGCGAGATCGCGAGGAGGCCGAGCCCCACCACGGTCATGCCCATGACGGTGCCCGAGCGGAAGGCGACCGTGAGAGCCCCGGAGAGGCCGGTCTTCGCCGCCTCGGTGGTCCGGACCGCGCTCGCGGTGGCGGTGCGCATCCCGACCCACCCGGCGATGCCGCTGGAGAGCGCGCCGATCAGGTACGCCCCCGCGGTCCCGGGAGACACACCCACGTACAGGGCGACGGCGACCACGAGGGCGAAGCCGGTGAGGATCCGGTACTCGGTCTTCAGGAAGGCCATCGCCCCCTGCTGGACCGCCCCGGCCAGCTCCTGCATCCGGTCGGTCCCGGCGGACTGCTTCAGAATCCAGCCGGAGAGGTACTTGGCGTAGAGGAGCGCCAGAACGGCGAGACCGACCCCGAGCCACACGCTCTGTTCGGTGAAGAGGAAGTCCATTCGTTCCCATCCCTTGTCGGACCCGTGCGGCGGCAACGGGGTGTGTTCCATTTCGGGGCCCACGGGGAGAAACCGGGGAGCCGGGCGAACCGCGACCCCGCGACCCACCGGGGGCCGGAAAAGGTGGGGAATACCAGAACCGGCGGTAACGGGCAAGGGAGACGCGACGCAAAGTCCGATCCCAGCGACATTTGAGAGCCCGCGGACACCCCGCAAGCGCGCTCCATCACGCTCCGGGCCGGGCGGCGGGGGCGAGGTCAGCGGATCGGCGCGTAGGTCCCTCCCGAGAAGTCGGCGAGGGCGCGCATGAAGGACTCCTTCGCCCCCTCGAAGCCGAGGGTGTGGATCGTGATGTTCTTCTTGCGGTTCTCCGCGAAGACCTCCTCGAGGATCGGCTCGATGGGGACGAGGTCGCCGGAGTCCGGATCGGTCGGAGAGCCATCGGAGAGGAAGTAGATCGTGTCCACCTCGGGGAAGGCCATCGCCTGGAGCAAGGCCGCCCCGCTGCTGGTGGTCGCGTTCGGCTTCATCGCCGCGACGAAGCTCGCCGCCCGACGCTTCGCCCCCTTCCCCGCCTTCGCGAGCTTCTCCTCGCTCCACGGGGTCACCTCCTTCGAGAAGGCGATCACGTTGAAGCGCACCTCGGGGCGGAGCGCCCCGATCGCGGCGATGAGCTCGGTCTGGGCCCGCTTCAGCCGCGTGACCCCCTTCGACCCCGTCGAACCCTCTTCCACATGGGCGGGCGGATCGACCGCCTCCATGCTCTTCGAGCAGTCGATGACGAAGACGACGCGCTTCGAGGCGACCTCGTTCCCGAAGATCTTCGGCAGGGCGATCCCGTCTCCGGCCGGGCGATGGACCGCGGTCCGGGCCTTCTCCTCGCTCCCTCGCGCCGCCACCGGCTTCCACTCCGGCCCCCGGGTCTCCCACCAGTTGCGCCAGTCCTCGAGCTCGACGAACGCCTCCCCCGTGAGGACCTGAAGGGTGATCCGGCACTCCGCCCAGAGGGTGCTCGCATCCGCCTCGACCCGCTCGAGCACGCCGATCAGCGGCTCGACCAGGGCGCGGTCGGTCTTTCCCCGCGCCGCCCGGAGGGCCGCGAGCAGGATCGGAGGGCGCGGCACCTGCAGCGCCTCGACGAGGGGTGGGACCGTGGCGGGGGAGTCGATGAGCCCGAGGGTCTTGACGATGAGGAGCGCGCCCGCGTCGGAGCGCACCTTCTTCAGCTGCTCCCCCAGCTCGAGGACCCACGGCTCCGAGCTCTGTCCGGCGAGGCCGTCGAGGACCGCCGAATAGACGGGGCTGGTGAGGTCCTGCGTGCCCACGAGGAGGAGGGCCCGCACGGCCCGTGGATCTCCGGTGGCGGCGAGCTCCTCCACGGCGCGGGCCGTCTCGACGCGGCGCTTCGCATCCAGCGCGGCCATCAACCGGCGCTTCGCGTCATCGAAGCCGTCGACGAAGGCAACGGGGGCGGCGATCGCTCCCCCGAGGGAGGCGAGGAGGAGCGGGATCAGGATCAGCGGGGTCCGGAGTCGCATCGTCGAGACCTCTCTCGGGCGCGGAGGGTCCGCCTCTCAGCGGAGCTCCACGTACTCCCCATGGTTCTGCTTCGCGATCGCCTTCATGAACTTCCTCATCGTCGCGCCCGCCTGCTCGAAGCCGATCGTGTGGATCCGCACCCGCGAGAAGCGGTTCGCCTCCTGAATCCAGTCGAGGATCGGCTCATGGGGGAGCTTCACCTCGTTCCGTCGCGGCTGACCATCGCTGAGCAGGAAGATCGCGCGGAGGCGGTCGGTCTCGAACGCCCGCTGCAGCGCGTGATCGGTCCAGGTCTCCCCCGCCGCCTCGAACCTCTGGACGAAGTCGATCGCGTCCCGCTTGTTCCGGGAGTTGGCCCGAAGCAGCTCCTCGGAGAACCCCTGGATCTGGTGGTTGAAGAGGATGATGTTGAACTCGGTGCGCTCCGGGAGCCGTTGGATCGTCTCGATCAGCTCCTTCTGCACCCGCCGCAGCCGCATCCGACTCTCGGGGATCTGGCTGGGATCCGGCTTGCTCGGGGGGGGAGCGGCCCGACCTCCCGGCGGAGAGACCCCGGTTCCCCCTCGCCCGCCGGCGCCGTCGCCGTCACCCCCCGCGCCGGTCTCCTCCGGCGCCGGATCCCGCTCCTCCATGCTCCCGGAGATGTCGAGCAGGAAGACGACGCGATCCGCCGGCACCTCGATGTTGAAGAACTTCGAGGTGGTCCGGGAGACCCCGGTGCCGCTGCGCTCGGTGCCGGGCCTTTCGGGGGGGCGCACGAAGCTCCCCTCCCTCGGCTCCCACCACTGCTCCCAGTCCCGCGCCGTCTCCAGCTCCTCCCGGGTGAGCTGGGTGAGGACCTTCTGCACCTCGAAGGCGACGAGGCCCTCCTGCTCCCCCTTCTTCTCGCGGCGGGCGAGCGCGGCGATGAGGGGCCCGATCGCGCGCCCGCTGTCCTTCTGGGAGACCTTCTCCAGAGCCGCGAGGGCGACCGAGTCATCCCGGTCGTTGATGTTCTCGATGACCGCCGCGAACGCCTCGGGCTCCGGGCGGCTGCCGAGGACCAGGGTCAGCAGGACCCGCACCGGGGCCGCCTTGGCCTCGGCGGCGAGGGAGCAGAGGTGGTCGAGGCCCTCTCCCTTCGGCACCGCGACCAGCTTCCCGGCGATGTAGCGCTCGAGACCGTAGTAGTCCCCGGCCAGACCGACGGAGACGACGGCGTCGAGGCCCTTCTCGCTCCCGAGCGCGATCAGGTCATCCACCGCTCCCGTCGCGAGCCCGAAGTCCCGCTTCTCGAGCCCCTGGATCAGTCGCTTCTTCGCGTCGCGGAAGCTCTGCGCCTCGAGGGGAGCGCAGGGGAGGAAGAGGAGCGCCAGGAGCCCCGGCACAAACGCGCGGAGGAGGAGGGATCGCATGGGGGTGATCGCCTTTCGGAGAGCACGGTCGGTGGGCACGGTCGGAGGGCACGGTCCGAGAGCACGGTCCGAGGGCGCGGTCCGAGCCTGCGAGGGAAGCCCCGGAGAACGGGAGAGCGGCCGAGGTGACGATCAGAACACGCAAAGGTCGAAGGCGGATTCTAACGAGGCCCCACCGGGGATGCCAACGCCCCGCACCCGCCGGGGGCACGGCGAGACGGCAAGGCGCGGGCCCGCCGGTTCGACGACCTCGAAAAACGTGTTGTATGCTTCCGAGAACGAGGACACCTCTTCCGGCTGCACACCGACGTCCTTCAGTCCCGGGGCAAGTGACCCCGGCCGGGAACCGACCCGGAGTCCGTGACGACGCGCACGGTGGACTCACCCTCCGGGGTGAGGCCCCCCTGGGATCCCCCTTCGTGAGACCGCGAGGGAGGGTCGGGGAGGCGGACCGCCCGCAGCGCGCTCCCGTCACGGTCGGACCGCAGAGGGGATCGAGGGGGAATGGCTCTCGGAGCACGGGGTGTGTCCCCGATCGACCGGCGCGTTCGCTCGCGGCGGGTCGTCGGGGCGACGATCTTCGGATGGGTACGAATGCTGCTGATCGGATCCACAGCGACGACCCTCCTCGGCCTCACCGGCTGCGGAGGCGGGGGCGGAAGCTCCTCCGGGGGAGGCTCGATCTCGGTCGACCAGTCCGCCGCGATCAGCGACCTCGTCGTGAACCCGAGCGGCAGCTCGACGACCCTGCAGTTCACCGTCACCGACCCGAACCAGAAGGCACAGCTGATCGAGGTGGAGTTCAGCGAGAATCGCGGCGGCTCCTACGGCCCCGCGACCCTTCAGGGCCAGCCGACGAACTCCTTCTCCATTCCGCCCGGAGGGGGCACCTTCGTCGTCGAGTGGTCCCACGGGGTGGACATCGGCGGTGACCCGCAGGGGGATCTCGTCCTCCGGGTGACCCCCATCGAGGCGTCCTCCGGGGCGCTCGGGGACAGAGGTCACACCCCGGTCTTCGGGGTCGGCGGGAACACCTCCCCCGTCACCGACGCGGTCTCGACCCCGACCGGGATCCAGGGGGGCTCGATCCCCTTCACCTGCTTCATCCGGGACGGACAGTCGGACGCGGTGGGGATCCTCCTCGAGTACTCCCTCGACGGAGGCATCCAGTGGCTCCCGGGGACGCTCGCCGCGGAGAGCGCGACCACCTTCCCCACCTCTCCGGAGGGGGCCGAGTGCGAGGTCCTCTGGGACGCGGAGAGCGATGCCCCCAACACCTCCTCCGCCGTGACCCGGGTCCGGATCACTCCGGTCGACCTCGTCGCGGGGAGCCCGGGTGTGAGCGACGCGTTCCAGGTCCACCTCTACCGCCCCGCCATCGACTCGATCACGCTGGGCGCCATCCCGGGCAGCATGAACGGGAGCCTCCCCTACACCAACTCGAACGGCGTCCCCGCCACCTTCCACCTGCGGGTCCCGACCGTCGGCGCGGAGTTCTCCATCGAGACGAGCGCCGCGACCGGCGGTGCGGCGGTCGACCCGTCGAGCCTCCTCGTCCGCTGCGACCAGGACCTGCCGGGGCTCCCCGCCGGCACCGATCTCGCGTCGCTCTTCGAAGCCGGTGGCGGCGCGCTTCGCTGGACCGTGGCCGAGGAACAGGCGCTCCCCGTGGGGATGCTCACCCTCACCGCGCGGATCTGGGACGACTACGGAAACAGCTCCCCCCCGAAGGAGTTCACGGTCGAGGCCCATCCGGGCAGCGCCTCGAACCACCCCTTCGACTGGGAGGACTCCTGGTATCTGGACTTCCACGCCGACCACTTCACGATCGCGGCCTCCGGGTCCACGAACATCGAGGTCGGCTCGGCGCTCGGAGCGAACGGGATCCCCGACTTCATCGAGGATCTCCGGATCGTCGGACTCCAGAGCGTGTCCCCGCTGCCGGCGGCGGAGGCGATCGGATCGAACGCGCTCCTGCACGAGCTCGTCACGGAGGAGATCGTCGGCCGGCTCCGGGAGCTGTTCG
>JAFMMO010000199.1 GCA_017859655.1 Pseudomonadota bacterium | reverse complement strand
CCCGCGCGGTCGAGGAGGCGCTCCAGGAGTACGGCGGCGGCAAGGTCCGCAGCGTCGAGGAGCCGCAGTTCGCGGGCTCGAACGGAGCGCTGAAGATCGCCCTCGACCTCCCCGAGGAGTACTGGCAGGAGTTCATTCACGCCCGCGCGAAGAGCTAGCTCCGCCACCGCCGGAGATTCATGAAGCGCGCCCCCCCGATCCGAGGATCGGGGGGGCGCGCTTCGTTCCGGGAGCTCCATCGCGCGGGTCCTCCGCTGCTCAGCGGATGGCGAGGTCGATGCGCTCGGCGTGCCACCCCTCCTCGGTCGGCCAGAGGTGAGCCACGGTGACGGGGAGGTCGAAGCGACGCGGCCCCGCGCTGCCGGGATTGAGGTGGAGGAGCCCGCCGACGGTCGCGACCTCCGGGCGGTGGGAGTGCCCATGGATCACCCCATCCATCCCCACGGCGCGGAGGTCGAGGTCGAGATCGGCGAGGATGTGGATGAGGTAGAGGAGGCGCCCCTCCTCCTCGATCACCTCAGTGAGGGGGAGGCGGGCGAGCGGGCCCGCGGTGTCGATGTTCCCCCGCACCGCGGTGACCGGGGCCAGCTCCCCGAGCGCGTCGAGGATGGACGGGTCCCCGACATCACCCGCGTGGAGGATCCGCCGGCAGCCGGCGAGCGCGTCGAGCGCCTCCGGCCGCAGCAGGCCGTGGGTGTCGCTGATCACGCCGATCGGGGCGCCGCGCGCGGCGCCCCGCGAGGACGGCGCTTCATCCCCCGTCAGAGTCGCCCCGCCAGCCACCGGCGATAGCGGTCGAGCTGCGCGGAGCGGACCTCCTCGGTCTCTTCGGCATCGAAGGTGAGAGTCTCGGGGAAGTCGTAGTGACGACCGAGGGTGGACCACGCGAAGTCGCGGTTCTTCGCGTCGGCGTCGACGAGGGCCTGCTCGAGCAGGGGGACCCGCAGAGGCGGACGGTTCGCGACCCCGCAGAGGATCAGGAACCGGACCCGGGGGTTCGGCTCGCTGCCGTAGCGCGCGACGAGGGCGTCCACCGCCTCCCCGTCCCCGAGGTCGCAGAGGACCTCCGCCGCCGCGATCCGAGCCACATCGTTCCCCTCGCGGAGGACCGATGCCACGCTCGGCACCACCTCCGCTCCGTACAGGTTCAGGGAGTCGCGGAGGAGGCTCTCGTCCGAGTCGCTCCCCACCCCGAGCAGGTCGACGAGGGTCTGGAGGGCGCGGCGATCCTGCTGCGTCGCGAGGAGCCAGGCGCAGACCAGCCTCGTGCGGTTGTCGTAGACCGGGTCGCGCAGGGTCGCGGCGAGGAGGTTCCGCGCGACCTCGGGCGCGTTCTCGAGGATCGACTGCATCCGATAGACCGCCTCCTGCTGGATCTGGTCATCGTAGCTGCCGAGGTTCGGGATGATCGTGGTGTCGCGGATGTCCTCGAGGGCCTTCTCCTCCGGGGTTCCCCCGCAGCCGATCAGGGTCGGGAGGAGCAGGAGGGCGAGACCGGACAGGACCCGACAGGTGCGCGAAGCCCGCATGGGAGACCCCTCTTCCCGATCAGGTGCGGCGGCGTGTCGTCGTTGGGCGCGGTGCGGAGGAGAGCCTACAGGCCCGTCACCGGGCGACGGTCGCTCGTGGAGAGGCGCTCCCACCGATCGTCGAGGCTCTCGAGGCGCTCCCCCAGCTCGTCGAGGGTGACCGAGCGGTCCCGGAAGGAGGCGAGGTCCTCCTCGAAGCCGCCGAGGGAGATCGGATCGTCCCGGAACTGCGTCTCCAGACGGGAGGAGAGGTAGGTCGCGATGCTGAGGAAGTCGATCCCCACCTCCGACAGCGCCAGGAAGAACTCGGGGTAGTCGAGCCCGTCGACCGCGGGGCCGTCGGGGTAGAGACTCCGGTAGTAGCGCGTCAGCTCCTCGCGCAGCCGCCCGTGATCCTCGGGCGCGCGGCCGGCGAGCTCCATGAAGGAGGAGAACTCGCGGAGCGTGCGGCTCGAGAGGCTGCGCAGCGCCGCGATCGTCTCGCTCGAGAGGGGGCGGTCCTCGCCGCGCAGGAGCACGACCTCGCCCTTGTCGTAGAAGGTGCGGAGCTTGTCGAAGGAGAGGCTCACGTGGTACGGGCTCGTCGGGAGGATGATCTCCCGGCGGGGGGAGACCAGGTCCTCGTAGGTCAGGCCCGGGTTCAGCGACTTGATGTTCTCGACCAGGATCGCGGCCGCGCGATAGAACACATCACGCTCCGACTCGTCCCAGCCGCGCACCGACTTCTCCGGGTAGGCGCGCTTGTAGGAGCTGAGGGTCTGCGCCGCCTCGGGGAGGTAGTCGTCGAGGATCCGCAGCTTCCGGATCAGCTCGCGCCGCTTCACGATGTTCATGAGGGTGAGGTCGAAGACCTGCTCCTCGGTGAAGGTGTCCACCGGCGTCCGGCTGATCGGGTCGAGCCCGACGAGGTCGCGCCCCTTCAGGATGTACCGATCGTTGAAGAGGACGCTGTTGAAGGTGTCGAAGTGCGCGCTCTCCTTCGGGGTGGCGATCGGGTCCACCCCGGTCTCGGAGAGGATGTGCGGCGTCATGACGATGATGATCTCGGTGCGCTGACGCTGCTTGTTGCTCCGACCGAGGAAGTCGCCGAGGAAGGGGACATCTCCCACCAGCGGGATCTTGTTCTTCGACTCGAACTCGGACTCCCGGATCAGGCCGCCGAGGATGAGGGGGCGGTGGTTCCGCACCCGGGCCTGGCCGCGGAACTTCCGCACCGAGACCTCGGGGATCCCGAGGAGGTCCTCCTCGAAGACGCGCGCGCGCCCCTGCAGGTTGTTCACCTGGATGTCGACGAGCATGGAGACATCGTTCTGCTCCGGGCCCGAGATCCGCGGCTTCACGTTCAGCGTGATCCCGATGTAGCGGGTCGCCACCTGGTTCACGTTCTCGACGAAGTTGCCTCCGGTCGCCTCCCGCGTCACCGCGGTCGAGACGAAGGTGGGGATCTCCTCCCCGAGATGGAGGATGTTCTGGCGGTCGTCGAGGGTGTAGAGCTTGGGCCTCGCGCGGATGACCGCGTCCCCCTTGCGCACGAGGGCGTGCACCCCCGCGAGGAACTGACCGCTCAGGCGCTCCGCGGTGTCGTCGAAGAGGAAGCTCAGCCCGGCCTGATCGATCGGGGAGAAGCCGTCACCCGGCTGCTGGATCGCCTCCCCCGGCAGGGGCGAGGCGAAGTTCACGACATTGCGTCGCTTCTGGAGCGCGAGGACATCGATCCCGAGGTCGGTGAGGGAGTCCGCGGCGAGTTCGATGATCTGGACCTCGATCATCACCTGCCGCGCCGGCGTGTCGATCTGGTCGATGTAGTTCTGGATCCGCTCGATGTTCTCCTCGGTGCCGACGACGAGGATCCGGTTGCGGGTCTCGGTCGACGGGGAGTGATCGAACTGGAGGGTGAACTCCTCGCCCTGGTAGCCCTGACCCATGTTCACCGGCGGGATCTCCACCGGCTCGACATGGGGGATCTCCAGCACGTAGGGCACCGCGGGCAGATCGACGCCCGGGAGCACCTCACCCTTCGCCGGCTCGTAGCGAGAGTAGACATTGCGCTTGTAGGTGTGGGTGACGGTGCGGTTGCCCTGCTTCGTCTGATCGTTCTTCGTCTCCTCGGTGCGATGCCACACCTGACAGACATGGCCGGCGGCGAGGGCCTCGAGGACCATCCCGACGCTCGCGTACTTGATCGTGATCGTCCGATTGACGACCCGGTCGCGCACCTCGAGGTTCTCGTAGTCCCGGATGATCTTGAGGAGGCTGTTCGTCATCCCCTCGTCGGCGGTGATCGTCAGGGAGCGGTCCTTGCCCGCGACCCGGCTCACGGTGCCATCGTCGACGAACGCCTTGAGGCTGCTGGTGTCACGGAGGAACTGGACGACATCCTCGGCATCGACGTGGAAGAGCTCGACGAAGGTGATGCGAGGGACCTGCGCCTCGACCCGCGCGGTGGCGACGGGGAGCACCGTGGGTCCGAGGAGGGCGAGGAGGCCGAGCAGCACCGCACGCACCGGGGAGCCGGCCCGAGGACGCCCCGGATCGGGAGTCGCACCGCCGACCGGAGGACGGCGCCCCGGGAGGTCGCGCGACCCGTATCGATTCCGACCACAGCTCATTCGGTCGACCCGTCGTTCGATGTGCGGGGGTCCGGCGCGGCTAAACCCGAGCCCCCTAGGACGATAGCGCAGGAAGTGTACCAGCTTCTTACGCCGGGAAAAGGAATCCCGAGAAGAGGGCCGCTCTTCTCCTCTTCCATCCTCGGCTGCGAGGGGGGTTCGGATTCACCCCGGGTCTCGGTCGGAGGCCTCAATCCTGCGGGCGGGCGGGGACCGGCGTCGCCTCCAGCAGGACCCAGCCCGCCCAGTGGCGGGGGAGACGCCGCTCCGGGTCCCGACGGGCGGAGGCGCGCGCCTCCTGCAGGGCGAGCCGGGGATCCCCCTCGCGGCGGAGGACCCGATGGAACTCCCGAAAGAAGGCGCCGGCGGAGCTGTCCTCCACCGGCCAGAGGGAGCCGAGGAAGGCGGAGGCGCCCGCCTGCAGCACCGCGCGGGGGAAGCCGGCCAGATCGTCCCCTCCCTCGGCCCGGGTGAGTCCGGTCTCGCAGCCGGAGAGGCTGACGAGCGCGCAGCGGGAGAGATCGAGCCTCGCGAGCTCGGCCGCGGTCAGTCTGCCGTCCGCCCCGGACCCCGCCGCGAGGAGGAGCCGCGAGCCGAGGGGACGGTGCCGGGAGAACTCCCCGTGGCAGCCGAGATGCAGGAGGCGGAGCCACGGGGCCTCGACCCGCAACCGCGCCTCCTCCGCCCGGGCTCCCCGGGCCCGGATGAAGCCGCCCGGGACATCCTCCCAGGCCGCCGCCTCCCCCACCGTCGAGGGGAGCCGGGGGCGGTCGACGGCGCCGTCGCCGTCGTGGTCGGTGTCGGGATCGACGAAGCTCGCGACCGGTCCGACCGACACCCAGCCCCGGGAACGCGCCGCGACCCCGGCCGCATCGGCGACGCTCCAGGTGCGGAGGGACCCGAGCGGAGCGCGACCCGAGGAGAGGAGATCGAAGGGAATCGAGCGGAGGACACCGAAGGGGGCGAGCACGACCTCCTCCTGCAGCGCATCCCGATGGGGGGCGATGAGCCGCTCCGCGAGCCAGCCCGCCGCCTCGGAGTCGCTCCCCCGGGCCCGCAGGAGCGCGCGGACCCGGGCCCGGGTCGCCCCCGACTCGGTCTCCGTGCGCGCGACCGCGACCGCCTGCCGGCCGGCTCGGACCGTCACGAGACTCGTGTCGAGGTCGATGCAGGCGAGGAGGGTCAGCCCCTCGGGCCACTCCGCCCGGAGCGCGTCGAGGGCTCCCGCGCCGACCGGTGCGCGCCCCGGCTCGCGGGGACGCATCGCCTCGATCGTCGCCCAGGCCTCGGCGGCATCTCCCCGCCGCGCCGCGGTCTCGATGCGCTGACGATAGGGCGCGCCGAGCTGGTGGACGAGCCCGGCGTCGATGGCGAGGGAGCCGGCGTGCCGACGCAGCGCCTCGATCGCGGTGATCGCGCGCTCGAGCTCCGCGACCCTCCGCGCCTCGTCCTCGGCGAGGGTCGCGACCTGCGCTCCGAGGGCGGCGGCGCGGGCGACGACGCGAGGATCGAGAGAGGAGATCGCTCCCAGGGTCTCCTCCGACTCCGTCCGCCAGCCCCGGGAGAGCGCGACCCTCGCCCAGAGGAGCTCCCCTTCGAGGGCGAGGGCGGGGGTGGGGCGCGCATCGCGGAGGGAGCGGGCGAGGGCGCGGGCCCGATCGAGGAGCCGACGGCGCTCCGCGCCGTCCGGGGTCCGGTCGAGGCGATCGAAGGCGGACTCGGCGAGGAGCACGTTGCAGCGGGCCCGCGCCGCCGGCTCGATCGAAGGTCCGCTGGCGAGACGCTCGACCCGCTCGAGCGAGGCGCGGGCGTGCACCGGATCCGCATCGACGTAGGTGCGCTGGATCCGCGCGGAGAGGAGGACCCGCGCGACCGAGCTGCGCCGCGCGGCGGCCGGATCGAGCGCCGCGAGCATCGGCGCGAGGCTCCGAAGCGAGACGATCGCGGCATCCGCCCTCTCCGGGACCCCGAGCCGGAGGGCGAGGTGCGCCAGCTCCTCCAGCGCGGCTCCCCAGGCCACCGCGTCGCCCGCGTTGGAGAGTCGTTCGGCCTCCGCCTCGAGGCGCGAGAGGGTCTCCTCCGCCGTGACGAGACGGACGCGAACCTCCCCCCTGCGCAGCGGGGCCCCCCCCGGATCGAGAAGCTCCCATCGGAGAGGGAGCCCGACAGCGGGGAGCTCCCACCCCGTCGCGGGGAGGAGCCCCCCCGCGATGCGCCACGGCTCCGGGATCGGATCGGGGAGCGGGTGCTCCTCGGCGCGCCCCTCCGCGGTGGTGAGCTTCAGCACGCCACGAACCCCCGCGGGAATGGTGAGCTCGATCGCCGGCGGCGCGAGTTCCGCGGCCGGACCGGGGCCCGGCGCGATGCGCCACGGCTCCAGCTCCGGAGCGCGCACCTCGATGGCCGCCACCAGCGTGGGATCGATCGGCGA
>JAFMMO010000198.1 GCA_017859655.1 Pseudomonadota bacterium | reverse complement strand
GGCCTCGTCGCGGCGGACCTCGACGGGGACGGCGACATCGATGTCATCGTCGTGAACCTCGACTCCCCCACCCGCATCTACCGCAACGACACCCCGACCGACCGGGCGTGGCTCCGCGTGCGCGCGGTCGACCCCGAGCTCCGCCGGCTCGCGATCGGGGCCCGGATCGAGCTCGCCGACGGCGGTCGGAAGCAGACGCGAACCGTGACCCACGCGGTCGGATACGGGAGCGCGGGGCCGGGCACCCCCCTCTTCGCGCTCCCCGCCGGAGCGGCGGTCGCGACCGTCACCTGGCCCACCGGTGAGATCGAGGAGTTCGATCTGCCGCCCGGGGGCAATCAGGAGGTCGAGCTCCGCCGGGGCGACGGGAGGATGCGCGAGTGACGCGAACCGACGGGAAGAGCCTGATCCCCGTGCTGGGAGTCCTGGTCGTGCTCGGAGCGGCCGCCGCGGCCTCCCTCCTCCTCCGCCCGGCCCCCCCGGAGGTTCCGGTGGTCGACCTGACGGAAGCGGAGCTCTCGGTACGCGAGGCGGTCGAGGCCGCGCGGGCCGCGGTCCTCGCGGAGCCGCGCTCCGAGGCCGCGTGGCGCCTCTTCGGCTACACCCTCGACGCCCATGACCTCTACGAGGACGCCGTGGTCGCCTACGACGTCGTCCTCGCCTTCAACCCCACGGATCAGAGGACCCGCTACCAGCGGGCGCTCTGTCTCGAGTACCTCGGCGAGGCGGAGGGGGCGGGGGCGGAGTACTCGCGGCTCCTCGACGAGGGCTTCGGCGGCGCGGCGATCCACTTCCGCCTCGGGGAGTTCCACAACCGCGCCGGTGACTGTGAAGCGGCGCGCGATGCCTTCCAGCGCTCCCTGTCGCTGGAGCCGGACTCCGCGATCGCCCGACGCGGGCTCGGAAACGCCCAGCTCTGCCTGGGCGAGGATGCGCTCGCCCTCGAGACCCTGCAGCCGCTGCTCCTCGCCGCGCCGGATGACCTCGGGTCGATCTCCGCTCTCGTCCAGGCGTTCCGTCGAAACGGAAGTTCCGAGAAGGCCCGCGAGCTCTCCGAGAGCCTCCCGGAGTCGAACACCCTCGCCCTCGCCGACCCCGACCGTTTCGTGGTCCAGAGCCTCTCCGTGGACAGCGAGGCCCTCTTTGCCCGCTCGAAGGAGAAGGAGGCCCAGGGCAGCTTCCCCGCCGCGAACGAGGACCTCCGGCGACTGGAGCTGAACGAGCCGCGGAACGCGCTCTACCCCGCACGCATCGGGCGGAACTTCGTCCGGATGGGACAGCCGCGGGAGGCCATCTCATACTTCTCGAAGGCGCTGGCGATCGACCCGACCCGATCGATCACCTACTACAACCGCGGCATCGCCCAGCAGCGGGCCGGGGATCGCGCGGCCGCGGTCGCGGACTTCCGACGCACGCTGAAGTTCGACCCTGAGTACGAGCCCGCCCGCGCCAAGCTGCGCGAGCTGGGCGAGTCGCCCTGATCCGCCCCGAACCGATCATTCGCCCGTTCCATCGAAGGTGGCCCCCATGCTCCGTCGAACGCCCGACAACCCGGACCGTCGGTCGCCCTCCCGCCCCATGGGATCGGCCCGAGTCCGAGGCACGCAACTCCTCGCCGCCATCGCGCTCCTCACGGGCACCGCCTGCGGCCCGAGCACGCCCCCGCCCCCGCTGGCGAAGCCGGGGCCGGAGATCGAGCTCGATCCGCTGATCCGCTCCGCTCTCGACCGAACCCTCCTTCGGGTGGTGAAGGCCGCCGGCGACCCCGAGATCCGACGGGACCTCGCGTTCGTCTACGACGCGAACTCCCTCGATTCCCTCGCCCGCACCGAGTACCAGTCCCTCGCCACCCTGGCTCCTCGCGACCCGCTGTGGCCCTACCGCGCCGCGGTCTGCCTGCTCGATCTCGGTCGAGCGGACGAGGGCCGGGCGGCGCTCGAGGCCCTCGAGGAGCGGCTCCCCGGGTTCCCTCCCGCCCTCCATCGCCTCGCGCTCCTCCGGCTCTCGGACGGCGATCTGCCGGGAGCGCGGCTCGCCATCGAGCGCTGCCTCGCCTCCGCGCCCAGCTCGCTCCCCGCGAAGGTGACCCTCGCCGACCTGCATCTTCGGGAGGGGGACGCGGCCAAGGCGCGGGAGCTCCTCGAGACGGTCACCCTCGCCGCTCCCGATGACCGCCACGCGAAGTTCCTCCTCGGTCGCGCGCTCCAGCGGACCGGCGGGGACGAGACCGTGGCGGAGGTGCTGCTCGAGGAGGGGGCCGGTGCTGCGGCCCGCCTCGTCGAGGATCCGCGGGAGCAGGAGATCGCCCGCGCCCAGACCGGACTCTCGCTCGAGATCGACCGCGGCATCGCCCTCATTCAGGCGGGGCGTCCGGGCGATGCCGTCCGGGTCCTCGAAGCCGTGCTCGGCTCCCACCCCGACGATGCGAACGTTCTCCTCAACCTCTCGCAGGCGCGCAACGCCGCCGGCGACCTGCCCGGTGCCCTCTCCACGATCGCCCGCGCCACCGAGGTCGACCCCGAGAACTTCCGGGTCCACCTGGTTCGCTCGCTGCTGGAGCTCGGCGCCGGGGACCTGGCCATCCGGGGGACCGTCGTCGACCCCGGTCCGCAGGCCTTCGAGGAGCTCCCCGGGATGCTCCCCTCGAACACGCCGAGGCCCGATCCCGAGAGGACCGTGACCGACGCGGACCGCGCCCGGGCGCGCGGGCACTACGAGACCGCGCTGACCTCCGGCGCGAGGGCCTCCCGACTCGGCTCGCAGGACCATCGAGCCCAGTTCGTGTACGCGAGGGCGGCCCATCGGGCCGGCCAGCTGGAGGTCGCCCGCAGCGCCCTCCTGAAGGCGCGGGACCTGGCCCCCGACGATCGGGAGACGATCCAGTTCCTCTTCGAGGTCTCGTTCCAGCTCGAGGATCAGGACAGCGCCCTCGGCGCGCTGGAGCTCCTCGCGGAGCTCGACCCCGGCAACCTCGTCCCGTGGGTCAACCTCGTCCACCTGCGTCGTCGCGCCGGAGATCTGGACGGCGCGTTGAAGGCGCTCGGACGGGCGGAGGGGATCGACGCATCCCATCCCCGGGTGCTCGACGCGAAGGCGAAGCTCGACGCCGCCCGGCGGGAGCGAGCGCGCTCCAGCTCGCCGTGAGCCCACCCCGAGGAGGGATCCACATGTCCACCGCCGACGCCGCCCCGTTGAGCGCCCGACCGCTTCGCCTCCTGACCCTTCTGCTCCTCGTCGGCTGCGGCGGTGGAGACGCCCCTGCCCCCGCCGGGGGCGGCGCGGGAGGATCTCCCGCCCCCGCTCCGGCCACCGATCCATCCGAGCCCTGGTTCGAGGAGTCCGCCGAGGCGGCCGGGCTCGACTTCCTGCATGTCTCCGGAGCGGATCCGGAGCGCCTCTTCCTCCCCGAGATCGTCTGCGGAGGCGCGGCGCTCCTCGACTACGACGGGGATGGCGACCTTGACCTGTACTGCGTGCAGGGAGGTCGGATCCCGACGCCGCTCGCCGAGGTCTCGACCGACCGTCTCTATCGAAACCGCGGGGACGGGACCTTCGAGGATGTGACCACGGAGGCGGGAGCCGGCGTCCGGGGCTACGGCATGGGGTGCGCCGCGAACGACTTCGACGGGGACGGCGACATCGACATCTTCGTGTCCAATGTCGGCCCGAACGTCCTCCTGCGGAACCGCGGAGACGGGACCTTCGAGCAGGTGCCCGACGCCGCCGGAGCTGCGGGGGACCAGCTCACCGCCTCGGCGAGCTTCTTCGATGCGGACGCGGACGGGGACCTCGACCTCTTCGTGACCGAGTACGTCGGCTGGTCGATCGCCGGCGAGATCGCCTGCTCGACGCCTCGGATGGGGCACGACTACTGCCAGCCGAACAACTACCAGTCCCCCACCGCCGACCATCTCTACCGCAACGACGCGGGGCGCTTCGTCGATGTGACCGAGGAGTCCGGGATCGGGCGGGCCCGGGGGAACGGCCTCGGCGTCGTCACGGGTGACTTCGACGGGGACGGTCGCCTCGACCTCTTCGTCGCGAACGACGGGACCCACAACCACCACTGGCTGCAGACCTCCCCGTGGGTCTTCGAGGAGCGCGGCCTCACCGCCGGGACCGCGGTGAACATGCAGGGTCGGGTCGAGGCGGGGATGGGGGTCGCCGCCATCGACATCGATGGCGACGACGACCTGGACCTGTTCCTCTCCCACCTCCTGCAGGAGTCGAACACCCTCTACCTCGACCAGGGTGGCTACTACGACGACGCCACCGATCGCTACGGACTCGGGGGCTCCAGCATGCCCTACACCGGGTTCGGACTCGGATTCCACGACTTCGACCTCGATGGCGACCTCGACCTCTTCGTCGCGAACGGCCGCGTGATGGCGCCCGTGGAGAACGTCCCCGCGGACCCGTACGAGGAGCCGAACCTGCTCTACGAGTTCGAGGCGGGGCGGTTCCGGGTCGTCACCCCACGAGGTGGCACCTCGCCCGAGATCGTGGAGACGAGCCGCGGGGCCGCCTTCGGGGATGTGGACAACGATGGCGATGTGGACATCGTCGTGGTCAACCGGGATGGGCGCCTCTCCTACCTCCGCAATCGCCGCGAAGCGCTCTCCGACCACCACTGGGTCACCTTCGATGTGCGCGAGGGGAGCGGGGCCTTCGCGCAGCAGGCGCAGGTCCGCCTCGAGGCGGGCGGTCGGCGGCAGACCCGCGTGGTCGACCCCCACTCCAGCTACGCATCCAGCAACGACCCCCGCGCCCACTTCGGACTCGGCGCGGTCGATGCGATCGACGGGGTCGAGGTGCGATGGGCGGATGGCACGGTCGAGCGGTTCGCGGCTCCGCCGGTCGATCGCATCGTGAGGCTGATCCGCGGGGAGGGAGAGAGTCGATGAGCGATGTCACGGCACCGGACGGAGGGAGAGGGCTCTCCTCCCGACTCTCCGAGCTCCTCTTCCGACCGGTCGACATCGCCTCCCTGGTCGCCTTCAGGATCATCTTCGGGGGCTGCATGCTCTACGAGTCGATCCACTACTACGTCAGCGGGTACCTGCAGGAGTACCTGATCTACCCGCAGTTCCACTTCAAGTTCTACGGCTTCACGTGGGTGAGGGAGCTCCCCGAGCCGGTGATGCACATCATCTTCGTCGCGATGGCGATCGCGGCGGCGATGGTGATGGTCGGGGCGTGGTACAGGATCGCCTCCGCCGCCCTCGCCGTGACCTTCAGCTACTCGTTCCTCCTCGAGGCCACCCAGTACCGCAATCACTGGTACCTCCTCGCCCTCCTCTCGATCCTCATGGCGTTCCTCCCGGCGCACCGCGCCGCATCCGTGGATGCGCGCAGGCGACCGGCGATCGCGTCACGCGTCGTCGCCCGCTGGCCCGTCCTCCTCATCCAGGTCCAGCTGGGGCTCGTGTACTTCTTCGCGGGAGTCGCGAAGCTCTCCGGCGACTGGATCAGCGGCTCCTCGATGCGGGCGATCGTCAGGGAGCTGCCGAGTCAGGACCCGGAGCAGATCGCCTTCCTCCTCCAGGACTGGGTGATCGCCCTCTTCGTGTGGTCCGGGCTCCTCTTCGATCTCCTCATCGCCTTCGCCCTCGCGCACCCGCGGACCCGGAAGCTCGCCTACATCGGGGCGGCCGGATTCCACATCACCAACGGCACCTTCCTCGTCGCGGTCGGTGTCTTCCCCTGGTTCATGCTGATGGCCAGTTCGATCTACTTCGCCCCATCCTGGCCACGGACCCTCCTCAACCGCATCGGCTGGACCGACTTCGCGGCCGACGAGGGTGGGGGCGCGCTCCCGGGCTCCGGTCATCGCCGATGGGTCGTGGGCCTGCTCTCCGTCCATCTCGCGATCCAGCTCTTCCTGCCCCTCCGCCAGCACCTCCCCATCTACGATGGACCGACCTCGTGGACCCATGAGGGTCATCGCTGGGCGTGGCGGATGAAGATGATCAGCAAGCGCGTCGACTCCTTCAGCCTCTGGAGCGTCGACCCGGACACCGGCGCGCGCGTCGACCTGACGCCGAACGTCGCCCAGGGCCTGCGCCCCTTCCAGCGGGAGATCATGGCCCGCCAGCCCGACCTCCTGCTGCAGTTCGCCCATGACCTGCACGATCAGCTCCGGGAGAGATTCGGCAAGGAATATCCGATCTATGCGGATGTCGTCGTGAGGCTGAACGGACGGCCGCCGATGCCCCTCATCGACAGCACTCGGGATCTCTCCCGCGAGGAGTGGACGCTCGGGGCGGCGGAGTTCATCGCCCCGATGGCCCGGACGCGCTACTGATCCCTCGAACGATCCGGTTCCGAACCCCCGCCCCTCGCGGGTACCCTCTCCCGGGAGGGCCGGGGCGGCCTTCGCATCGAGAACGAAGTACGGTGGGCGGGGATGGACTCGCCACCTCTGCGCCCATCACTCTGCAGGGCTGAAGCACGCTTCGGCGGGAGCGACCATGGGAAACGTCCTGAAGATCTTCGCGCTCTTTCTGGCTCTGGCCGGAGTCGGCATCTATCTCTTCCTCCAGCCGTCCGGCGGACCCGGCCCGACCCCCCCC
>JAFMMO010000197.1 GCA_017859655.1 Pseudomonadota bacterium | reverse complement strand
GTGCTGTCGATGTGTTCCGGACGACCGGACTCCAGGTCGGTCCGCCAGATCTCCGAGAGGGCGGGCTGCCGCGTCACCGAGGCGAAGGTGAGCGGGGTCACGAACTTCGTCGCCGCCGGCGTCAGGAGCGCCCGGACATGGGCCCCGGCCTGAGTCCAGCGGGACGCGAGCTCGACCACCTTGTAGGCGGCGATGCCCCCCGTCACGCCGAGGGCGATGGTCCTCCCCCGGAACGCGTCACGGATCTCCTGGGTGTCGACTGGCAGCATCGGCGTGCCCTCCGGAGTCCGGGCCGCGCGCGGGCGCGGCGATGCCGCTCCCGCGCGCGCTCCCGGGCGCCGCTCTCGATCGGTCGGTGATCAGCTGTCCTTGGTCGGGTTCAGGAACGCGGAGAGCTCCTTGATCCGCGCCTCCTTGATGCGCTTGAGATCGGAGCCGTAGATCTCCTTGTCGTCACCCTGCTCGTCGGCCTTGCCGAGACGACGGACGTCCTGCATGAAGTTCGGCTGGCACTCGGCGCGATCCGCGAGCTCGATCTTGTCCTCGAGGATCTCGTGAATGACGACGTCCTGCAGATCGCGCGGGTTCTCCACCTCGACGAGGGGGCGCGCGCCGCGCTTCAGTTCGACGAGGCGCTTCTGCATGAGGGAGGTGAGCCGCAGCTTCCCCCCCACCTTCAGGATCAGCTGATCCTCGATCTCGCTGTCGAGCATCCTGGGAGCTCCTTTCACCCGGGTCCCCCTCTCCGGGGCTCCGGTTCTCTCGACTGACGGCGGCGGAGCCGGGCTCCGAGCACGCCGATTTCTTCAGGGCGCGGCCCGCGGACCTCCCCGGAGGGAGCTCCCCGGTCCGTGTCAGGTTCTCTCTTCCGCCTGCTGGATCAGCTCGAGGATCTCCGCCACGGCCCGGTCCAGGTCGTCGTTGACGACCGAGTGGTCGTAGCGGTCCTTCCGGGCGAGCTCAGCCAGCGCGTTCCTCATTCTCAACTCGATCGTCGCCTCATCGTCGCTGCCCCGGGCCTCCAGGCGTCGGCGCAGCTCCTCGATGCTCGGCGGCTCGAGGAACAGATAGAGCGCGGAGACCCCGCGGTCCATCAGCGCCTCGGCGCCCTGGACATCGATGGAGAGCAGCACGGTCCGACCGGAGTCGAGCTGCCGCTCGAGCGGCTCCCGCGGTGTCCCGTAGAGGCGCCCGTGCACCTCGGCCCACTCGAGGAACCGATCTCCTTCGATGCCCTCGCGGAAGGCGGCGTCGTCGAGGAAGAAGTAGTGCTCGCCGTCCACCTCACCGGGGCGCGGCGGTCGGGTCGTGGCGGTGATCGCCCGCACGACCTCGGGGGTGCGCAGCAGGCGCTCGCACACGCTGGTCTTCCCCGCCCCGGATGGGCCGGAGAGCAGCACCAGGCTTCCCCTCTCCTCGTTCACCTTCGACTCCTCGCGCCCGCGGCGCATCGGTCACTCGATGTTCTGCACCTGCTCACGGAGCCGGTCGATCTCGGCCTTAGCCTCGACCACCCGCTCCGAGATCTCGTAGCGGTTCAGCTTGGCGGTCATCGTGTTCGCCTCGCGGAACATCTCCTGGGTCAGGAAGTCGAGCCGCCGGCCGATCCTCCCGCCCTCCTGCACCAGCTTCGTGAACTGGTCGAGGTGTCCCCGGAGACGCCCGACCTCCTCGGTCACGTCCGCCTTCTCGGCGAGAATCGCGCACTCCCGCCAGAGCTCGCCGGAGTCGATCTCCACGTCGAGATCCCGAAGGAGCTCCTGCACGCGGGCCCGGAAGCGATCTCGGTTCTCCACCGCGAGGCCCGGGAGCACCTCCTCGATCGCCTCCATCGCGGCGCGCAGCCCCGAGGTGATCTGCGCGAGCTCCTCGCGGAGGTGCGCGCCCTCGGCGGCCTGCATCTCCCGCAGCGCCTCGACCGCGTCGTCCACCGCGCCCTCGATCAGGGGGAGCAGACCGGTGGGGTCCGCGATCGGGTTCTCGGCCTTCACCAGCCCCGGGACCTGAAGGAGCTCGGTCAGGCTCAGCACCCCCTCCGGAGCGACCCGGTCGCGAAACGCCGTGAGCGTGGCCCACAGCTGCTCGAGCCGGGCCTCATCGATGGAGGGAGGCTCGTGCCCGCCCTCCAGCTCGACCGTCAGGGTCAGGCTGATCGAGCCTCGCTCGACCCGCTCCCGGATGCGCTGCTCGACCCGGTGCTGCGACCAGGCGAGCTCATCCGGAACGCGAGAGGCGATCTTCAGGTACCGGTGGTTCACCGAGCGAACCTCGACCCGGATCTGGATCGCCTCCGCCTTCCGACGACCGGCGCCGAAGCCGGTCATGCTGCAGAGCTGCTGCGGCAAGCGCCCTATCCCTCGCCGTCCGCGGGGGTCGTCTCGGCGGCGCCGGCGTCGGTGTCGGTCGCCCCTGCGTCGGCACCGTCGGTCGCGCCACCGTCGGTCGCGCCACCGTCCGTGGCCCCGTCGATCGCTCCATCTCCCTCGGGAGTGGTCCCCACCGGCTCGACGCTCGTCCGCATGCCGCTCTGGTCACCGGCCTGCGGGTCGATCGAGGAGCGTCCCGCCTCGACCTTGTCGAGGAGGCCGATCCCGAGGCAGAGCACCAGGAAGGCGACGGAGAGCATGCCGGTGAAGCGGGAGAGCGCGTTCGGGCTCCGGGCTCCGAGCATCTGATCTCCCCCCATGCCGAAGCTCCCGCCGAGTCCGGCCTGCTTCGGCTCCTGGAGAAGGATCGTGAGACCCATCACCAGAGTGACGCCACCGAGGATGATGTAGAGAATGATGAGCACGAGCTGACTCCTTCGTACCGTTCTCGTTCCTCCACCCCGCCCCCCGGAAGCTCCGGAGACAGACGCGGTGCACTGTCCGTTGCGACGACGGGTCGCGGGGACTTCCCCCGCTCTCCCGTCCCTGGTTCAGTCGGAGACCGTCGCCCCCGCCTCCACGATCGCGAGGAAGGACTCCGCCTTCAGGCTCGCGCCGCCGACGAGGGCGCCGTCGATCTCCTCTTCCGCGAGGAGGGCCCCCGCGTTCGAGTGATTCACGCTCCCTCCATAGAGGATCGGCGTTCCAGCCCCATCTCTTCCCCCCCGGGCGAGGGATTTCCGGATCGCTTGGTGCACCTCGACCACCTGCTCCGAGGTTGCGGTCCGACCGGTGCCGATGGCCCAGACGGGCTCATAGGCGACCCAGAGCGGGCGCTCCGGCGCCAGAGTGGCCAAGACAGCGGCGAGCTGGCGCTCGACCACTGCGATCGTATCTCCTTGATCTCGCTCGACTTCCGACTCGCCGACACAGAGCAGGGGAAGGAGTCCCGCCCGATCGGCCGCGAGCGCCTTCTCGGCGACCTCCGGGTCACTCTCGCCTCCCTGGCGACGCTCGGAGTGGCCCACGAGGACCAATGCGCAGCCGAAGTCGGCGAGGAGCTCCCCCCCGAGTTCCCCGGTGTGCGCGCCGTACCCACAGGGAGAGAGGTCCTGAGCCCCCAGGCCGAGGGGAGCTCCGAGCGAAAGCTCACCGCCGAAGAGCCCCAGATAGGGCGCGGGCGGGATGACCCATGCCCCCGGGCCGCCCGCCCCGACCGGAGCATCGCCCAGCCCCGCGAGGATCGCGCGGAAGAGCTCGACCCCCTCGCCGCGCGGTGGCTGGAGCTTCCAGTTCCCGGCGACGATCTTGCCGCCTCGGTCGGCGCGTCGATCGGTCCAGTGGGCCATGGGCGTCGGACTCCACTCCTGAGGGGTGCTTCGCTCGCGCCGGCGCGCGAGAAGCGGCAAGGGGTCGCGAGAGGGACGGTTCGCGCCGCGATCAAGCGGCCGCTGAACCGGCTTCTGTAAGCAGAAATGCCTGTTCTTGGAGATTCCGGTCTCTGAGAGATCCGTCGGCGGAAGACCTGCTTGGAGCGGCGGTTCCGGGGAAGACCGAGTCACCGGAGACAGAGTCACGGAAGACCGAGTCGCGGAAGACAGAATCGAGGGACGAACGGCAGCGGCGATCCTGCTTTCCCTCTGCGAAGGACGGGCGGCGGCGCTGCATCGACGGCAGCCCCTGATCCTTCGCCAGTCGGGCAGGCTAGCCGAAATCGGCGTGGAATTCAAGGACGGGAGGCCCCTAAGTTCAGGAGAAATCTCGATTTCTCGGCCGGGACCTTCCCGAGACGGTCAACGGCGCGCGGCCTCGACGAAGGCCTCAACGCGCTCCTTGTCGATCGGGGCCTCGAGCAGGCCGTCCCGCTTCAGGCAGCTGCCGACGATGACCCCGTCCGCACACTCGAGGAGGGCCCGGATCGTCGCTGCCGTCGCGCCGCTCCCGATGAGGATCGGCACTCCCGGCACCGCTTGACGCACCGTCGCCACATCCGACGGATCGGTCGGGCGCCCCGTCCCCGCTCCGGAGACGATCAGGCCATCCGCGAGACCCCGCCCCACCGTCTCCCGAGCGCTCTCGCCGAGGTCGTGCCCCGGGAGGTGGATGGCGTGCTTGACCCCGACATCCGCGTAGATACGCACCCCCTCCGCCGCGAGAGCCCGACGGCTCCTCAGCGTCCTCGCAGCCTCCCCCTCCACCCACCCCTGGTCGGTCCAGGCGCCCTGGGTGTGGACATTGACGCGAATGAAGTCGGCGTCGGCCGCCGCCGCGATCGCGAGGGCCGCCCCTGCGTCATTGCGGAGGACATTGATCCCGAGCCGGGGCTCCGGCCCGGCCTGCCGCCGCAGGTGCGAGGCGATGACCGCCATCTCGGCGATGACCCCGGGCTCGACCCGGGTCGCATGGAACGGGGCATCACCGAAGTTCTCCACGACGAAGCCATCGCAGCCCCCCTCGAGCAGGGCCGCGGCATCCGCCTCGGCCGCCGCCAGGATGGCGGAGCGGTCTCCACCGTACCGAGGACTCCCGGGGAGGGGCCGGAGGTGGACGACCCCGAGGATCACCGGAGGAGACCCCGGCTGGGGCCCGCGGGAACTCACTCTCCCCCTCCTTCGAGCGCGGGGGCGGGGAGGGCGTCGAGATCGAGGTTCGTGCGCAGCAGGGTGCCCCCCGCCTCCCGGAACTGGACCGCGATGCGTCGGACGATCTCCAGGACCCCATCGCTGCGGGAGACCGGGACCAGGGGGGCGCAGCGGACCGTCACGCGCGACCCTCGTTGATCGCAGATGACGAAGAAGTGCTGGGGCGGACCGACCTCGAAGGCGAATGCCTCGATGATCAGAGAGCCGCGGTCGTGCCGGAGGTAGCTCGACCGCGCCTCGATGATGGTCCGGTCGGGGCGAACCTCCTTGAAGGGAGAGAACACCCGCCAGAAGTGCTCCAGCGGAGGCGCGGGCTCGAAGACGGCGTGGGGCATGACGAGGGACCTCCCGTTCGGCTCACCCGGGGCGCTTGCCGCTCCCCGCGGGGAGGATTATCGTGAACCCCCGCGCGACCGCCGCCAAGCCGATCGAGTGATCTCCACGAAACGAGGCATCTTCGTTGTCGCACTCCCTCTTCCCCCCCATCGCCTTCCTGGACGATCTCCAGCAGTCCGAGGTCGTCGTGCTCACCCTCGTCGGGGTCATCCTCGTGACGGCCGCGTTCCTCTTCGGCCGGACCTGGGCCCGCTGGAGGGGCCATCGCGCCCAGCAGGAGCGCAACGAGCGGATGTTCCAGATCGAGAAGTCCCTCTCCGACTTCTACGAGCACGAGAAGCGCAAGTTCCTCGATGAGAAGGCCGAGCTCGAGGAGCGGATCGTGCGGCAGGAGAAGCAGATCACCGAGCTGCGGCGGAAGGCCGCCGGGGTGACCGGCAAGAAGGACGCTCGGGCCGACCTGATGCTCCAGCTCCTCGTCGAGAACGAGCAGCTGCAGGAGAAGCTCTTCGAGGAGAATGTGCGGCAGAAGGAGGAGCGGGACCGCGCCCTCGGTCGCGAGCTCCACCAGATCAGCTACCAGCGCGTTCTCCTCTCGAACCTCCTCTCGGAGCGGGGGGTCCAGGAGGCGGTGGTCGAGATCCTGGGGGACGAGCGCAGGATCGAGAAGCTCCGCGCCGGCACGCCCCGCCTCGACTCCCTCCCCACCGACGCTCCGGCGGCGCCGGTGGATCCCCGGACCACCCAGCCGTGACCGAGCCCTCCATCCCCTCGACCGAGCACGCGCGGAACGCCCGGATCGAGCTCGTCGACGGGCACTTCGTCGCCTCGAACGCCGTGGTGGTGGGAGCCTGCATCATCGGGGAGGACGTAAACATCTGGTACGGCTGCGTCCTCCGCGGGGACGACGCGTCGATCACCATCGGTCGGGGCACGAACCTCCAGGACATGACGATGGTCCACCCCGATCCCGACAAGCCGCTCACCATCGGGGAGGATGTGACGATCGGCCACCGGGCCCTGATCCACTGCGTGGAGGTGGGAGACCGCAGCCTCATCGGCATGGGCGCCATCCTGATGGAGGATGTCGTCGTGGGCGAGGAGTCCCTCGTCGCCGCCGGCTCCGTCGTCTCCCCCGGCACGGTGATCCCTCCCCGATCCCTGGTGCGGGGAGTGCCGGGCCGGATCGTGCGGGAGACGACGGAGGAGGAGCGGTCCGGCATCGTCCGCGCCTCCGTCAAGTACGTCGAGAACGCGAGGGCCT
>JAFMMO010000196.1 GCA_017859655.1 Pseudomonadota bacterium | reverse complement strand
TCGGCGGAGCGCCAGTAGGAGAAGCTGCTCCCCGGCTGCACCACGGCGCACCAACGATAGAGGGTCCCCGCGAGGGAGAGGTCCCCGCTCTTCACGCAGAGTCGGGCGAGGCGACGGAGCTGCACGGTGTCGGTGGGACTGACGTTCTCCAGGAGCCGGTCGAGGATCTCGGTGAGCCCCAGCTCATCGGACTCGCTGGTCAGCTCGATCAGGGAGAAGATCCGTCCGTACTCGCGCTTCCCAATCTCTCCCGTCGACTCCCGGGCGAGCCACCCGTCGAGGGCCGCCCGCGCCCCGGAGAGCTCCGCCTCTCTCCGCGCGAGCGCGTCGTAGAGGTCTCCCGCCGCCGGCGTGCCGAGCTGGCTCCCGTGGAGGGAGCGCAGCTGTCGCTCGAGCTCCTCGGGCCCACCGTCGAGGCCGGCGAGGACCTCCGCCGCGGTCCGCAGCTTCGACTCCTCCGGCTCCGCGCGGCGCGTCTCCGCCTCGGACCGGAGTCGCTCGACCTCGCCGAGGTCGGGGAGTCCCCCCCGGGGTCGATCCCGCCGCGACGCCTGCCGTCGCTCCTCCAGCTCCTCCTCCGTCGGAGGGTCGGCGGGCCAGAGGAGTCGGCTCGATCCACCCATGCGGGAGACGCCCATCGTGACGAAGCCCCCGAAGGGATCCCGTCCTCCGGTCGGGAAGCTGCGCCAGAGGCGACGGTAGGTCGCGAGCCCCGTCGCGAGGTCTCCCCCCTCCACCGCCTCTCGGACGAGGCCGATCGTCGCCGGCGGGGTTCGCTCCTTCTTCGCGGCGCCCTCGTCCTCCTCCGGCTCCTCCACCTCCTTCTCCAGGAGACCGAGGACCTCGATCGGGTTGTCGACCGATCGCCAGAGGGACATCAGGATGTTCTCGCTGTTGCGGAGCTGCCGCTCGTCCTCGCCCTCCAGCGCCTCGATGAGGCGCTTCTGCACCTCGATCCGCTCGAAGAGCTCTCCCCGGCCCCGAAGGTGGCGATCGAGTCGCTGGAGGAGATCGATGTCCTCCGGGAACGCCTCGGCGGCCGCGAGCAGGCTGGTGTCGTAGAGCTCGGTGCGCCCCGCCCCCTCGATGAGGTCGAGGCGGATGCTCTCGAGCTCCGGGTCCGCGCCGGCGGCCGCGATCCTCTCGTCGATCGTCGCGAGGAACTCCTCGAAGCGGGTCGATTGGAAGGCGGCGACCACCCGATCGAGCGCCCGATCCCGCACGTAGTCCCGATCCCCGCCGAGGGACTCGAGACGCTCGGCGTAGAGCTTCCGCGCGACCTCCCACGCCTCATCCCCGCGTCCGACCGCGAGGAGAAGGACCGCCTCCCCCGCCCGGAAGCTGATGTTCCCCGGCTCACGCGCCTTCAGGACCTGCAGGAAGCGAAGCGCAACCTCCGCGTTCGCCCCGGGGGAGTCCGCGAGGCTGTCGGCGAAGTACTGGAACATGTTCGGGTCGTCCGCCTTCTCGACCCCCTGTCGGAACGCCTGCACGAGGAACTCCGCGAACTCCGGCGCGACCTCCTCCTCGAGTACCGGCACCAGCTCGAGGGCGAACATCCCCGTCTGCGCCTTCGGGAGGCGGGGCCAGATGCGACGGGCCACGGTGCCCCGCTCCCCGGCGGGGAGGAGCCCGAGCATGTCGGCGATCCCGTAGATGAACTGGTCGTTCGCCTCGAGCCGCTTGTCGATGAGCCGCTCGACCTGCTCCGAGGTGAAGAGCGTCCCCCCCAGCTCCTTCTGGAGGTCCGCGAGGCGGGAGACGAAGCCGCCGAACTTGTCCGGGTTCTCGTTGATCGCATCGACGATCTGCTCGACGAGGGAGCGACGGCGCGCCTCATCGAGGATCGTGCCGCTCCGCTGGAGGATCTCCTGCACCCCACCGTAGAGGCGACCGGGGCTCTGCTGGATCATCAGGTTGAGGTAGTGGCGGCAGAGGGAGAGGACCAGGTCGGCATCCTCGAGGAAGATCGCGGTGGAGATCAGGAGGGGCATGCGCCCGATCGCGTCCCCCGCGTCTCCCGTGGAGAGGTCGAGGCGGTTCAGCACCTCCACCACCGCGGCGCCGTCCCCCGCCGCGAGGAGGGGAAGGACCAGCGCCGCCGCCTCGCCGATGGGGATGACCCCGGGCAGGTCCTCGGTGCGCGCGCCGCCCACGAGGAGGGCGAGCCCCTTCTTCTGCTTCTCCGGCCGGTCCGCCTCGTCGAGGAGCGCGCGCGCCGCGACCACCCGCCCGTCGGAGATCCGCGCCCGCACCAGCGAGCCGAGGAGATCCTCGTCGTCGGGGAGGAGAGAAAGGAGGCGCCGATCGATCGCCTCGACCCGCGCGCTCCGCCCCATCGGACCGGCGATCGCCCGGTAGGCCGCGAGGCGCCCCTGCAGGCGGGGGAACTCCGCGAGGTCGGTGTCCGGGCGGGGCGCGTCATCGATGACGCTCGCGAGGTCCTCATCGATGTCCGCGAGGAGAATGTCGAGGTATCGGTCCGCGTCCGAGGGATCGAGGGTCGAGACGACTCCGGCGAGGAGTCGGCCGTAGTACTGCTCGGCATCGTCGACGTTGCGATTCCCGTAGAAGCTGGGCACGGCGGGCTGGGCCCCCTCGTCATCCTTCCGGACCGTCTTCTGGACCACCCGCCGGCCGAGCACCACCCGCAGCCCACGCTGGTAGAGCTCGCGGGCGAGGTCGTCCCGCCCGAGCTGCTCGTGGAGCTCTCCCACCTTGGCGAGGAGGGGGACGCTGGTCGGCTCGACCGTGAGCATCCGCTCGTAGATCCGCAGCGCCTCGCGAGGGTAGGCGCCCCGCTCGAAGGACTCGGCGATCTGCGCCTGCATCTCCCCGAACTCGGGGAGCTGGCTCATCCGCTGGAAGGTCTTCGTCGCGTTGACCACCTCCCGGGAGCCGAGGAACGCTTCGCCCAGCTCGAGGTAGACCTGCGGCGGGACGAGCTCCCCCTGCCCGAGGAGACGCCGGCCGAACATCAGCTGCTCGATGCTCTCATCCCCCTCGCGGTCCTGAATCGGCGACGGGCGCATCATCCCACCCCGACGCCCCGGGGTCGCCATCGCCATCAGCTCGCGGAGGATCGGGGTCCGCTGCTCGCCGGCGATCGGCAGCGCCATCTTCAGGGCGCGGATGGCGCCCTCGGTGTCGCTCAGCTCCTCGCAGAGATCCGCGAGGAGGCGGTAGAGGTAGAGCTTGTCCGGCCTCCGGGAGATGCGCTCCATCACGATCCGACGGCCCCACTCCACGAGGCGGTCCGGCGCGCCGGTGTTCGAGCGACCATCCCGCATGTTCAGGATGCCGTCGATGGCGATGGTGAAGAGATCGTCCTTCTCGGCGGTCTCCGCGAGGTACTGGAACATGCCGGCGGAGCGATCGTGGCGGCCGAGCTCCTTCTGGAGGTTCGAGAGCAGCAGGTAGGTGTCGATCCGCTCGGGATGCTCGACCAGGCTGCGGCGATAGGCGGCGAGCGCCTCCTCGCGCAGCCCGGCGATGGCGAGGACCCCCGCCTCGAACTCGAGGCTCGCGGTGTCCGCCTCCTCGACCTTGAGCCGCTCGAGGATCGCCCGCGCCTCCTGCTGCTCTCCGCTCTCGAGCTTGCTCATCGCGAGCTGCCGGAGGTAGTCCCCGCGGTTCTCCGGGTCGAGCTCGATCAGCTCCTCGATGACCAGCTCGTAGTTGTAGAAGTCCTCACAGGCCACGAAGATCCGCGCCTTCTCGGCGAGGACCTCGGTCGCCTTCCGCCCCGCCTTCCCCCAGTGGACCTCGACGATCTCCGTGGCGGAGACGGGGTCCTTCACATGGGTGTAGAGGCGGACGAGGAGCCCGACCTCGCGGTCATCGGCGGTGCCATCGCGGAGGTTCCGCTCGATCCGCACCGCGATGGAGGCGAGCTTGCCGAGGCGGGATGCCACCGCCATCAGCCGCTCCTCGACATAGCGTCGCCGCGGGATCGATTCGACGGCGCGCCAGATCTCCCCCCACAGCTCGAGCGCACGCTCCTCCTCCCCGATGTCGGAGAGGAGCAGCGCGAGCTTCATGTCGGTGTCCGGGTTCGAGTCCGCGCCCCGGGCGGTCCGATAGGCGTCGAGGACCTCCACCGCCCGAGCCTTGTCCCCGAGCCGGGCGAAGGCATCCGCGATCTCCTTGTGGACCGGGTCGACCCCCTCGGCGAGGGAGACGAGCTCGTCGAGGCGCTCCCGCGCCTCGTCCATCCGGCTGCGGGCGAGGCTCAGCTCGAAGAGGAAGAGGAGCGCGCCGTTCCGCGCCTCGGGGCCCTGCCCCTGGCACGCCCGGGCGAACTCGACCGCCCGGTCATCGAGCCCGATCGCCATCAGGGTGCTCGCCGCGGCCATCCGGTAGCGGAGGTCGTCGGTCACGGAGAGGTAGTCGGACCAGACGGTGAGGGCGCGCTCCCGGTCCCCGCGCTCGAGGTGGTAGCGAGAGAGACCCTCCCGCCACTCGATGAAGCGCGGCTCCTGCGCGATCAGGTCGGCGTAGGCGGAGACGAGGAGCGCCTCCTGCCCCGTCTCCCGGCACATCTCGAGGAGCTCCCGGCGCATGTCGATCGTGAACTCCCCATCGCTCCCCTCGCGGAAGAGGGTGAGCGCGGCCTCGACCTGCCCCGTCTCCCGCAGGAGGTCGATCCAGACCTGACGGGTCTCCTCGGAGAGCTCCGACTCCGCGGCGATCTGCTCGATCAGGGCGGGGAGGGCCCGATCCCGGCGGTAGGCCTCGACGAGGATGGTCAGGGCGTAGCGCCGGTCGCGCTTCATCTTCGCCGAGCGCACGGCCGCCCAGGAGAAGGCCTGGGCCGCCTCCCACTCCTCCGCCTCGAGGGCCCACTCCGCGAGGCGGACCTCCTGGCGGTAGCGATGACTCCCGTCGCCATCCATCACCCGGAAAGCCTCGATGGCGTCGCTCTGCTCCCCGCGGAGACCGAGGATCATCGCGGCCTGGTTCGCGAGCGCGGCGTCTCGCTCCGGATCGAGGGCGAAGCGAGCCAGCGCGGTCGGCTTCCGCTCCGGCTCCTCCTCCCGGCGACGGGAGGGAGCCGCGCCGGTGGGGAGCGCGCCGACGAGACCGGCGGGGATCGCGATCGCGCTGCCGGTCCCCGCGGGCGCCGCCGGGGTCGTCGGGGTCGCGGGGGTGAGGGTGGCGGCGGCGGTCGTTCCCGCCGGGGTCAGCGGGATCGCGAGGCTCGTGATGAGGCTGCCGATGACGCTCCCGACCCGCTCGCCCCTCGCGGCCGCGAGGCGCTCTTCCTTCGGATCGAGGAGGAGCGCCCGGCGCAGGAGGATCTCCTGGCGCAGCTCCGGGTCGATCTCCTCCTCGAGGACCCGGCCGAACGCCTTGTGGGCCTCCTCGTCCCGCCCGAGGGCGTCGAGGAGCTGGGCGCGCTCGATCCGGTCGGCGCGCGTCTCCAGCTCGGGGGGGATCTTCGCGACCAGGTCGTACGCCCGCTCAAGGTCTCCGAGCACCCGGCTCAGCCGACCGCTGAGTCGACGGAGCGCGGTGATGTCCGGGGTCGCGAGGTCGGGCTCCCCATCCTCCGGGGCGGCGAGGAGGGCCTCCTCGAGGCGGGCCCTCAAACGCGACTCGCACGCATCGATCAGGGGGACCGGGGAGCCGGTCTCGCGGATGGAGAGGTCCCACAGGGTGGGCACGGCATCCCGAGGCTCGGGTGCGGCGAGAGCCGCCTCGATCCCGGCGACGAGCTCCGGTCCCAGCCGGACCTGCTCATCCTCCCACCCGAGGAGGGGGGAGAGAGCGAGCAGGGCGAGGAGGGGGGCGCACGCGAGCGCGCGCCATGGTGCACACGAGGGTGCACACGAGGGTGCGCTCCCCCCGGCGCGTTCCCGCGCGGGAACGCACGACGCTCCGGTCGGCTTCACCACAGGACCTTCTCCGTTCCACGGCCCGATCGCCCGAGGCGATCGATCAGCCGGCGAGCACCCCCACCGGTGCGGGGCGGCGTCCACCCCGGCGGCGGTAGAGGATCTCGATGAGATACGTGATCAGTGCGAGCAAGGTGCAGAGGGAGGCGAGCTCCCGAACCCGGACGGCGCGCTCCGCCCGACCCGCGACGGGTCGGAAGCCCGTGAGGTCGGAGGGGGCGATCGAGCCGCCGGTGGCCGCGGCGAGGGCCTCGAGGTCGAGCGCCGCGGCGGGATCCCCCTGGGTCTCCCGGTCCTCCGTCGCGGAGGCCCGCCCCGCCAGCTCCGGAGCGGAGGGGGCGGGCAGGACGAGTCGGGTGATCCTCGACCCGCCCGCGGCGCCCGCCTCGATCCGCGCGGCGAGGGCCCGGCCATCGCCGTCCCGAGGGCGGGGGAAGGAGGCGGCGAAGGTGCGGGGCGCGCGGCGATCGAAGCGCAGGGGGACACGCGCCCCCCCTTCCTCGATCCGGCTCGCCACCGGGGCCGGGGCGCCGGCCTCGCGCTGCTCCGCGACCACCGTCACGGTGAACCGGTCCGCCTCGATCGAGAAGCGCCACGGGCCGGTGGCGTCGGAGGCGGTGCGCGTGAGGATCCGGGCGAGGAAGGCGCCGTAGTCATCCCACGACTGCCAACCCTCGGTCCCCGGCCCCACCGGCTCCGTCGTCATCGTCGTCACCCGACCGAGGCCGGTGCGCCAGCTC
>JAFMMO010000195.1 GCA_017859655.1 Pseudomonadota bacterium | reverse complement strand
CGACGCCGTCCCGAGCTATGTCACCGTCGGACCCCGCCTGCGCTTCGGACAGCTCAGCGCGAGCTGGCGCCTCGACCTGTACGTGAACAAGTTCCAGGAGGACGGCACGCTCCTCTTCTCCCACGATCTCCGCATCGCGGGGGCGAACGGAGCGGGCACCGTCGCCTATCCGACCTCCATCCGGGAGGCCGCCAACGGCGACCTCCTCATCACCGGCCTCACCAACGCCGTGCCGAACCACCCGATCTTCCTCGCCCGCACCGACCCCAACGGATTCCCGCTCTGGGTCCAGCTCTTCGGCGTGCCCGCGGGCACCACATCGGGAGCGCGGGGCGCGGGTCTCGAGGTCCTCGAGGACACCGACGGCAGCCTCGTCGTGGTCGGGTCGCTGATCGTGGAGCAGGGCACCGCCCAGTACCCCGTCTTCCTGAGGACCGACGCGATCGGCAACCCGATCTCGCTGCAGACCTACTTCGACCTCCGGTTCCCCTCCGCCACGGGCGCGGTGCCGAGCCTGGGCTGGGGTCAGTTCCGCGATGTCGAGATCGCTCCCGCGGGCCCGAACAGCCCCCCGGGCTACTTCGTCACCGGCTTCATGGGCACGAACTCCCCGGTCACGCCGAACGCCGTGCCGTTCCGCGAGCTGATCGTGGCGCGCCTCGACCAGACTGGGAACATCCTGTGGCTGAACGCCTACGGTCCGCAGTTCAGCCAGTCGATCGGCACCGCCATCGAAGTGACCGCCACCGGCGGACTCCAGATCCTCGGCCTCTACCAGAACGCGACCCAGTCGCTGCGCCTCTCCATCTCCGGCGCCCCCCTGAGCCACCAGCTGATCTACGGCTTCACGAGCCTCGGCGACATCGAGGAGATCGCGCCGGAGACCTTCGTCTTCGTGGGGCGCGACGCGAACATCCGGCACGAGGCGATGATGGTGAAGATGTCCGGGAACGCCGCGGGGCCGCATCTCGCCCTCGACTTCGCCCGCGGCTACGGCGCGACCTACGTCGAGTTCTTCACCGACGTCCGCGAGACGAGCGATCAGGGCTTCCTCCCCACCGGCGGCACGAGCACCTGGTGCCGTGGCCCGGCGGATGAGTACCTCGTCCGGACCGACGCCGCCGGTGTGGTCGGCTGTCACGAGTACGATGCACAGCTCGGGATCGAGATCGTGCAGTACCCGGTGCGTGAGATTCCGACCCAGCCGCACGACCTCGCGCAGACCATCGCCAACCTCATCGTCGCCGCGCCGAACACCCACGTGAGGTTCATCTGCCCGACTCCGGTGATCGTCCCCGATCCGACCCCGTGGGACTGGTTCGTCCGCCTCGATGCCAACGGCGACTCCCAGGTCGACGTCTCCGACGCGGTCCACATCCTCGACCACCTCTTCAACGGTGGTCAGGCCTCCCAGCCGCCCGAGGCCGCGGATGGCAACGGGGATGGCGCCCTCGACCTGAGCGACGCGGTCTTCGGCCTCACCTACCTCTTCAGCGATGGAACTCCGCCTCCGGCGCCGTTCCCGAACGCGGGACCCGACCCGGCTCAGGAGATCGAGCACGTCGCGGTGCCGGAGATGCTGACGGAGCTCCTCACCGGCATCGGTGAGGTCCCGGTCGGCGTCCTCGGGGACCTGTCCTTCCCCGCCGCCCCCTGATCGAGAGTCCCCTCCTCACGCGAAGAGGCCCTCCACCCCACGGGGTCGGAGGGCCTCTTCCCCATCCGGCCGGACATGCGCCGGCAGGGCGCTGGAGCTCGTCGAAGACGGGGATGGGCGAGCGGAGGCGGAATCGGGGAGGACAGGGAGCCCGGGAAGGGAGCGTCCGCTACTTCCGATCGAAGCGGCGGGCGAGCTCCTCCCAGCCGATGCGCAGCTCGGAGGGGCGGCCGTGAGGGCAGTTCTGCGGCTGGAAGGCGCGGGCGCGCCCGCGGATCAGGTCGACCACCATCTCCGGCGAGAGCGGCTGCCCCGCCTTCACCGCCCGCTTGCACGCCATCGTCTGGAGGAGGCGCTCCCGCAGGTCGGGGAGGGTGTCGCTCCCCCCGCGCCGCGCCTCCACGACCTTGCCGAGCACCTCGCGGAGCAGGCGGTCGACGGCGCGGTTCTCGAAGCCGGCCGGAACCGCGCGCACGATGACGACCGCGTCCCCGAACTCATCCGCCTCGAGCCCGAGCTCGGCGAGGGACTCCCGCACCTCCGCGAACGCCTCCCACTCCGAAGGGTCGAGGCGGACCGTCTGGGGAACGAGGAGCGGCTGCGAGCGCACGCCGGCCTCGCGCGCGGCGAGAATCTCCTCGTAGAGGATCTTCTCATGGAGGGCATGCTGGTCGATGACGAGGAGCCCCTCCTCCTCCTCCACCACGAGGAAGGAGGAGCGGACCTGGAAGGCGCGCACCTCCCGCCCCTCCACCGCGGCGGGGGGCACGACCGGCGCCCGGGTCTCCCCTCCCCCGAGGGCGAGGGAAGGCTCGCGAGGCTCAGCAGGGGGGCGCGACTCTGCGGACGCGGCGGACGAGGTCTCCCGTCCGCCCGGAGAGGTCTCCCCCTCCGCCACGGCGAACCCCGCGGCGTCGACCGCACGGTCCGCCGCCGCGCCATGATCCCCCGCGGGGGGAGCGCTCCCGGCCTCGAACGAGGTCGGCCGGGGAGCAGGCATCGTCGCCGGGCTCTCCTCCAGCTCGGAGCCGAGGGAGGGGGCGCTCCCCGCGGCCGTGAGGGCATCCCGCACCGCGCGGCGAACGAGGGCGTGCACCGCGGCGGAGTCCTGGAAGCGAACCTCCTGCTTCGTCGGGTGGACATTCACATCCACCGACTCCGGCGGCAGGTCGAGGAAGACCACCGCCACCGGGTGGTGGCCGGGGATCTGGTAGCCGCGGTACCCCTCGCGCACGGCGTGGAGCACCACCTTGTCGCGGATCGCGCGGCCGTTCAGGAAGCCGTGGATCCCGTCACCGGTGCGGCGGTGGATGTCGGGGGGTGCGATCCACCCCATCAACTGCCCGTGCGGGGGCAGGGGGATGAGCCGCCCGGCGAGGTCCTCGCCGAGCACCTCGGCGATCCGCCGGGTGTGGGGCTGGTCGGATGGGTAGCGGATCGAGGTGCGTCCGTCGTGGACGACGGTGAAGCCGACCGTCGGCATCGCGAGAGCGAGCTCCTTGACGATCGTGTGGATCCGCGCGACCTCGGCGCGGTCCCCCTTTAGGAAGCGGCGCCGGGCGGGGACGTTGTAGAAGAGGTTCTTCACCGTGACCCGGGTGCCGGGGGCCATCGGCTCCGGCGCGCCCTCCGCGACCGTCCCATCGCGGGCGACGACCCGCTCCCCCGCCTCCTGCCCCGCGGGGCGGGAGACGATGTCGAGCTCGCTGACGCTCGCGATGCTCGCGAGCGCCTCCCCCCGGAAGCCGAGGGTGTGGATGCGATGGAGGTCCGCCTCGCTCCGCAGCTTCGACGTCGCGTGGCTCGCCACGGCGAGGGGCAGATCGACCGGGGCGATTCCCATCCCGTCATCGGTGATGCGGATGAGGCGCTTCCCCCCCTCCTCGAGGTCGATGCGGATGTCGGTCGCGCCGGCATCGATCGCGTTCTCGAGGAGCTCCTTCACGACGGAGGCGGGGCGCTCGATGACCTCCCCCGCCGCGATCTGGTTCACCAGATGCGGCGAGAGCTTCCGGATCCGACCCCCGGCCGAGATCATCGCGCGCCCCCCTCGTCGTGTTCGTGCTCCGTGCTCCGCGCGGCTCCGCTCAGCGCGACTCCGCCTTGCGGATCGCCCCTTCGAGCGTGTTCTCGAGGAGCATGGCGATCGTCATCGGACCGACGCCGCCGGGCACCGGGGTGATCCACCCCGCGCGCTCCGCCGCGGCGTCGTAGTCGACATCGCCGCAGAGGGTGCCATCGTCGCGGCGGTTGATCCCGACATCGATCACGATCGCCCCCTCCTTGATCCAGTCCCCCTTCACCATCTCCGGGCGGCCGACCGCGGCGACGACGATGTCCCCCTGAGCGACCACCTCGGGCAGGTTGCGGGTGCGGGAGTGGCAGACGGTGACGGTGGCGTTCTTCCCGAGGAGGAGCTGCGCCTGGGGCTTGCCGACGATGTTCGAGCGACCGATGACGACGGCGTGCGCCCCCTCGATCGACTGACCGGTGCTCTCGATGAGGGTCATCACCCCCTTCGGCGTGCAAGGGACGTAGCCCTCCTTGCCGACCGCGAGGTATCCCGCGTTGATCGGGTGGAAGCCGTCGGCGTCCTTGTCGGGGTGGATCCGGGCGAGCATCGCCTGCTCGTCGAGCCCCTTCGGCAGCGGGAGCTGCAGCAGGATCCCGTGCACGCGGTCGTCGGCGTTCATCTCATCGATGATCGCCGCCACCTGCTCCTGGGTCGCGGTGGCGGGGAGGTCGCGGTGGAAGCTGTTGATCCCCACCTTCTCGCACGCCTTCTCCTTGTTGCGGACGTAGACCGCGGAGGCGGGGTCGTCCCCGACGAGGATCACGCCGAGGCCGGGGGCGTGGCCGTACTGCTCGGTGAACTCCTTCACGCGCCCCTTGAGCGCCTTGCGGCACTGCTTGGCGATCGCCTTGCCGTCGATGATCTGTGCGGTCATCGCTTCGTCCCTTCGGTTTCTCACTTCGAGGTGTCGGAGTCGGAGGCCTCGGAGGCGCGGCTCCACTCGCCGCTGCGCCCGCCGCTCTTCGACTCGAGTCGGATCGACTCGATGATCATTGCGCGGTCGATCCCCTTGCACATGTCGTAGATCGTTAGCAGGGCGGCGGAGGTCGCGGCGAGCGCCTCCATCTCCACCCCGGTCCGGCCGCTCGTGCGGGCGGCGACCCGCGCGTCGACCGCGCCCTCCCCCACCGTCAGCTCGACCTCGACCGCGTCGAGGGAGAGCGGATGGCAGAGCGGGATCAGCCGCGAGGTCTCCTTCGCGGCCTGGATCCCCGCCACGCGGGCGACCGCGAGGACATCGCCCTTGGCGACGCTCCCCTCCCCGATCGCGCGCGCCGTCTCGGGGCGCATCACGATCCGGCCGGTCGCCACCGCCTCGCGGCGGGTGATCTCCTTCCCCCCGATGTCGACCATCCGGGCGCGCCCCTCGGCATCGAGATGCGTCGGGCGCGGGAGAGTCGACTCGTCGTGGGGGTCGGTCACCGGTGGCCTACAGGTTCCGCTCGAGGACGAAGCGGGCGAGGGTCGTCAGCGACTCCCGCGCCGGGCTCTCCGGGAGCGCGTCGAGGGAGGCGACCGCCTCCTCGATGTGGGCCTCCGCGGTAGCGCGGACCTTCCGGAAGATCTCGTGCTCGTCGAGCATCTTCTGCACCCGCGCCCGGGCGCCGGTCTCCTTCGGGTTCTCGAGGACCCAGCGCAGCTCCTGCCCCGCGGCGTCGCCGAGGAGGTCACGCAGCCGGATGATCGGCAGCGTCATCTTGCCGTTCACGAGGTCGGTGCCGAGGGACTTCCCGACCACCCCCTCGTCCCCGAGGATGTCGAGGGCGTCATCCGCGATCTGGAACGCCATCCCGAGGGCGGTGCCGTAGCGCTCGAGCGCCGCGACCTGCTCCGGGGTCCCCCCCGCGAGGGAGGCGCCGACCCGGGCGGCCATGCCGTAGAGGACGGCGGTCTTCTTCTCGATGATCTCGTTGTAGCGCGCCTCGGTGAGGTCGATGTCCCCGGCGCTGCCGACCTGGAGCAGCTCCCCCTCGCAGATGGTGTGGGTGGTGTCCGCGAGGAGCCGCGCCACCCCCTCCACCTCGGTCGAAATGCTGAAGCCGCGCGAGTAGATGAAGTCGCCGAGGAGGACCGCCGCGCGCTCCCCCCAGCGGTGGTTCACGGTCTCGACCCGGCGGCGGATCCGCGCGTCATCGAGGAGGTCGTCGTGGACGAGGGTCGCGGTGTGGATCAGCTCGACGACCCCGCCGCACTTCACATGGTCATGCCCGACCCGGGCGTCCGCCTCCGCCATCGCCACTGCGCGGCCGGCGAGGAAGAGGACCGCGGGGCGGATCTGCTTCCCGCGGAACCGGGCGATGTGGATGAGGAGGTCATGGACGAACGGCTCCGTCGAACGGAACTCCTCCGCGAGGTAGGTGTTCAGGGCGACGAGGTCTCCCGCCACCGGCTCGTACATCCGGCCGAGCTCGGGGGCGAGGGTCAGGACATCGAGGCCCTCCGGCGAGGGGCGGTCGCTCAAGGCGTCCCCCTCTCGAGGGAGGGGAGGTCGGAGATCGCAGTGAGGGGGAGGTCGAATGCCTTCGAGACGCCGTGGTGGTAGACCTTCCCGGCGTAGGTGTTCAGGCCGAGGGCGTGTCCGGGGCTGGCCGCGAGGAAGCCCTCCAGCCCGCGGTCCGCGAGGGTGACGAGGTACGGCAGCGTGGCGTTCGTCAGGGCAAAGGTCGAGGTGCGGCTGACCGCCCCCGGCATGTTCGCGACGCAGTAGTGGACGACGCCATCGACCACGTAGGTCGGGTTCGCGTGGGTGGTCGGCTTGCAGGTCTCGACGCAGCCCCCCTGGTCGACCGCGACATCGACGATGACGGAGCCGTCCGGCATCTCGGAGAGGTACTCCCGCGGCACCAGGCAGGGCGCCCGATCCCCGGGGACGAGCACCGCGCCGATGACGAGGTCGGAGTCGGCGACCGCGGCGCGCACC
>JAFMMO010000194.1 GCA_017859655.1 Pseudomonadota bacterium | reverse complement strand
CCGGGCCATCTCGAGCGGCTCGTGCGCTTCGTGCAGCAGCCGCACTTCACCGAGGAGAACGTCGAGAAGGAGAAGGGGATCATCGGCCAGGAGATCCGGATGTACGAGGACAGCGCGGGGTGGAGGGTCTACTTCAACCTGCTCGAGTCCCTCTACCGGAACCACCCGGTCCGCAAGGACATCGCGGGCACGGTCGAGTCGATCGCCGGGATCACCCCCGAGCTGCTCATGACCTGCTACGAGACCTTCTACCATCCGGAGAACATGATCCTCTTCGCCATCGGGGATGAGGACCGCGAGGGCTACTTCGAGCTCGTCGACCGCATCCTCTCGGAGCGGGAATGGGAGCCGCTCGGTCGGCTCGACCGGGTCTTCCCCGAGGAGCCGGTGGAGATCGCGGACCGCCGGCGCGAGGAGCGCATGGTGGTCTCGATGCCGCGCCTGCTCATGGGCTTCAAGGATGTGCACCCGGGTCTGCCCGGGAAGGACCTCCTCACCCGCGAGCTCTCGGCGGACATCCTGCTGGAGCTGATCTTCGGGCAGGCCACCGCCTTCCATCAGTCCCTCTACGAGTCCCAGCTGATCGACGACGGCTTCGGGGCCTCTCACTCCGCCATGGCGGATGTGGGTCACTCGATGATCGGGGGCGAGACCCCTCATCCCGAGCGGCTGGAGGAGGCGGTGCTGCGCGAGATCGAGCGGGTGCGTCGCGACGGGATCGACAGCGAGGGCTTCGAGCGGCAGAAGCGCGCCATCATGGGGAGCTTCATCCGCTACTTCAATTCGCTGGAGTTCACCGCGAACCACTACTGCAGCTACCAGTTCCTCGGGATCGACCTGCTGGGGATCATCGATGGGCTCCACGCGCTGGAGCTCTCCGACCTTCAGCGCCTCTGCGATGAGCATCTCGATCCCTCGCGCGTCGCGACCTCTCTGATCCTGCCGAAGGAAGGGACCGCCGCATGAGCGGAGCGGAGACCGGCCGGAAGGCCCTGCACTGGTGGATCCTCGGCTTCATGGCGATCGGCGTCATCGTGGGCGCGACGATCCAGTCGATGACGGAGGGGCCCGGCTCCATCGGCGCGAAGGTCGTCGATGCGGAGGGCGGAGTCCGGGTCGAGTCGATCCGGACGAGCCTCCTCCCCAAGGGACGGAAGCCCACCGAGGCGCTCGCGGTCGGGGATGTGATCTCCGCCCTGGTCCTCGACAAGGGGGTCGAGGGGCGGGAGCGCCGGATCGCGGTCGAGAGCGCGGCGGGCCTCCGCGCGACCCTCGACGAGGTGGGCTACGGAATGGTGGCGAGCCTCGAGCGGGTCGGCGGCGCGCCGCGCTCGGTGACCCTGGAGCTCGAGCCGACCTCCTCGCGCAACTCCCTGATCGAGCCGTTCCGCTTCGTGGCGGACATCTTCATGCGCCTGCTCAAGATGCTCATCGTCCCCCTCGTCCTCACCTCGATCATCACCGGGGTCACGGGGCTCGGGGGGGGGAGCGACTTCGGCCGCCTCGGTCGGCGGACCCTGGGCTACTACATCATGACCTCGCTGCTCGCGGCGGGGCTGGGGCTGCTGCTGGTGAACGTCATCCGCCCCGGGGAGGGGGCGGAGCTCGGCCTCGCGGTCGACGCCGCCTTCGGCTCGGAGTCGCAGAATCTCTGGGACATCTTCCGCCGGATGGTGCCGGAGAACGTCTTCTCCGCGTTCTCGGCCAACGGGCAGATGCTCCAGATCATCTTCTTCGCGCTCCTCTTCGGCTACTTCATCACCCGCTCCTCCGACACGACCCGCGCGACGATGACCCAGTTCTTCGAGGCGGCCTTCGAGGTCGTCATGCGCCTCGCCCAGGCGGTCATGCTCACCGTGCCGGTCGGGGTGCTCTGCCTGCTGGTGAAGGTGGTGGGGGAGACCGGCTTCGGGGTCTTCAAGCCGCTGGCGTGGTACATGCTGACCGTGTTCCTCGCGCTCGTGATCCACGCCGGGGTCGTGCTGCCGATGCTGGTCCGCTTCGTCGGTGGGGTGAACCCGCTGCGGTGGGCGAAGGCGATGAGCCCCGCGCTGATGACCGCGTTCTCGACCAGCTCCTCCTCGATGACCCTGCCGGTCACCCTCGAGACGATCGAGGAGCGGGGGAAGGTCTCGAACAAGGTCTCCAGCTTCGTCGCGCCCCTCGGCTCGACGGTGAACATGGATGGCACCGCGCTCTACGAGTGCATCGGCGTGATCTTCCTCGCCCAGTACTACGCGTCGACCGGCAACTTCGAGTTCGGGTTCACGCAGCAGGTCTATGTGGTGATCGCGGCGCTGCTCGCCTCGATCGGCGCGGCGGGGATCCCATCCGCGGGCCTGGTGATGATGCTCACGATCCTCTCCGCCCTCGAGCTGCCCCTCGAGGGGGCGGCGCTGTTGCTCGCGGTCGACCGGCCCCTCGACATGTGCCGGACCGTGGTCAATGTCTGGAGCGACACCTGCGGGACCGCGGTGATCGCCTCGCGGGAGGGGGAGACCCCGCTCGGCGAGGCCGTGGCGGCCGCGCAGACCTGAGCCCTCCGCGGGCGGAGATGGGACTGCGGCGGAGGGGTCGGGCGGCGCGATCGCCCGGCCCCTCCGCTCCATCCGGCTGCGGCCCCGGTCTCCTCGAGGCTTCGGCCCCCGGCGGATCGGCGCGGTCCCTTGCCGCGGCGCGCGGCGTTCCGTACCGTCTCCCCATGAGCTTCGAGAGCCGCCTGCGCACCCTCACCCGAGTCCTCGGTCGCCCCGCCCCCCCCGGGGTCTTTCACCCCTACCTCGATCACGATCCCGCGCTCGATCTCCCGGATGGGGCGGAGCGTCGGCTCGGGAACCTGCGCGCCTACCTGCGCGCCCATGGGGATGCCCGCTGGGTCCTCGTCGGGGAGGCGGCGGGCTACAACGGCTGTCGCTTCTCGGGGATTCCGTTCACCGGGGAGGATCTCCTCGTCGGCGAGTCTCCGCTCCCCTGGACCGACGGGCACCGACTGCGTCGTTCCAGCGTCGGGGAGGCGCTGAAGAAGGAGCGCTCCGCGGCCATCGTCTGGGAGGGGATCCGCGACCGGCGGGACTGCGTGCTGTGGAACACCGTCCCGTGGCATCCCCACCGGCCGAGGGAGCCGCTCTCGAACCGTCCCCCAAGGCGTCCGGAGGTCGAGGCGGGGCTCGCGATCCTGCCGACCTTCCTCGCGCTCTTTCCCGAGGCGACCCCCGTGGCGATCGGCCGAGTGGCGGAGGCGGGGCTCGAGAGGATAGGGGTTCCCTCCCGCTACGTGCGACATCCCTCGATGGGGGGGAAGAACGCCTTCCTCGCCGGCGTCGCCGCGCTCGGCCGGGAGGTCCGCCAGGGCTGAGGTGAGGGGCGCCGGGGTGTCGCCCGGATGGGATCCCCGCCCGAAGATCCCCGCCCAAAGATCACCGCCCAAAGATCACCGCCGCGCGATCCCTACCGGGTGAGTCCCGGAGACTCTCCCTCTCCGTCTCCACCCTGCGGGAGCGAGGCCTCGATCACCTTGCGGAAGAGGGCCGGGAGACTCCCGCGCTCCTCTCCGGGGAGGAGGCGCGCGCCCTCGCTTCGCCGCGGCAGCTCGATGGAGAGCCGCACCGGATGGATGTGGAGGCGGCGATAGGTGATCGAGTGGCGCACGGGGGGCAGGACGCGACCGAGCTCGACCGGGGGGGGCGTCTCCCCGCGGTCCCCGTCGGATGAACTTCCGCGGCCGGTGAGCTCCGAGATCGCTCTCCGGATCGCCGCGAGGATCTGGCCGCGGCTCGGCGGAGCCTCCTCGTCCCCCGGGAGGCGGACGAGAGGGAGGCCCCGGTGCCCGGGGAGGAGCTCTGCCTCCGCTCCTCGCTCCACCGTCCAGACACCGCCGGACTCCTCCGCGAGGAGGGCGGCCCAGTGCTGGGTCTCCGGGGCGCGTCGAGGGCGAGGGCTCGGATGCTCCTCGGGGACGCCGAGGGCGCGGGCGCGACAGCTTGCCGCGATGGGGCACTCGTCGCAGGTGGGACGGCGCGGGGTGCAGACCAGCGCCCCGAGCTCCATCATCCCCTGGTTGTGGGTCCCCGGATCCTCGATGTCGAGGGCGTGGCGCGCGGACTCGCGCACCTCGCGCCGCGCCTCCCCTCGCTTCACATCCCCGACGATCGCCCCATGACGGGCGAGGACCCGCTCGACGTTTCCGTCGATCACGGGCTCCGCGATCCCGAAGACGATGCTGCCGATCGCGGCGGCGGTGTACTCGCCCACTCCGGGGAGGGAGCGGATCGAGTCGAGGGTCTCGGGGAAGCGCCCGTCGTGCTCCTCCACGATCCGGCGCGCCGCGTGGCGGAGGTTCCGCCCCCGGGAGTAGTAGCCGAGCCCGGCCCAGAGGGAGAGCACCTCATCCTCGGGCGCGGCCGCGAGGCTCGCGGCATCCGGGAAGCGGGCGAGGAAGCGCTCGTAGTAGGGGATCACCACCGAGACCCGGGTCTGCTGGCACATGATCTCGGAGAGCCACACCGCGTAGGGATCGCGGGTGCGGCGCCAGGGGAGGTCGCGCCGGGCCTCGAGGTACCATCGCCGCAGAGGCTCGGGGATCCGGTTGGGGTCCCCGAGGCGGGGGAACCCCTTCACCTCGTTCGCTCTTTCCCGAGACATTCGACCTCCGTCGTGCGCGCCGAATCGGGAAAGTACTCTCCGGGGGGCGTGGAGCCACCCCTTTCCCCGAGATCCGCCGCCGCACGCCTTCCCCCGTCCCGCTCGGTTGCCTAAACTCGCACCATGAGCAACACCTTCGGAGAGTTCCTGCGACTGACGACCTGGGGCGAGTCCCACGGTCCCGGGATCGGCTGCGTCTTCGATGGCATCCCCGCCGGCGTCGTGATCGACCCCGAGGAGATCGAGGCGGCTCTCGCCCGTCGGCGCCCGGGCCAGCCGCTCACCTCGCCGCGGAGCGAGCCCGATCGGCCCCGCATCCTCTCCGGGGTCCACGAGGGGCGGACCCTCGGCACCCCCCTCTCGATCTGGATCGAGTCGGTCGACGCCCGGAGCGAGGACTACTCCCGTCTCTCCCACCTCTATCGCCCCGGTCACGCCGACTGGCCGACCCAGGCGCGGTACGGTCACCGCGATCCTCGCGGAGGCGGACGGGCGAGCGCTCGCGAGACCGCCGCCCGCGTCGCCGCCGGCGCGGTCGCCGAGGCGATCCTCCGCACGATCGCGCCGATCGAGATCGTGGCGTGGGTCGATCGCGTCGGGGAGATCGGCGCCGCCGTCGATCCGACGATGGTCACTCGCGCCGAGGTCGAGGCCCGGCCCGTGCGCTGCCCCGATCCCGTCGCGGCGCAGGGGATGGCGGAGCGGATCGTCGCGGCCCAGGAGGCCGGGGACTCCCTCGGGGGCTGGGTGCGCGTGGTCGCCCGCGGCGTGCCCGCCGGCTGGGGAGACCCCCTCTTCGGCAAGCTCAAGGCGCTCCTCGCCCAGGGCATGCTCTCCCTCCCCGCCGCCGTCGCGTTCGAGTCCGGCGATGGGATCGCGAGCACCTACCGCACCGGCAGCGTGAACAACGATCCGTACGAGCCCGGGCCGGATGGTCCGGTGCCCACCACGAACCGCAGCGGCGGGCAGCTCGGCGGCATCTCCAGCGGCGCCCCCATCCTCTGCGGCGTCGGCTTCAAGCCGACCTCGACCGTGGCGCGACGGCAGTCGACCGTCGACCGGGACGGCGCGCCGGTGGAGTTCGAGGGGACGGGGCGGCACGACCCCTGCGTCCTCCCTCGGGCGGTGCCGGTGGTGGAGGCGATGGTCGCGCTGGTCCTCGCCGATCGAGCGCTCGCCCGCCGCGCCGCGCCTCCCTCCACGCACGACAGCTGACCCCACCCTCGCAGCGGAGAGGAGCCGGAGTGGCCTGGATCGAGCAAGTCCGTCCGGAGGATGCGACCGGAGAGCTGGCCGGGATCTATGATGCCGCGGTCGGTCGAGCCGGCGAGGTCGCCGGGATCATCCGGGTCATGTCCCAGCGCCCGAGCCTCCTCTCGACCTTCCTCCGCTTCTACGTCCAGCTCATGAAGGGGAGGACCAGCCTCACCTCCCGGGAGAAGGAGCTGATCGCGACGATCACGAGCCGCGAGAACGCCTGCTTCTACTGAACGGAGTCCCACGCCCGGGACTTCCGCTCCCAGGGTGGGAGCGAGCACCAGACGATGGCGGCGAAGACCGACTGGCGGTCCGCGGAGGAGACCTTCACCTCGCGGGAGCGCGCCCTCTGCGCCTTCGCCGAGAAGCTCACCCGGGAGCCCGCGGCGATGGGGCACCAGGACCTCGACTCGCTCCGCGAGGAGGGGCTCGACGACGGGGAGATCACCGAGGCGGTCCATGTCATCGGGTTCTTCAATCACATCAACCGGGTCGCGGACGCCCTCGGGGTCGACCTCGAGAGCTGGATGGAAGGTGGGGCGGAGGGGGACGCCGACGCCCCGACCCCCTGATCGAACTCCCCCGTGGTGGGCTGGAGACCCGGGGATGGCAACGCTCTTGCTCCCACCGCAGCGGTCCCATCCGTGGTTCATCATCTCAGGGCCACGCTCCCTGAGGACGGGCAGGAACGGAGTCGTGTAAGAATGGGCTTCCTCCTTCTCGGGGTGCTGGTGGCGGAGCTCCTCGCGCTCTTCGGCCTCTTCAACCGCGGTCGATCCCTCCCCTGCGCCCTCGCCGGGCTCGTCGTCCTCCTC
>JAFMMO010000193.1 GCA_017859655.1 Pseudomonadota bacterium | reverse complement strand
TTCCCGACCACCCGGGTGGAGTCGCTGCGCCTCGGGATCGAGAACCGGGACAGCCCGCCTCTCGAGATCGACGCGATCACCGCCCGCGGTCCCATCGACGAGCTGGTGTTCCTCGCCGAGGCCGGGCGCGCCTACTCCCTGATCTACGGCGCCGAGGTCGACCCTCCCCGCCACGACCTCGCCGCGATCGAGCGGGCGATCGGCACCGGCGCCGACCCGGTCCCGGCCACCCTTCGGTTCGAGGTGCGCAGGCCGGACGCGGGTCCGAGCCCTGCCGCGCTCTCCCGCCGGATCTCGAACTTCCTGAACAACGCCCTCGCCATGGGTGGGGTGGTCCTCGTGCTCGTCTTCGTGCTCGGAAGATCGCTCTACTCGGCGGGCCGCCGGGTGGGGGGCGAGGAGAACTGAACGGGGAGGTCTGAATGGGGAGGTCTGAATGGGGAGGTCCGGTGATGATCCTGCCCTGACCCGGGCCTACTCCTCCTTCCCGACCCCGAAGTACTCGGCGGCCGGGTGGTGGAAGACGAGGGCGGAGACGCTCGCCTCGGGGTCCATCATGTCCCCCTCGGTGAGCTCGACCCCGATATGGTCGTGGGGTCGCATCAGCCGCCAGAGCTTCCGCTGGAGGGACAGGTCCGGGCAGGCGGGGTAGCCGAAGGAGTAGCGCTTCCCCCGGTAGCGGGCCCGGAACATGTCCATCCGGGTGAAGCCCTCCGGGTCGGGGAAGCCCCAGGCTGCGCGGATCTGCTCGTGGACCTTCTCCGCGAACCCCTCGGCGAGCTCCAGAGCGAGGACCTGCAGGGTGTGGGCCCGGAGGTACTCCCCATCCTCCATCCACTGCCGGGCGCGCTCCCGCACGCCGGAGCCGCAGGTCGTGACGAGGATCGCGGCGTGGTCGATCGGCGCCCCCTCCCGGACCCGCGCGACATAGTCGCAGATGGAGTGGTGCGGGGAGCGTCGCTGCCGCGGGAAGCGGAAGACCTCCGGGTCGATCTCCGCGCGCGGCGAGTGGAAGGTGACCTCCTCGGAAGTCGAGGAGACCGGGAAGAACCGCCACATCGCGCGGGGAGTCAGCATCCTCTCGCGGGTGCACTCCGCGAGCAGCTCTTCCACGAGGGCGCGCAGCTCCAGCGCCTTGGGGTCCTTCGCCTCGATCTTCTTGAGGAAGTTCCCCTTCAGGCCGAGGTGCCGCGTGTAGAGCATCTGCGGATTGATGTAGGTGGCGATCTCCTCGATCGGGATGCCGATCTCGAGGTGAAGGTCGAGGTCGGGGGGCGCGGGGAGCTCGTCCAGGACCGGCACGGTCGGGGACCTCTCCGGGAGGACGAGGGTCGAGACCGCCGCCTTCGACTGCGCGCTGCCGCCGCGGACGATCTGGGCCTGCGACTCGCGGACGCCGGCCATGAAGCGCGCGGAGTCCTCCGCCTCCCCGAGGAGGCGGTTCGCGATGGCGAGGCCGTCCATGGCGTCCTTGGCGTAGATGACGCTCGATTCGGTCGCGCCGGCGATCTTCGTGGCGGTGAAGCGCTCCGAGAGCGCCGCGCCCCCGACGAGGATCGGCGTGTCGATCCCGGCCTTGTGGAGGTCCTCGGCGGTGACGACCATCTGCTGCGCCGACTTCACGAGGAGACCGGAGAGCCCGATCGCGTCGGGGGAGTGCTCGAGGGCCGCCTCGATGAGGGCGGCGGGGGGGACCTTGATCCCCAGGTCGATCACCTCGTAGCCGTTGTTCGAGAGGATGATCTGGACGAGGTTCTTCCCGATGTCGTGGACATCCCCCTTCACCGTGGCGAGGAGGATCCGACCGCGGGAGGAGGTCTCGTCCCGCTCCATGTGGGGCTCGAGGAAGGCGACCGCCGCCTTCATCGCCTCCGCGCTCTGCAGCACCTCCGCCACGATCAGCTCGTTGTCGTTGAAGAGCCGCCCGACCTCCGCCATCCCCGTCATGAGGGGACCGTTGATCACATCGAGGGGGCGGTCCCCGCGGTCGAGGCAGATCTGCAGCGCCTCCGCGAGGCCCTCCTTCGTCCCCTCGATGATGTTGCGGGCCAGGCGCTCGTCCACCGGCAGGTCCAGGAGGGGTGAGCGGTCGCTCGCCTCCACCTTCCGTCCCCGGAAGAACTCCGTGAAGGCGCCGATCGGATCCTCCACTCGCTGGAAGATGAGGTCCTCGCAGACCTTCCGCTCCTCCTCGGGGATCGAGGCGTAGCGCTCCAGCTTCTCGGAGTTGACGATCGCCATCGCGAGGCCGGCCTGGACGCAGTGGTAGAGGAAGACGCTGTTCAGGACCTCACGCCCGGCGGGGGGGAGCCCGAACGAGACGTTCGAGATCCCGAGGACGGTGTGACACTGGGGGAAGCGCTCGCAGATCGCGCGCGTGCCCTCGATCGTGGCCGCCGCGCTCGAGGTGTACTTCTCATCTCCCGTGCCCACCGGGAACACCAGGGGGTCGAAGATGATGTCTCCCGGCGCGATCCCGTACTTCTCCGTGAGCAGCTCGTAGCTGCGGGCGGCGATCTCGAGCTTCCGCTCGACCGTGGTCGCCATGCCGTCCTCGGGGTCCTCGTCGATGCAGCCGACCACGAGCGCGGCCCCGAAGCGGCGGGCGAGGGGGACGACCTGCTCGAAGCGCTCCTCGCCGTCCTCAAGGTTGATCGAGTTGATGATCGACTTCCCCTGGCAGAGCTCGAGGGCGCGCTCGATCACCGCGGCGTCGGTCGAGTCGATCATCAGGGGGAGCTTGACCATCCGCGTCACCAGCTGGAGGAACTGCAGCATGTCCTCGAGCTCATCGCGGTCGGGGTCCGCCATGCAGACATCGAGGATGTGGGCCCCGCCGCGGGCCTGCGCTCGGCCGATCTCCGCGCCGCGCTCGAACTTCCCCTTCGCGATCAGCTTCTTGAAGCGGCGGCTTCCGATGACGTTCGTGCGCTCGCCGACGATGAGGGGGTAGCTCCCCTCCTCGATCAGGAGGGACTCGATCCCGCTGACCACGCTGCGCTCGCTGGGGGCGATCTCCCGGGGGGGGCAGGTCGCGACCGTCTCGGCGATCGTCCGGATGTGCGCGGGCGTGGTTCCGCAGCACCCTCCGACCAGGTTGATCCAGCCGCGCGCGGCGAAGCTCCGGAGCGTCTCGGCGAGGAGCTCCGGTGTCTCCTCGTAGAGCCCGTCCTCGTTCGGCAGTCCGGCGTTCGGGTAGATGGAGACGGGGAAGGGGCTGATCTCGGAGAGAGTCCGGAGGTGGTCGGTCATGAAGCGGGGCCCCGTGGCGCAGTTCATGCCCACGAAGAGCGGCTCCATGTGCTCGATCGAGGCGTGGAACGCTTCGATCGCCTGGCCGGCGAGCATCGTCCCCATCGGCTCGATCGTGGCGGAGAGCGCCAGGGGGCGCTCGATCCCCGTGTCGTCGAACGCGTCGAGGATCCCCAGGTAGCCGGCCTTCACGTTCGAGGTGTCCTGGATCGTCTCGAGGAGGAGGATGTCCGCGCCGCCGCGCAGGAGACCTCGCGCCTGCACGCGGTAGTGCTGGCGCAGCTCGGCGAAGGTGACGCCGCCGGTCACGGTGAGGGTCCGGGTGGTGGGGCCCATGGAGCCGAGGACGAAGCGGGGGCGCTCAGGCGTCGCGTGTCCGTCCGCCGCCTCGCGGGCGAGGTGGGCGGCGATGCGGTTCAGCTCCTCCGCTTCCTCGGCGATGTCGTACTCGGCGAGGACGAGGGGGGTCGCACCGAAGGTGTTCGTCTCGATGCAGTCGGCGCCGGCGGCGAGGTACTCCTCATGGATCTCCCGGATCACATCCGGGCGGGTGCGGACGAGGACCTCGTTGCAGCCGAGGAGCTCCTCGCCACCGAAGTCCGCGGCGCTCAGGTCCCTCTCCTGGAGTGCGGTGCCCATGGCCCCGTCGATGACGAGGATCCGTCGGGCGAGGAGCCTCTCGAAGCTCCTCCGGATCGAACCGGCGTCGGTCGGTCGCGAGCTCAAGCTGCTCTCCCCTGGTCAAGGTGTTGTGCATCGCAGGAATGGGGACGGGTGGACGGAGCGTCCGGGAGGTGGCCCGGCCGCCCGGTACCCCCTCGAGTGCGGTGTCGAACGGGCCCCGATCGCCTCGACGAGGCCGGGCGTGGAGGACGGGCGGGCAGGAGAGGCGCCGAGGTCGGACGCCGAGGTCAGGCGCCCTGCTTGCGCCGCTTCTTCACCTCGTGGAGGACATCCTTGAGGAGGGCGAAGCGAGCGCTCTCCTTCGGGTCTCCGAAGGCGACGGCGTTCCGCGAGCTCGACTGGATCTCCTCGATCTCGGCGCGACTCCACTTCTCGGAGAGGGCCTCGATCTGGGTGAGCAGCTTCCCGGTGCGGTCGAGCCACTTCGAGAAGTTGGGGGCCTCGGAGGCGCCTCCGTGGTCTCCGTCGTCCTTCTCGTACTCGGGGGTCGCCGTCTCGATCAGAGCCTTCGCCTGCTCGGCGACCTGCTTCTTGTAGCCGGACTTCTCTGCCATCGGACCTCCCTTTCCTCGGGATGGTCATGAGGATAGGGCCGGGATCGCGGGAGTGCCACCGATCCTCCGGCGCCCCCCCAACCCTTCGGCGGGGGACCGGAGGGCGGGAGCTCAGGGCCCGGGATCGATGCCGAGGGCCTCCTCGATGCGGCGCAGGCGCGCCGCGTCGGAGGTCCGCTCCTCCTCGATGGCGCGCAGCCGTCCGCGCAGCTCGTCGAGGTCACGAGCATCCCCGACGCGCAGCAGCTCCAGCTGTCGCAGCTGATCGCGAAGCTCGGCCAGCTCCCGCCCCTGCGCCTCTCGCGCGGCAGAGTCCTCCCGGGAGCGCGCCTCCCCGTCGGTGAGGCGGGTCTCCAGACCCTCCGCTCGCCGACGGAGGTCCTCGATCGCCTCCTCCCGTCGGCTCGCCTCGCGGAGGAGGCGCTCGAGGCGCTCCCCCTGGATCTCCAGCTCCCCGGAGTTCCGCTCGATCGACGCCCGGTTGCTCTCGATGCTGACGGTGTGCTCAACGATCGCGCGCTCGTGGAGGTCGACCTGCTCGGTCGTGCGATCGATCCGCTCCTCCTGCTGTCGCACGGCGCGATCGAGCCGGGACTCCGAGGAGCCGATCCACACCCCCAGAGCGATGAGGAGGAGAACGACGATGACGAGACTGCTGCGCTCGAGAGTGCGGAGCATCGATCCTCCCCGTCGACGGTCGCGGATCCCGGGGCACCGGCGGGTGAGCCCCGCGAGGAGCATCCGGAGCATCCTCGGCGCCGCGAACACCGACACTCTAACGACAACCTCGCCGCCTGAACACGCCGCCTGAACACGCCAGCCGAACACGCCAGCCGAACACGCCAGCCGAACACGCCGCGGCGCGGACTCAGTCCTCCCCCGAGCGGCGGGCGCGGGCCCAGCCTTTCCAGCAGCCGAGGGCGGCGCCCGCCGCGGGCCCGAGGGTGAGCCCGTGGAGGAAGCCCTCGAACCCATGCTCCGGCGAGCCCCCCCAAGCCTCGGTCAGGGCCGTTCCGAGGATGGGGCCGAGCACGAGTCCGATCACGGCCCCCAGCATCGCGTCTCGCAGGATCGACATCTCGCCCCTCCTCCCGGACAGGTCGGCGGTTCCCTCGCGGGCCCTTCCGATCCTCTCCGATCTCCCCAAATCGGACCATACCCGACCGTGCTCCCGCCCCGGTCTCCGGGGAGAGGGGCGGGACCGGAGGTGGCTCGGGCCTCAGCCCGGTGTCACGACCTTCCTTGACGGGTCGGATCCTCCGGTAAGGATGCGCGGGCAGGATCCGTGAGCGGTGCTGCCGGTCAGGGGGGGAGTCGCGTGCGGATTCGGGTCGTCGAGGCAGGACTGGAGCTCGCGGACTGCCGCACCCGGACTCCGTTCCGCTTCGGGATCCACACCCTCACCGTCGCGCCGCACGCGGTGGCGACCGTGAGGGTCGAGGCCTCCACCGGGGAGGTTCACACGGGGCACTCCGCCGAGCTCCTCGTCCCGCGCTGGTTCGAGAAGAACCCGGAGCGGAGCATCGGAGGGGACATCGCGTCCCTCATCGGCAGCGCCCGCGGCGCCGCCGAGGTCCTCACCGACGGCTCGAGCGGCGCCGTCTTCGACCACGCCTGGCGAATGATCGAGGCGCGTGTCCTCCCGACCCCGGTCTCCGCCCCGGACCGGCTGACCCGCGGCTTCGGCTGCGCGCTCTGGGAGCGGGCCCTCATCGATGCCGTGTCGCGGGGCGCGGGCCTCTCCTTCCCCGAGGCGCTCGAGGTGGATCTCTTCCGCTTCGAGCCGGCGCGGATCCACCCGGAGCTGGAGGGCCTGCGCTTCTCGCCCGCTCCGCCGCCGGCGCGGCTCGCGATCCGGCACACCGTCGGACTGCTGGATCCTCTCGACGCGGGGGACCGTCCTTCCGATGCCCCCGAGGACGGCCTCCCGGTCACGCTGGCCGAGGACATTCGCCGCCACGGACTCCGCTGGTTCAAGCTCAAGGTCGGGGGGGATCCGGAGGAGGATCGCGAGAGGCTCGGCCGCATCGCGGCCGTGCTCGAGCGCGAGTCGCCGTCGGGCTACGGGGTGACCCTCGATGGGAACGAGCAGTACCCCGATCCGGATGCGCTGGTGCGGGTCCTGCGTCGGGTGGGGGAGGAGCCCGCCGGAGCTCGGCTCCTCGCCTCGATCCGCTGCATCGAGCAGCCGGTGCCGCGCGGGTCCACCTTCGACCCGGCGGCGGCGCCGCGGGAACTGAGCCGCA
>JAFMMO010000192.1 GCA_017859655.1 Pseudomonadota bacterium | reverse complement strand
CGGGAGCGGCGCCCCCTGGAAGAGTCCCGGGTGCTCCTGGATCTCGCGGAAGTCCAACGGCTGCGGGGGCGCAGGACCCGCGCCGAACGAACCCTCGATCGAGCCGAGGACCTGCAGGGCCGAGCGGGGGGGCGCAGCGAGCGCTCCCGGCTCCTCTGGGTGCGCGCGGCCCTCATGACCGATGGCGGCTGGATCCGGGAAGCGCGAGGCGGCCTCGTGGAGATCGCCCGCCGTGCCCCGAACGACCCCGACCCCCGCTGGCGGTGGGAGGCCGCGCTCCTCGAGGCGGAGCTGATGCTCCGGATGGGAGAGCTCGCGCGCGCGGGTCGACTCCTGGATGGCGCCGCCCACCCGGGAGAGCGCACCGGTGAATGGGCCGACGGCTGGGTTCGCTGGGGCGCGCTCCGGGCCCGACTCGCCCTCCGGTGCGGCGACCCGCGCGCCGCGCTCACGACTCTGGACACCGCCACGGCGGAGTCCCGGGAGCATCTCGCTCCCGAACGGCTCGCCCCCCTCTGGCGGGAGCGCGCCCGCATCCTCCGCACCCTCGGGGCGAAGACCGAGGCGGAGAGAATCGAGGGACATCTCCCCGCCGCCGGGCCGGACCCGTGGATCGACGCCGAGCCCTCGGGAGAGGAGCACGCGGCGGCCCTCCTCGACGCCGGGCGAGCCGCGGCCCGACGCGGGGACGCCAATGAAGCGGTGCAGCTGCATGAGGAGGCCCTCTTTCACGCGCTCCGCGTCCGCGCCCTCCCCCTGAGCGCCACGATCCCCCTCCGCCTCTCCCTGCTGCGAGGCGGGGACGCGACCCGGGCCGAGCGCTCCGCCCGCCTCGGCTGGCGGAAGCTCGTGCGCTCCGGGGTCGAGCTGGGTCGGATCGAGCTCCTGGCGCTCTGGGCAGAGGCACGGGAGACGGTGGGGGATCACCAGGCCGCCGCCGGGCTGCGCCGGGCGGCCGGGCGACAGCTCCTCCGCTGGGGCGCCGCATCTCCTCTCTCGACCACCGCGGCCGCCCTGATCGAGGGGCTGGGCGGCGGGGAGGAGATCCTCGCCGCGGCGGGGATCGCCCCGGGAGAGTCCCTCTCGGCCGAGGCTCCGCGGCGTGATCGTGGAGTTCCCTCGTCGTGATTCTCTACAGAGGGGGACGAATTCCTGCTCTCCGTCTAGAATCCTGCGGCCCCGGGGCGGGAGCCGCTCCACGCTCGATGGCGCAGCCCGACCGCCCCCCAACCCTCGAACCACTCGAAGGAAGCGTACCGCCATGCTGAGGACCCAGACCTGCGGTGAGTTGACCGCGAAGAACGAGGGCGAGACGACCACCCTGATCGGATGGGTGGATGCGGTCCGAGACCACGGCGGCGTGGGGTTCGTGGACCTTCGCGATCGGTACGGTCGGACCCAGATCACGCTGAACCCCGAGGAGCTCGGGGGGGCGGCACCGACCCTGCGCAGCGAGCAGGTCCTCCGCGTCATCGGTACGGTCGAGCTCCGACCGGAGGGGATGCGGAATCCGAAGCTGACCACGGGAGACATCGAGGTGAGGGCCCGCTCGGTCGAGATCATCGGCGACTGCCCTCCGCTCCCCTTCGACCTCTCCGAGATCGGGGGGGGAGAGATCACCGATGAGCTCCGGTACCGTTACCGCTTCCTCGACATGCGCCGGGACTCGGTCAAGAACCGGTTCCTCATGCGCTCCGACCTCCTCCACCAGATGCGGAACTTCCTCCACGCCGAGCGGTTCGTCGAGCTCGAGACTCCCGTCCTCACGAAGAGCACTCCGGAGGGAGCCCGGGACTTCCTCGTCCCGAGCCGCCTCAATCACGGAGAATTCTACGCCCTCCCTCAGTCGCCCCAGATCTTCAAGCAGATCTTCATGGTCGCCGGCTTCGACCGCTACATGCAGGTCGTCCGCTGCTTCCGCGACGAGGATCTCCGCGCCGATCGCCAGCCGGAGTTCACCCAGCTCGACCTCGAGCTCGCCTGCGTGGAGGAGGACGATGTCATCGACGTGGTGGAGCGCATGGTGGCCCACCTCATCCGGGAGATCAGCGGCGTCACGGTGACGACTCCGTTCCCGCGTCTCTCCTACGAGGAGGCGGTCTCGGTCTACGGCACCGATGCTCCGGACCTGCGGTCTCCCCTGCGCCTCGAGACCCTCGACGACCTCGTCGATCGAATCCCCTTCAACATCTTCACCGGCGCGGTCGAGGCGGGTGGACAGGTGAAGGCGCTCCGGGTGCCCGGCGGGGGAGCCTGGTCCCGCAAGGTCATCACCGAGCTCGAGGCCCTCGCGAAGACCTACGGGGCGGGGGGGCTCGCCTGGGTGAAGACGAATGCGGATGGATGGGTCGGGCCCTTGAGCCGCTTCCTCGAGGGGGAGGCATTGGAGCTGGTCGCCGAGCGGACCTCCGCGGAGGATGGCGATCTCCTCCTCTTCGTGGCGGACGGCTCGCGTGGGGTGGTGAACAACGCCCTGAACGCGCTCCGAAAGGAAATCGCCCGTCGGGAGGGACACGCCGATCCCGCGAAGCTCGCGCCTTGCTGGGTGACCGAGTTCCCGCTCTTCGAGTCGGACGACGAGGGAAACCCGACCCCCTGTCACCACCCCTTCACCTCGCCGCACCCCGAGGATGCCGACCGGCTGGAGAGCGAGCCCCTCGCCGTGCGTGCCCGGGCCTACGACCTCGTCCTGAACGGCTTCGAGATCGGAGGCGGGAGCATCCGGATCCACCAGAGGGAGCTCCAGGAGCGGGTCTTCCGGCGGATCGGCCTCTCCTCCGAGGAGGCGAAGGAGAAGTTCAGCTTCCTCCTCGAGGCGCTGAAGTACGGCGCGCCTCCTCACGGGGGGATCGCCCTCGGGATCGACCGCCTCGCCATGATCCTGGCCGGGGACACCTCGATCCGGGAGGTCATCGCCTTCCCGAAGACCCAGCGGGGGGGCTGCCCCCTGACGGGAGCCCCGGGAGAGGTCGCCTCCGCCCAGTTGGAGGAGATCGGCCTCAGCATCTCCCCGAGAGCGACCGCCCAGCCGGAGCCCGGCGCCGATTGACCGCAACCTCCGAAGCCTGCCCTTCCCGGCGGTTTCCGAGGATTCGGGGGTGGAATTCGGGCCCGTTTTCGGGTTCCATCCGCACGTCCTGACCGGACTTCCGGTCCAGGCGCACTCCCCATCGTGCACTCACGGCGCAGGAGACCTCCGGACCGGGGGGGACTCGCTCCGCCTCTCGGCCGAGGGGAAATGTCGCGGAGAGTCCGGGGGGGCGGAGACGGTCTCCGCCCGTGGGGGAGGACAGTCCCCTCACCGGGCGCGCGCGCGATCCCCGGCGGCTCGGGATGAGCGCACGGGAGGACACACGGGGGGCCATCTCCCGAGAACAAGCAGGAGGCTAGCATCGCCGAGCCGGCCAAGTACCGGGTCATCGACCGACCGAGTCCCGGACAGGTACGACTGATCGGGGAGGACGGCAAGCAGGTCGGAGTCATCGACCTCACCGCCGCTCTGGAACTCGCCGAAGAGCAGGATCTGGACCTCGTGGAGTTGAACCCCAACTCCGAGCCCCCGACCTGCAAGCTGATGGACTACGGCAAGTTCAAGTACACCTCCTCCAAGAAGCAGGGCAAGACGAAGGTCCTGAAGCGCAAGGAAGTCAAGATGCGCCCGAAGACCGAGAAGCACGACTTCGAGGTCAAGCTCAAGAACGCGCGTCGGTTCCTGGATGCGGGACACAAGGTACTCGTGACGATGATCTTCCGAGGCCGTGAGCAGCGGCACCCCGAGCTGGGGGTCGACCTGCTCCACCGGTTCGCGGAAGCACTCGATGAGATCGCGAAGGTCGAGCGGCCCCCCGCCAAGGAGGCGGGAAACCGCATGAGCATGCTGCTCTCGACTCGGGCGAAGTGAGACGAAGGATCAGAGAATGGCCAAGCCTGGAGCTTTCAAGCCGAACAAGGGCGCGCTGAAGCGCGTCAAGGTCACCGGGACCGGCAAGATCAAGCGCCGCCGCGCGAACATGAGCCACCTCATGTCGACGATGAGCGCGAAGCGCCGCCGCAAGGGGCGCAGCGCCGCGGTCTGCCCCCCGACGGAGCAGCGCCGTTTCCGCGAGATGCTCGGGCTCCAGTAGGAGCCACTCCGAGACAAGCCCTTCATGACCCCCGTCGGGGGGGTCTCGAGGGAGGGAGGAGAGACCTCCCGCACCTCGATGGAGGCGCGAAGCCGCGCGCCCTCCACCCGACGCATCACCGGCTCGGTCCGGGGTGGGGAAGAGCCCCTGAAGCGAAGATCCGAAGATCGACGCCCCTCGAGATCGGCCTCCGAGAAAGGGAGCACATCCCATGCGCGTACGTTACGGGGTCGCCCGCCACAAGAAGCACAAGCGTGTCCTCCGCAAGACCAAGGGGTTCTGGGGCGGCCGCCGTCGCCAGTACCGGACCGCCAAGGAGGCCCTGCGCCGCTCCGAGGTCTACGCCACCCGCGATCGGCGGATGCGCAAGCGCGACTTCCGCCGCCTCTGGATCACCCGCATCTCCGCGGCCTGCCGCCAGAACGACATCAACTACAGCCGCTTCATCAATGGCCTCTCCAAGGCCGGCATCGACCTGAACCGGAAGATGCTCTCGGAGCTCGCCATCCGGAACCCGGAAGGCTTCTCCTCCCTCGTCACCCGGGCGAAGGGCTGATCGCCTCCGGCGCGCTCCCATGACCAGCGACGCGGCCGGAAACGATCTCACCCGCGACCTCGAGACCTTCCGCCAGGAAGCCACCGAGAAGCTCGCCTCCGCCACCTCCGCCGCGGAGGTGGATGAGCTGCGCATCGGCTATCTGGGCAAGAAGGGCGCCCTCAAGGGAGTCCTCCGGGGCTTGGGCAAGCTCCCGCCGGAGCAGCGGGCCGCCGCCGGGGCTGCGGCGAACCTGGTGAAGACCGCGATCGAGGAGGCGGTCGCCACGGCCCGGGAGCGATGCGGGGGACCGGTCGCGAAGGCGGGTCCCACCCTCGATGTGACTCTCCCCGGTTCCCCTGCCCCCATCGGGAGTCGCCATCCGGTGCGACAGGTCGCGAGGCGTCTCATCCACATCTTCCACAACCTCGGTTTCGCCGTCGCCGATGGCCCCGAGGTCGAGGACGAGTGGCACAACTTCATCGGTCTGAACATCCCTCCCGACCACATCGCACGGGACCCCTCGGAGAGCTTCTACATCGAGGACGACCTCCTCCTGCGCAGCCAGACCTCCACGGTGCAGATCCGCGTGATGGAGAACCGGGAGCCCCCCTTTCGCATCATCGCGCCGGGTCGCGTCTATCGCCCCGACACCGTCGACGCGAGCCACTCCTTCCAGTTCCACCAGATCGAGGGCCTGATGGTGGAGGAGGGGGTCACCTTCGGTGACCTGAAGACGACCCTCCGACTCTTCTTCCGACAGCTCTTCCAGAAGGAGGTCGAGCTGCGCCTGCGGCCGAGCTTCTTCCCCTTCACCGAGCCCAGCGCCGAGGTCGATCTTCGCTGCCCCTTCTGCGGCGGACCCGGCTGCAAGACGTGTGGGCGGAAGGGCTGGATCGAGATGGGGGGCTGCGGAATGGTCGACCCGAACGTGTTCGAGGCGGTCGGCATCGATCCGGATCGGTACACCGGCTTCGCCTTCGGCATGGGGATCGACCGCATGACGATGGCCTTCTACGACATCCCGGACATCCGGTACCTCTTCGAGAACGACGTTCGCTTCCTCGACCAGTTCGGGATCGGATAGCCGATGAAGGTGACCCTCGACTGGCTCCGGGAGTACGTGGACTTCGACCTCGAGGCGGAGGAGCTCGCGGAGCGCCTGACCCAGGCGGGACTCGAGACCGAGGGGATCGAGCAGGTCGGAGACGAGACCGTGATCGAGCTCGAGACGACCTCGAACCGCCCCGATCACCTCGGCGCGCTCGGTGTCGCTCGGGAGATCGCCTGGATCTGCGGCTCCCCGCTCCGCCGCCCCGACCTCTCCTACGAGACCGTGGCCGAGCACGAGGGGCGCACGCTCGCGGAGTGGGTCACCATCGATGTTCAGGACGCCGCGCGCTGTCCCCGCTACATCGGGCGGGTCGCGGTCGGCGTGAAGGTGGGTCCGAGCTCCTCGTGGCTCCGCCAGCGGATCGAGTCGATCGGGCTCCGCGCCGTGAACAACGTGGTCGACCTCACGAACTACGTCCTCTTCGAGTTCGGACAACCGCTCCATGCCTTCGACCTGGATCGCGTCGGATCCCACACCATCATCGTGCGACGCGCCTCGCAGGGGGAGCGGTTCACCGCGATCAACGGCCGGGACTACGACCTCGACCTCGAGGATCTGGTGATCGCCGACGGCAGCCGGCCGGTCGCCATCGCCGGCGTCATGGGCGGGCTCGACTCCGAGGTCTCGGAGAAGACGGAGCGGATCCTCCTCGAGAGCGCGTGGTTCGAGCCGGTTCCGGTCCGCCGCACCTCCCGGCGGCTCGTCCTCTCCAGCGACTCCTCCTACCGCTTCGAGCGCAAGGTCGACCCCGAAGGCGTTGACGCCGCATCCCGTCGGTTCCTCTCCCTCCTCCAGCAGGAGGCCGGCGCGACCGTCCTCGAGGGTGCGATCGACCAGACCGCTCCCGGCTTCCTGGAGGGCGCCCGCCATGAGATCGCTCTTCGGCCCGCCCGCGTCACCCAGGTCCTCGGGATCGAACTCCCGGTCGATCGCCTGACCGGAGATCTGGAGAGACTCGGCTTCGAGGCGATTGGGGGG
>JAFMMO010000191.1 GCA_017859655.1 Pseudomonadota bacterium | reverse complement strand
AGAAGTCGCTCGAGCACATTCGCGGCGAGATCAGCGATGCCGTGGTCGGGCACGATGCGATCGACCAGGCCGCCATCGACCGGCTGCTCGTGGAGCTCGATGGGACCGACAACAAGGCACGCCTGGGAGCGAACGCCACCCTCGGAGTCTCGATGGCGGTCGCCCGGGCCGCGGCGGAGTCGAGCGAGCTGCCCCTCTACCGCTACCTCGGCGGCGCGGGGACCCTGCGCCTCCCCATCCCCCTCCTCAATGTGGTCAACGGGGGCGCCCACGCGAACAACTCCCTCGACTTCCAGGAGTTCATGCTGGCACCCTGCGGGGCACCCGACTTCCCGACCGCGCTGCGGATGGGAGTCGAGGTCTACCACGCCCTGAAGCGGCGCCTCGCCGACCGCGGATTGACGGTCGCGGTCGGGGACGAGGGGGGCTTCGCTCCCGACCTGCCGGGTGACGAGGCAGTCCTGGAGGAGCTCGCGGCCGCGGTGGACGATGCCGGCTACGGAAGCGGCTGCGGGAAGGAGTTCGCGTTCGCCCTCGATGTCGCGGCCAGCGAGTTCCATCGCGAGGGGGCCTACCACCTCTCGACGGAGCCGGAGCCGCTGAGCGCGGAGCAGATGACCGCCCGATACGCCGAGCTCGCGAAGAAGTTCCCGATCACCTCGATCGAGGATGGCCTCGCCGAGGACGACTGGGCCGGCTGGCAGCACCTCACGCGCTCACTCGACGGGGTCCGCCTCATCGGGGACGACCTCCTCGTCACCCAGACCTCCCGCCTCCGCCGGGCGATCGACGAGGGGGCGGCGGACGCGATCCTGATCAAGCTGAACCAGGTGGGCACCGTCTCGGAGACCCTCGAGGCGTGCCGCCTCGCCGCGGACCACGGCTTCCGGGTCGTCATCTCCCACCGCTCCGGCGAGACCGAAGACGACTTCATCGCCGACCTCGCGGTCGCCACCGGCTGCGGCTGGATCAAGACCGGCGCTCCCTGCCGCTCGGAGCGGAACGCCAAGTACAACCGCCTCCTGCGGATCGCCGATCAGCTGGGGGGGGATGCCGGCTTCGGCCCCTTGCGGTGGTGAGCGGATCCCGGTTCAATGCCCGGAAGCTCCCGCCGGGAACGGGGGCGTGCGCCGCGACGAGCTCGAGAGTCTGATCGCGCCCGGATCCGTCAGGACCCGGGCTCCCGGGATCGGGGCTCTCGGACGAGGGGAGACTTCAGGCACTTGGCGCGTCGACCCGAGGAACGGCAGCCCCGACCTTCCTCGACCCCACCAGCCCCTGCCTCCTCTTCCGCGACAGCCTCCGTTTCCGGGCGACCCTCCGCTCGGGGCGTCGACAGGGGCGCGCTGGACTCCGGACCTGTGCTCCTCGCGCTCCTCCCCCGCTTCCGCCGCCCCGATCTCTCCTTCCTGCGCTTCCTCCTCATCGTCTCAGGGATCGGGATGGCGATCTTCGCCACCACCAACCAGCACCGGAGGGCTCAGCTGATCGATCTGCGCGAGGAGGCGCTGCGGGGGGAGCAGGGCGCCCGGCGGCTGCGGCTCGCCATCGCCGAGGATCGACGGGTCTACGACGCGCTCGCACAAGACCCGCGGGTCCGGGAGGCCCTCCTCGAGGACCTCCTCGGGCCGGATGAGGAGCGCCACGGGATCCCGCTCGATCGGTGGCTGGCCGGGGAGCGATTCGACCCGGAAAGCTGACGGGAAGGGCGGTTCGCCCGTCTCAAGTTCCCCCCGGCCCAGACCGAAGATGAGGATACGGGGATCTTCCCGGAGCAACGCTCCCCTCTCGGGAGAGCCGGACAACGGTCCGCCAGGGGACCCCACGGTAGCGCGCGGAGAGGTGCAGCCATGCCGGAGCCGCTGAAGCAGGAGGAGGTCGATGCCCTGCTGAGCCTCGCCCAGGGCTCCGAGGGGGGGGCCGCGCCCGGCACTGCCGTGGCGACCGAAGTCCCCTCCCCCCCTCCCGGCGATCGTGGGGTCGAGAAGTACAACGCCCTCCCCTCCCACCAGATCTCGATCTACGACTTCAAGCGACCGGAGCGGGTCTCCAAGAGTCAGGTGGTGGCGCTGGAGGCGCTGCACGAGGTCTTCGCCCGGAACCTGAGCGCCTCCCTCTCCGGGTACCTGCGCACCATCGTCGAGGTCCGTCTGATCTCGGTGGAGCAGTTCACCTACTCCGAGTTCACCATGTCGCTCCCGATCCCCACCTCCTTCAATCTCCTCTCCTGCGAGCCGCTGGAGGGGAACGTGATCCTGGAGGTGAACCCCTCGATCCTCTACCCGATCATCGACCGGCTCCTCGGCGGCGGGAAGTCGGACTCCCCGTTCCACGAGAGACCGTTCACCAACATCGAGCTCTCCATCGTGAACACCATCCTCGAGCGAGTGATCTCTCAACTGCGCGAGACCTGGGAGAGCGTGAAGGGGATCGACTTCCAGCTCTTCGAGACCGAATCGAACCCCTTCCTGCTCCAGATCGTCGCGCCGAACGAGCCGATCGTCCTCCTCAGCTTCGAGCTGACGATGGGAGACTTCACCGGCATGGTGAACCTCTGCATCCCCTTCAAGGTGATCGAGCCGATCATGACCGAGTTCTCCCAGAGCAACTGGTTCTCCTCGAAGGGACCCCGGGAGGGAGGCCGCAGCCGCGAGCGGATCCTCGGCAACATCGCGAACGCGGAGATCGAGTTCTCCGCCGTCCTCGCGGAGACCCCCCTCAGCCTCTACGACCTGCTCCAGCTTCAGCCGGGGGATGTGATCGACACCGGCCGGTCGACGGACGAGCCGATCACGATCGCGATCCAGGGTCGGCGGAAGTACCGCGGCACGCCCTACCTGCGCAAGGATCGCCGCGTGGTCCAGCTGCTCGATCGGGTGCAGCCGAACGACCCCGACGCCTGAGCCCGGTCACTCGGGCCCCTCCTCCGCGCGGGTCCCCCCTCATCATCGACAGAAACGGGAGCGGGGCGCCACGGTCATCCCGTGGCGCCCCGCTCCCGCTTCTCGCTGCCCATCGCCGGTCGGCGAGCCCGGCGGCTCACTTCAGCGGCACGAGGATCTGCCGCCCGACCTTCAGTCGGCCCGGATCGAGTCCGGGGTTCGCCTTCTCGATCTCTGCCCAACGCAGACCGTTGTCGAGGAGCGCCTCCGCGATGTCGTAGAGAGTGTCTCCGTCCACGATCGTGTAACTGCGGAAGCCGGGGGCCGCCGCGGGCGCGCCCGAACCGGACCGCGAGGCGGCGGTCGAGCGGGCGGCGGTCGGCGGCGGCGGCGGAAGGGTGATCACATCCCCCACCCGGAGACTCGACCCATCCCCGAGGAGCTGGGGGTTCTTCTCGAGAATGTAGGTGTAGAGGGTCCCTCGGCCGTAGTGCTCATCCGCGAGCATCCACAGGCTGTCCCCATCCGCGATGGTGTGCTTCTTCGGATAGCCCTTCACCGGAGCCGGCGCGCTCGCTGCGACGGGAGGGGTCGAGACGGGCGCGGCGGTCGTCCCGGCCGCCGGGCTCGGCGGCGTCGCCGCGGCAGAGGCCCCGGTCGCATCCGGGCGGAGGATCACGCGCGAGGTGCGGACCGGGCGTCCCTCCCCCTCCGCCGTCGCGGACGGGAGCGGAGTTCCGACGCCGGTCGGGCTGGGAGAGAGTCCGGCGAGCTCCGATCCCGCCGGAGACGCCGTGACCCCGGTCCCGGTGGGGGTCGGACGCGGCTCGACCGCTCCCGCGACGGCACTCGAACCCGCCCCCGGGGAGGTGACCTCCGTGCCCTGCGAAGGACCCGAGCGGCCGGGGACCGGCGAGCGGGCCGGGGCCGAGGAGACCGAGCCGCCCGGATCCCGCGCTGCGGAGCGCTCGGTCGCCCCGGAGCGTCCGGTCGCCGACGGGCGCTCACCGGTCGGTGCGCTCACGCCGCGGCGCCCACCCGGGGGAAGCGAGGGGGTGGAGCGCCGTGTCCGATCAGTGGCGCGCTCCGAACTGCCGCGGCGCGCTGGAGAGTCCGCCCGGCTTGTCGACGGCTCCGGCGCGGAGGCGGTGATCGCTCCCCCCTCCGGTGCGTCGGGGGACGCCACCGGCGCGCTGCTCGTGTTCATCAGGACGATGACGACGAGCACCAAGACCATGACCATCGCGACCTTCGTCAAGTTGCCCATCTCAGGACTCCTCCCCTGAAGAGTCGACTCCCGACGCGGGAGCCATGACCCCGTAACGGGGCCGGTGCCGGCGCGCGCTCGACGCGCGCTCTCGATTCCAACGGAAACGGGACGGAGACGACCTCCGGGGGTCGGGCGGGGCCCTCGGCTCCCGTGGCCCGGGAGGCTGAGCCTCGGGAGGCGAGAGAACAGCCCCCGTGGGCCCGCCTCCCCGGCAGTCCACCGGGACCGACCCGCTCCTGGGCCCGCTCCTAGGCCCGCTCCTGGGCCCGCTCCTAGGCCCCTTGCGAGGGTCGGAGCGGCGGTCCGGGCCGCGATCGGCGCCGGCCCCGGGAAGCGCCCGGGGCTCGCCCACCGGCCGGATGTGCGTCCGGGGAGGAGGGTACACGGAATCGACGGGGAGCAGGAGACGAATTCTCGCGGGAAGTCCCCCGGATGAGAGCGGGGCTCCGTCAGACCGATCGGTCCGACGGAGCCCCGCGTTGAAGCGGACCCATGATCCCGGATCAGCGGGCCGCAGCCGCCTCCGCGAGCATCGCCTCGCGACGCTCGAGGGACTTCTTGTGGAAGTAGATGAGCGCGGGCGAGGCCACGAACATCGAGGAGTAGGTCCCCACCAGGACCCCCACCACCAGCGCGAAGCTGAAGGCCTGGAGCCCCTCCCCGCCGAAGATCAGCAGGACCGAGACGACGACGAAGGTCGTCAACGAGGTGAGGATCGTCCGGCTGAGGGTCTGATTGATCGACTGGTTGACCAGCTCGTTGTAGTCCACATCCCGCTTCTTGCCCTGAAGGTTCTCGCGGATGCGGTCGAAGATCACGATCGTGTCGTTCAGGGAGTAGCCGATCGTCGTGAGGAGCGCAGCGATCACCGGCAGGTTGATCTTCAGGTTGAGGAAGCTGCCGAAGAGGAGATCCCCGACCGCCATCGCGCCGAGCACGAAGAGCAGGTCGTGGACGAGCGCCACGATCGCGGCGAGCCCGAACTGGAAGCGGAACCGGAGGGAGATGTAGAAGACGATGACGAAGAAGGAGACCATCAGCGAGATGAAGACCTTCCCCTGCATGTCCTGCGCGACCCGACCGCCGATGCTGTCGACCTGATCGAACGGCGTGGAGAGGGAGTTCCCCCCGAGCCCACCTTGGACCGCGGCGGAGAGAGCGCCCTCGAGCTCGTTGAGGGTGATCTCCTCGGTGGGTGTCGCCGTGACCCGGAACTGCTCGAACGACGAGCCCTGGGCGTTGGAGAGCGCGGTCACGCCCTGGGGCGCGACCGGGAAGCCCGCATCCCGAAGCGATTGCTCGAGAGAGCTCGGCGTGAGCCCCGCGTTGTTCCCGGTCCCGTTCACCACGTTGAGGGTAGCGCTGAAGGTCGGGGGAGCGTCCTGCACCTCGATGTCGACGATTCCATCCGGGGCGAGGAGGCCCTCGCCCTCGAGGGCGGCCGCCACCGTCGAGCGGAACCGGTCGGTCCCGGCCGAACCGGACTCCTCTTCGTCGACATGCCGGGTCCGGATCGAGAACCGGGAGGCGAGCTTCCCGCCCTCACCTTCGACCGCGCCGATGCTCTGCACCTGCACGTCATCGAAGATCAGGGCGCCGCTCTCGTCCTGAATCCCGCGGACGAGGTCCCGGACGCGATCCTCGGAGACCGCCTGCTGGAGGTTCGCGACGAGGCGCCCGCCCCCGGTGAAGTCGAGCCCGAGGCTGTCCTTCCCCCGGAACATGAGCGCGCCCGTGCCCACCACCAGGCAGATCACGGAGAGCGTCGCAAACTGGCGCTTCTTCGCCATGAAGTCGATCTTCAGGTCGGTGAAGAGCGCCATCATGCGGAGCTCCTTCACGATCCCCTTCCGGATCAGCGCGGTCATCACCAGACGACTGACATAGACCGCGGTGAAGAAGCTCGCGATGATCCCGATGGCCAGCACGACCGCGAAGCCCTTGACCGAGCCCGAGCCGAACTTGAAGAGGATGTAGGCCGTGATGAGCGTCGTGACGTTCGCATCGAAGATCGTCCAGAACGCGCGCTGATATCCGGCCTGCACGGCCTGGGCGAGCCCTCGGCCCCGCGCCTTCTCCTCGCGGATCCTCGCGAAGATCAGGATGTTCGCATCGACCGCCATTCCGACGGTCAGGATCAGACCGGCCATCCCGGGGAAGGTCAGGGTGTTCCGGAAGATCTGCATCGCGGCGAGGAGGAAGAGCATGTTGAGGAACAGGGCGATGTTCGCGACCACTCCAGCCGCCATGTAGTAGACGAGCATGAAGATCACCACGATGGTGAAGCCCACCACCATGGCCGTCGTGCCACGGGTCACCGACTCCTTGCCGAGGAGCGCTCCCACCGTCTGCTCGTTCTCGAGCTCCGGCTTCGCGGCGAGGCTTCCGGCGCGCAGGAGGGTGACCGTGTCGTTCACCTCCTCGCTGCTGAAGTCGCCGGTGATCCGACCGCTGTCCGTGATCCGGCTGTTGATGTTGGCGTACTGGATCAGCGCGCCATCGAGGACCACGCAGAGCTGCTGGTTCACGTTGTTCCCGGTGAGCTCACCGAACTCGGGAGCGGCCCGTCGGCTGAGGTCGAAGGCGATCGCCGGCGCCCCGGTGTCGGAGTCGATGATCGAGCGCGCGTCGGTGAGGACCT
>JAFMMO010000020.1 GCA_017859655.1 Pseudomonadota bacterium | reverse complement strand
CGCCTCAGCGACCTGCTCTTTCTTCAGGCGCGCGTCACGAACATCGCCGCCTCCTGCGAAGATGTCGTGTGGCGGGCCGCCAAGCTCGACTCCGACCGCTGAGACTGTCGCTCCGGCGGGTGATTCCCGGGTGCGGTACCATCCCGCGTCCCCGCCTCAGCGACCGCCGTCCCCGTCCCTCCGCGTCGCCTCGTCGGCGGCCTGGGCGAGTCGCTCCGACTTCGACATCGAGGATGGAGTCGCCGCGATGCCGAGCCGGCCGAGGAGCGCGGTGAGCCGAGCCCGCGCCTCCTCCGGTCGCTCGGACTCGAGCTCGACCTCGCGGAGAACCACCCCCCCCGGGTAGACGGCACGATCGACCTCGAGCTCCCACTCCCCGAACGGATGGACCGACCGCTCGTTCTCGAGGACCCCCCAGCGGCGGAGCCCGGCGAGCGCGCCGAAGCGCGCGGCGAGGGCGTCGAGCACCTCCCCCCCGAGGGTCTCGAAGCCCGCGTCTCCCCCGACGACCGCCTCGGCCGCCTCCACCGGGACATCGAACTCCCGCTCGATCGAGTCGAAGAGGCCTTCCCCATCCCGGGTCGCGCGCTCCTTCACCGTGACGCGCGCGCGCTGCCTCGGGGAGTGCTCCGGCCGCTCGATCGTCTCGAGGCGAAGGCGGAGCAGGACTCCGGCTCCGCGGAGCTCGAGCCCCGGGAGATCGTAGTAGTGATTCGCCTGTCGCTTCCGCCGCGTCGACGGGGGGAGCGCCGCGATGAGACGATCCCTGTCTTCTTCGGAGGCGAGCTCCAGCTTGATCTCCTGCTCTCGCTCCGTCATCCGGACCCCTCCTCCGCGGCCTCGCCCCCGGGGCTCGCCTCGTCACGGTCGGCCTCGAACTCCTGCAGCCAGTGATCGACCTCCCGACCGCGTGGAGGCCCCGGCTTCTCCGAGCCACCGTCGGGCGCGGTCTCCCGCTGGCCCCCGGAGCGCCGGGGGTCTCCCCACAGGATGCGGCGGAACTCCTCCGCGCTGACCCACTCCGCCGAGAGGCCTGCGAGGCGGGAGCCGATGTCCTTGCGGTCCGAGGTCACCACCCGGAGCCGCTCCCGCCCGCCTCGCTCTCGCGCGACCCGGAGGATCTCCTCGTCGGCGGTCGTCCCACGACGGGCGATGTGGACCGTGACCTGCGCGGAGCGCGAGCCCCCGCCCTCGTCGTAGATCACATGGAAGTGAGGACGCCCCCCCCGCCTGCGCCCGAGCTCGGCCTCCAGGAAGCGACGGGCCGCCTCGAACCCGCTCTGCTGCAGGATGGCGCGGAGTCGGGGATCGCGGTGGATCAGGTTGTTTCCGTCGATGATCCACTGGTCCATGGGGCCTCCCCTCTCGCGGCGGGTGGGCGGGAGCCCGCGGGCCTCGCCGGGATCACGCCCGAAACTCTGGCCACGGACCCGAGGAGCCTCCATGATCGGACCGGGCCGACCCGGACCGGACAGGAGGTGCAGATCCATGGCGAACGAGGACCGCGTCTTCCGCGTCGACTGCGAGTGCTGCGGAGCGAAGATCCACATCGATCCCGTGCGTCGGGAGGTCTTCTACACCGAGCACCCCGACAAGCCCCAGCGCTCCTTCGAGGAGGTCGTCCGCGACGTGAAGGGCTCCCCCCAGCGCGCCGCCGAGAAGTTCCAGGCGGGCCTGGAGGCGGAAGAGAACAAGGAGGAGCGCCTCGACGCGCTCTTCCGAAAGGCGAAGAAGAAGGCCGAGGAGGAGGACCCGGACGAGCCGCCCCCCTCGATCTGGGACTTCCGCTAGGAGGTCCGCGGCCCGCGTCGTCGCCGCCTCAGTGGATCCCGCGCCCCTGGATGAGCCCCATCACCTCGGTCCGGGAGGCGACCGACGAGCGGATCACGCCGCGCATCGCCGAGGTCACCACGCTCGAGCCCGGCTTGCGGACCCCCCGCATCGTCATGCAGGTGTGAGTCGCCTCCATGACGACCGCCACTCCCCGGGGATCGAGCGCCTCGCAGATGAGGTCGGCGATCTGGTTCGTGAGCCGCTCCTGCACCTGAGGGCGACGGGCGAAGTGCTCGACCGCGCGCGCGAGCTTCGAGATCCCCACGATGCGCTTCCCGGGGAGGTACGCCACATGCGCCTTCCCGAAGAACGGGAGCAGGTGGTGCTCGCACATCGAGTAGAAGGGGATGTCCTTCACGAGGACGATCTCATCGCAATCCTCGGTGAAGACGGTGGCGAGGACCTCGGAGGGGTCCTCCCTCAGTCCGGCGAAGACCTCGGCGTACATCCGGCCCATCCGGGCGGGGGTCTCCCGGAGACCTTCGCGGTCCGGGTCCTCCCCGACCGCCTCCAGGATCATTCGCGCGGCCGCCTCGATCTTGGCGTGATCGACGGTCTTCGTGGTGGGCGATTCGGTGGGGGTTGACGACATGTTGGCGGGTTCCGATCTACTCCAGGTCGACGCGCCCGGAGAGGGAGTAGAAGTCGAGGGGGTTGCGCCAGACGAGGTGCTCGATCGTCTCCTCCGGGAAGCCGGAGCGGCGCATCGCCCAGATCGTGCGGGGGACGGAGAGCGGATCACTCGGTCCCCAGTCGCAGCTGGAGTTCACCATCATACGCTCCACCCCGTACTTCTCCATGATCGCGGTGGCCCGCTCCGGAGAGAGCTTCGTGACGGGATAGACGGTGTGGCCGCACCAGAAGCCCCCGTCGCGCGAGGCCTCGATGGTCTCCTCGGTGTTGTGGTCCATGAGGATCCGGCTGACATCGAGCTTCATGTCCTCGATGACGCGGATCGTCCGCAGGGTCCCCTCCAGCTTGTCCCGGTGGGGAGTGTGGATCATCACGGGGAGGTCCGCCTCGAACGCCATCTCGAGCTGCTTGCGGAGAATCTCCTCCTCCGCATCGGTGATGAGGTCGAAGCCGAGCTCGCCCACCGCGACGACGGTCGGGCGGTCGAACCACTCGGCCATGCGCCCGAGCACCTCGTGGGCGAGGACGGTGTCATTCGCCTCCCGGGGGTTCACCCCGATCGTGCAGAAGTGGCGGATGCCGTACTGGGCCGCCCGCTCGACCTCGAAGTTCGTGATGTGGTCGAAGTAGTCGTAGAAGGTCCCGGCGTGCTTCCGGGGCTCCCCGAGCCAGAACGAGGGCTCGGTGAGCGCGACGATGCCGCAGAGCGCCATGCGCTCGTAATCGTCGGTGATCCGGGAGATCATGTGGCTGTGGGGGTCGAAGATCCTCACGCGCGCGCTCCTTCGCTGCTGCTCCAGGTCAGGCCGATCCCGGGGCGACCGGGGCGGAGTGAGGGTCGGGAGCCTCTCCTTCGGCTCCCTCGACTCCGCCCGGGGTGGAAAATCCTCGCTCCGGGGTCCGCTGTCCATGCGAAGGGTAACAAAGGAGAACACCCTCCGACAGCGGTCCCGACGCATCCCTTGACACTGTCAAGGGGGTCTTACACCTGCTCCCCGAGGAAGCAGGGTGGCGAGCCGATCTCGCGGCGCAGCCGCGAGGAGAGGTTGGCACATCTTCTGCTCACTCAGGGGGACTCGTCTCCTCCCCGCCCCCCGGGGAAGGCGCGGTGCGACACTTCGGAAAGGACCCGATGAGCCCTCGACTCCTCTCTTCCGGAAGGGCGAGCCTGGTGCCCGCTCTGCTGCTCGTCCCGCTGCTCGTCTTCAGCGGTGGACCGATCTTCGCGGACACGATCACGCTCCAGAATGGCGGGCGGATCGAAGGGCGCGCGATCGAGCAGGGAGATCGGGTGGTGATCGAGCTCCCCGGCGGCGGGCGGATCACCCTCGAGCGCAGCCGGATCGCGAAGATCGAGCGCAGCCGCACCCCCGCGGAGCAGCTCGTCCTCCGGGAGCGCGAGCTGCCTCCCCGCGATGCCGAGGCGCTCGCCACCCTCGCGCGGTGGTGCGACGAGAAGGGGCTGCGCCAGGATCGGGACCGACTCCGCTGGCGCGTGCTCGAGCTCTCCCCCGACCACCGTGAGGTCCGCGAGGCGCTCGGCTTCCGCCGGCTCGGGGCGCTCTGGCTCACGGAGGAAGACTACCGCCACCACCATGGGCAGGTGCGCGACGGGAGCGAGTGGATCTCCCGGGAGGAGTGGGAGCGCCGCCAGCGTGCGCGGTCCGACGCTCGGGAGCTGGACGAGGTCGAGGATGCGCTGGAGACCGCGGCTCGCGCGGGGAGCTCCGTGGAGGAGGTCGGCGCCGCCCTCACGCGGTTTCGCGCCGCCTCTCCGGAGCTGAGACGCTGGGCGCTCCCACGCGCGCTCCAGTCTCCGCGCGCCCGCCTGAGGCAGCTCGCGATCCGCCTCACCGGGGAGCTCGAGGAGCCTCGACCTCGCGCGAGCCTGACCCACGTCGCCGTCCACGACGGTCGCCGCTCCGTCCGCGACGAGGCGCTGCGAGTCCTGAGGGGATGGGGAGACCCGGATGCCGCCCTTCGGTTCGCCCCCTATCTCGGATCGAGCCGGGACCGGGAGCGCATCAACGCCGTCCGCGCCCTGAACATCTTCCCCGATCGTCGGGTGGTCGGCGCCCTGATCGAGACGACCGAGGTGATCTGGGCCGGGTTCGGCCGGGTCCACTTCGCTCAGGTGGTGCAACGCGCGGTGGTCCGCGACTACGAGCTGGTCTCCGGCGGGACGGGGCAGGTCGTGAGCGAGGTGGCGGACCCCGTGGTGGACACCGCGCTCGAGGGGGTCGTCCTCGATGTCGACATCCGGCGCGCCGAGGCGATCTCACGGATCGCCACCCTCGAGCGCATCACGGGTCAGACCTACGGAGCGGACTTCCCCGCCTGGCGGGAGTGGTGGCAGGAGGAGCAGGGGAAGGGAAGTCCGCCCGCGAGCCGGGAGGAGGCCCGCAGCGAGCCTCGGCAGCAGCCCTGACTCCGGGGGGCGGGCCTCCCGCGTCGAGGCCCGCACCCGTGATGCAGGAGCTGGTCCAGCCGGCACTCCCGACCCGAACGACCTCGTGCCTCAGGACCTCGGTGACGCAGCGCCTCGAGAACCCTGCGCCTCGAGAACCCTGCGCCTCGAGAACTCTACGCCTCGAGAACTCTACGCCTCGAGAACCCTGCTTCTCAAGAACTCAGTGCTCGAGGAACCTCTCCGCCTCCAGCGCAGCCATGCAACCCGAGCCCGCGGCCGTGATCGCCTGCCGATAGGTGAAGTCCTGCACATCACCGCAGGCGAAGACCCCTTCGACGCTGGTCCTCGCGCCGTCGTGGGTCTTGAGATAGCCGTTGTCGTGGAGGTCGAGCTGTCCCTCGAAGAGCTGGGTGTTCGGGATGTGACCGATCGCGACGAAGACCCCGCTGAGCGCCTGCTCTCGGGTTTCCCCCGTCTTCAGGTCCTCGAGGATCACGCCGCGGACCTTGCCATCGTCCCCCTCCAGCACCTCGGTCACCGCGCTCGACCAGGCGAATTCGATCTTCGGGTTGGCGAAGGCCCGGTCCTGCATGATCTTCGAGGCCCGCAGCTCGTCCCGGCGGTGCACCACCGTGACCTTGCTGGCGAACTTCGTCAGGAAGTTCGCCTCCTCGATGGCGCTGTCCCCGCCGCCGACGACGGCGATCTCCTTGTCCTTGAAGAAGAAGCCATCGCAGGTGGCGCAGGTGCTGACGCCGTGCCCGAGGAGCTTCGCCTCGGACTCGAGCCCGAGCATCCGGGCCGAGGCTCCCGTCGAGACAATGACGGTCTTCGCCTCCACCTCCTCCGAGTCGGAGCGGACCTTGAACGGCCGGGAGGAGAGATCGACCTCCACGACGTTCTCGTAGGTGATCTCGGCCCCGAACCGCTCCGCCTGCTGGCGGAAGTTCTCCATCAGGTCCGGCCCCATGATCCCCTCGGGGAAGCCGGGGAAGTTCTCCACCTCGGTGGTGAGCATCAGCTGGCCGCCATGCTGGGCTCCGGCGAAGACCTTCGGGGCGAGGTTGGCGCGAGCGGTGTAGATCGCGGCGGTGTAGCCCGCGGGGCCGGAGCCGATGATGACGACGTCGTGAGCCATGGTGTGCTTCCCTTCGGCCCCGTCTCGGAGGAAACATGCCCGCTCGGGGCAGCCTCCATCGCGGGAATTCTCTAGAATCTACCCCAGCCCGGGCCTCGAACGTTGAAAGTGTGCAACGAGTGCGCGCGACCGGGGTTCCGCTCGCGGACGCTTTTACCACAACTCCCACCGTGAGTGCGTGCGACCCGAAGGAGCTTTCCGTGGAATCCCCCTCCCCGCGCCGCTTTCTTGCCCTCCTCGCGACCTTCTTCCTCCTCGTCTCCTCCGAGCTCCCCCTCGCCGGGCAGGACGGAGACATCCCCCCCGCCGAGCCGGAGACCCCGACCGATGAGACCCCCGGAGCCGAGCCGGGTGACGGGAAGGAGTCGATCCCACCGATCCCCTCCTGGGAGCCGATCGACCCCGAGCTGAAGGAGCTCTACGCCGCCGGTCGCCTCGACCTCGATGAGCAGCGCTTCTCCGAGGCGGAGCGTGCCTTCAAGAAGATGCGCTCCCGTGTGAAGGGGACCGATGGGGAGGCGGCGGTCGCCCGCTGTCTCCTCGAGGCGGAGGGGGGTCAGCTCTGTGAGAAGGCGGGCAAGTTTCGGGACAAGGGGCAGCACCGGAAGATCGTCGCCCTCTGGGTCAAGAACGAGGAGGAGTTCGCGGCCACCTTCACCGGCGCGGAGCTGAAGCGCTACCACGACGAGGCGATGGCTCTGATCTTCCACACCCTCGCCGACTTCGAGAAGAAGGAGGGAGAGGAGGAGAAGACCGAGGAGCCGGACCCCGACTCCCCGGAGGGGATGATGCGGAGGATGGGCCTCGGCGGCGGCGGCTACGGGGCGAACACCCGTGTCGTCCACGGCACCCCCGAGTCCGGCAAGGTGCGCCGGGGAGCCTCCGCGCTCCGCTGGCAGCTCACCGACAATCTGGGAATCGTGAGCTTCGAGATCCCCGAGGAGATCGAGCTCGAGGAGTACCGCTACCTCCGCATCAGTCTCCGCACCGAGGGGCGTGGGTCGGAGCCGCCGATCCGGGTCGTCCTCGACTGCGAGGACACCCCGGTGATGGGCATCCCCGGCGGCGGAGGAGGCCGCGGCGGACGAGGGGGATTCGGGCGAGGGAACGCCTGGATCGTCAGCGCCGTCCAGAACCGGGTCGGGTTCCACGGCGACCTCGAGCCGGGGTTCGCCTGGAAGGACCTCCGGATCGACCTTCGCAAGCTCGACGGACGCGGAGACCCTCGCTGGGCCAGCGTCCTCAACCTCCGGCTCGTCCACCTCGGGGTCGGCGAGGGCGTGGTGCTCATCGACGACGTCATCCTCGAGCGGGAGTGATCCTCCCACTCCCCTTGCCGACGCGGAGGATTCCTCCGATGATCCGCGCGGGAGGAGGGGGGATGAACGGAGTCGCAGGGAGTTCGCCGGGGGTCGGCCCGGTTCCTCGTCCCGCCTCCCCGCCTCCGGTCGCTCCTCGCGGCGCCGCCCTGCTCCTGCTCTGGCTCCTCCTCGGCCTCCCCTCCGCACTGCTCTCCCAGGACGATCCCCTCACCCGTGACTGGGAGGAGGACTGGACCGACCCCGCCACCTCCCCGGCGCTCCCCACCCTGGAGGATCGCCTCTGGGACTTCGATCTCGTTCGAGGGCTCCGGTTCCGAGGCCCCGACGGGGTCCCGCGGCTGCACGGGGGAGGACGCCTCCGCCTCTCCGCCTGGGAGCGGGATCCGCGGAGCATCCAGCCGCGCTCCGAGCTCCGCCTCGAGAAGGGGGCGCTCCATCTCGACGGAGAGGCGCTCGACCGGATCTGGCTGACGATCGAGGCGGACCTCGACGGGAGGGACACCCGGGACGGCCTGCGGCGCGCCATCTTCGCGACACGCCTCCACGCCTTCGCCCGCCTCTCGGTGGGGCTCCAGGACCCATCGATCGGAATCGAGGGCTCCCTCGATCCGGACCGGAGCATCTTCAGCGGACCCGCGTTCGGCCCGTGGCTCGCCGACCGGACCGACCTCGGGATCCGGCTCGACGGCGAGCTCCTGCGCGGCTTCCTCTCCTACGACCTCGCCTACTGCGCGGGGGAGGGGTTCGATCTCGACGGGGAGCGGATCGGGGAGCCGCGCACCTCCCTCCGCATCTCCCTCTCTCCGCTGACCGAGTCCGTCCTCATCCCCGCCCTCACCGGCCCCGCCGCGCACCTCGAGGGCCTCTTCTTGACCGCCGGTCTCGCCTTGGAGGAGGGGTTCCACCGCCCGCTCATCGTCGAGACCCCGAGTCGCGACCGCCTCTTCGAGACGGTGCGGATCGATGCGGACGACGCCCGGTGGTGGAGCTACGGCTGGGGGGTCGACGGCGGGGACTGGCGACTGACCCATGAGTGGATGCGGGGGACGCTCGAGGGGGTCCGCACCGGGGGGACTCGCACCGACCTCCGGAACCAACTGCGCTCCATGACCGCGATCCTCTCCTGGCGGCTCGGCGGCCCGTCCTATGACAGCCACCCCTTTCGCCAGCGCCCGGCCCGCCCCTTCCCCGCGATCGATGCTCCGCCGACCCCGCCGGACACGGAGCTCCCCTTCGCTCTCCCCGGCCCGATCGAGCTCGCGATCCGCTACGCGAACGGGGATCTCGACCGTCGCCTCTTCGAGCTCGGCCTCGCCGACGACGCCGTCTCCTCCCAGGAGTTCCGGACGATCACCGCGGCGCTGGGGATCGAGCCCGCCCCGTTCCTCCGCCTCTCCATCGAGGCGACCCGGGTGATCGCCGACCAGAGCCCCGCCGCCTTCGACGGCCACGGGCGCGGCACCACGATCGGATTCCACGCGGAGCTGCGCTTCTGAGATCGGCGTCCCCGGGGTCCTGAGAGCCTGTCGTAATCCACGGTCCCGCAGTATCTTGCGAGAACCGCCCCCCCGTCTGGTGGGCGCCTCCCGTGGTCCATCCTAGTCTTCTCATGGATGCTCCCGCGCCCCTGGGGAGCCGCTCCCCCTCCGTCTCCGCTCCGGGGTCGGGGGGTCTCCGCGGGGGACCGATGAGGAAGGCCCCGATGGTCCGGCAGCCCGTTCTCCCTCTCGATCTCATCGACCCGCCCCCTTCGCCGGCGGTCGACCGGGGCTTCACGCTCATCGAGATCACGATCTCGATCGTGATCCTCACGGTGCTCGCCCTGACCACAGCGATGATCGTCGTCCCGATCAGCCGCCAGCAGCGGACGGCCCGGGAGTCGGAGCTGGCGAACGCCGCCGTCCGCGGCGTCCTCGAGTCGATCCAGGCGACTCCGTTCTCTCAGATCCGCGGTAACTTCCCGAGCGAGGATGTCATCGATGTCTCCGCGCTCCCCGAAGGCGAGCTCGTCCTCAGCTACTTCCGGGAGGACGACAGCGGAGAGACGGTGCCGGTCCTTGCGGATGAGGAGGCGGACCCGCTCTTCATTCAGGTGGACCTGAGCTGGACCTCGCCCGACTGGGGCGAGGTCGAGCGAACCTTCCACACAGTGAGGACGGAGTAGGTCCATGGCGACGCCCTCGAACGACGCGGTTCGCAGCCGCGAGTCCGGGTTCACACTCCTCGAGGTCCTGATCTCGATGGTGATCCTGACCCTCCTTCTCGTCGGCACGCTCGCGATCTCCACCGAGACCGCACGGTTCACGACCTACGCCGATGAGGACTACCGGGCCCAGAACGAGGTGCAGACCGCGCTCTCGAAGCTGGGGGATGTCCTCCACAAGACGGGCCGGGTCACCCTTGGCGGGACCGCCTTCCCTCGCGTCCTGGAGGAGGGCACGGAGCTCGACTTCCTGCTCCACACCGATCTCGATGACAACGGTCACGGATACGACCAGCAGACCGGCGAGATCGAGTGGTCGCCCATCGTCTACACCGCCCGGCTCAACCCGGATTCCGGCACCTTCGGCATCTACGTCGGTCCCCATCTCCTCAAGATCCTGGGGGTGGGTATCACCGAGGTCGAGTTCACGACCTACACCGAGGATCCGACCGTCGAGTTCAAGGAGATCGAGGTTCGGATCCGTGCGGACCGGACGACCTCCGACGGCGCACCCGTGACCTTCACCTCCACCCAGAGCATCCACATGCGGAACTGAGGGACGAGGCCACCCTGCCCTCATTGTCACCGACCCGGCACGCCAACCGAACATCCGGGGATCCGTCGGGATCCCCAGCGAACACCGAGAGGGAGTTCGAAATGCAGCAGCTACCGCGGGGGGGATACCGCTTCCGAGAGAGGGGCTCGGCCTTCGCCATGGCGTTGGCCTTCTCCGCCATCGTCGGCGGGATGATCATTGCCCTGATCTCACTCTCCGTGCTCCAGAGCCGGACGACCCGCTACGAGCTGGAGCGTACCGGGGCTCTCTCCATCGCCGAGGGAGTCACGAACCTCGCGAAGAAGCAGATACTGAGTGAACTCGCGAACTTCGACGACCCCTCGGAGAGCGATACCTCCGTGCTCGACGGGGAGGAGGTCACCTCCGTGGTCGGCGGGGTGGAGGTCGCGTGGACCGCCACTCCCATCGGCGAGGGGATCAACCGTGTCGACTCCGATGGCGTCACCATGGCGATCCAGCCGTACGAGATCGTGGCGGAAGCCCGGAACGACTCCGGCTTCGCCCGGGTCAGCCAGGTCGTCGACGTGACGATGACCCCGCTCTTTCAGTTCATGATCTTCTTCGACGACGACCTGGAGATCCTCCCCGGCCCGACCATGTACCTGGAGGGGCGCGTTCACGCCAACGGGAGCATCTACGTAGGCGCCGGAAACTCCCTGCAGGTCGACACGGACTACTTCCGCGCCACGGGATCGATCTACCGGAAGCGGAAGGACGACGACAGGGTCCCGACCGGCTCCGTCAACATCCGCCGGTCGGAGACCGACACCTTCATCAACATGTCGGTGGACATGGACTCGGAGAACGAGAGCTGGACTCAACTCGCTCTGGACACCTGGTACGGCACCGTGCAGGACGGCTCCCATGGTGTGACGGAGGTCGCGGCTCCGAACCTCCCGACCATTGAGGTCGACGGCTACTTCCATCAGAACGCGGACCTCGTCATCGAGGACGGCCAGGCCTACGACGGCAATGGCGACCCGATCTCTCTCCCCTGGGGCGTGCTCAATACGAGGACGATGTACGACGCGCGAGAGGGCACTGACGTCACCTTGACCGAGATCGACATGGAAGCCCTGAACGCCTCCGGTCACTTCCCTGAGAACGGTCTGATCTACGCCTACCGGACCGACACCAGCTCGTCGCAGCCGAACGGCATTCGCCTGACCAACGGCGCGGAGCTCCTCGCCCCGCTCACCTTCGTCACCGAAGCGCCGCTGTACATCGAAGGGGACTACAACACCGTGCAGAAGAAGGGGTGCGCGGTCATCGCGGACGCCGTGAACCTGCTCTCCAACGCGTGGGACGACTCGAAGGAGGAGGGGGATCCGCCTCCCACGGCCTCCGATACGACCTACAACCTCGCCATGATCACCGGCAACGTCCGAACGCCGGACGGCGGCGGGACCTACTCGGGAGGCTTCGAGAACCTCCCCCGCTTCCACGAGAAGTGGAAAGACGGGGGCGGCAAGGTCGACTGCAACATCAACGGGGCGTTCGCCTGCCTCTACGAGAGTCAGTACGCGACGGCGCCCTGGGGCTCCTCGAATGTCTACGTGCCGCCGCGACGGAACTGGTTCTATGACCCGGACCTGCTCGATCCGAACAACCTGCCACCGTTCACTCCCAACACGGTCTACGTGCGGCGCGTGCTCTGGGACGATGGGGCGAACATGACCTTCCAGAGCACACATGGGGCGGGTTACCCCCCGGACACGCCGATCTACAACCCGTGGGAATACGATCACGGATTCATGGACAAGGTGATCGAGGACCCCTATGCCGGATAGCCCGGCGAGAGGACCCCGCGAGCGCCCCGCCCCCCCGGAGGGGGGGCGGGGCGCTCTTCCATCTCCTGCCCCCCCCCGCTCGGAGGATGTACACTCCCCCCGCGGGCCGCCGACCCGCGCCAGGAGGTGCCTTGACCGAGCGCAGCGATCTCCCCTCCCCCGACGCCAGCGGTGGCGCCCGCGGTCCCGTCGTCCGGATCGACCTCGAGCGCCGGCGTGACGATCGGCCGCCGCGGGGGAGGGACTCCGTCGCCACCGAGGAGCCCCTGGAGATCCGCCTCCGCTTCACCCCCCCGGGCGCGACCGCCCCGCTCGAGCGGACGATCACCGTGACGATGCGGACCCCGGGGGACGACTTCGAGCTGGCGATCGGGTTCCTGCACGCGGAGGGGATCCTCCCCTCCCCCGACGCGGTCGCCCGGGTCGATCACTGCACCGGAGCCCCCGGTCTCCCCGCCGGCTCCCCCCAGCTCTTCAACATCGTGACCGTGGAGCTGCGGCCCGGGGTCGCGGTCGACATCGATCGGCTGACGCGGAGCTTCCTGACGACGAGCAGCTGCGGGGTCTGCGGGAAGGCGAGCCTCGATGCCCTCCGGGACGAGGGGCTGACCCCGGTCCCGGCCGGTCCGACGGTCGAGGAGACCCTGCTCCGCGCCCTCCCCGATCGTCTCCGGGAGGCGCAGCCGCTCTTCGAGCGGACCGGGGGCATCCACGCCTCGGGGCTGTTCCGTCCCGACGGAGGGCTCGAGCTCGTCCGGGAGGATGTGGGACGGCACAACGCCCTCGACAAGGTGGTCGGGGCCCTCGCGGCGCGGGGGGAGCTCCCCGCGCACGATCGCATCCTGGTCGTGAGCGGGCGCACCAGCTACGAGCTCGTGCAGAAGACGGTGCGGGCGGGGATCCCGATCCTCGTCGCGGTCGGCGCACCGTCGAGCCTCGCGGTCGAGACGGCGGAGGAGTTCGGGGTGACCCTCCTGGGCTTCGCGGGGCGGAGCGGCTTCAACATCTACACCGGCGCGGCGCGCATCCGCTCCGCGTGAGCGGGGCGCGGGATCACGGCTCGAGCGGGCGCGGGACCCAGCGGCCCTTCTCCTCGACGAGCCGCGCCGCCGCGACCTGGATGTCGTGCTCGAAGACGAGGATCGCGTCCTCCTCCACCGTCGCATCGAGCATCCGCTGCTTCTCCTCCATCACCGTGGTCGCGCAGATGTCATAGCCCATGGTGAAGGGGATCCGCAGGTGATGGTGCGTGGGGGCGAGGTCCGCGAGGTAGCGCACCACCACGCCTCCCCCCTCGATCCGGATCGTCTGCATCCCCACGGTGTGGCCGTCGCACCGCTCCACCCGGACCCCGGGGAAGAGCTCTCCGTCCCCATCGCTGAGCTCGAGGAGCCCGTCGAGGAGGGGCTCGATGTTCTCCCGGAGGTAGCTGGCGCGCTCCCGCACCGATGGCGAGAGGCCGTTGTCCCGGTTGCTCACCTGAAGATGGTGCCGGGCGCCGGGGAGGACCGCCACCGCGCTCCCATCCTCGGCGAGGCGGGTCAGCCCCCCCGCGTGGTCGAAGTGGAGATGCGTCACGATCACATCGGTGATGCTCTCCGCCTCGACTCCCCCCGCCGCCAGCCGCTGGACGAGGGGGGCGCCGTCCACCCCGAAGCGGTCGCGGAACGCTTCGTCCTCCTTGTCCCCCACGCCACCATCCACCAGAACGCGACGACCCAGGCGCTCGTTCTCGAGCAGGAGGAGGCGCAGCGCCAGGGGGATGCGGTGCCGCCCGTCCGGCGGGATCAGGCGCTCCCACATCGGGCGGGGGACCGATCCGAACATCGCACCCCCGTCGAGCGCGATCGCTCCCCCGTCGATCGCCCGCACCGTCCAGTCGCCGGCGGTGATCTCGAAGAGGGGCATCAAGCGGGGAGCAACTTCGGACATCGGGGACTCCTCTCGGGGGGCGGGACACCGCGCGTTCCCACTCCGGGATTGTGACCGGAAGCCGCCGCGGTCGGAAGAGAGACCGTCGAAGCTGTCGGCGTTGCAACCGCGTCGAGGGTTCACTACCATTCGAGCAGCGGAGGGAACCCCGCCCGGCTCGCACGCCCTGCGCCGACCGCCGCCGTCATCGTCCGGCCGATCCGTCGTCTGAAGGTCCCCCCCGAGGTCCGTGGACGCCCCACCCGATGTTCCGGGCGGGTCCCATCGTCTGCGCGCCGTCCGAGCACTCCCCCGGGAGTGGAGAGGAGCCTGCTCCCCATGCCGACCACCGCCCTCCGCCCCCTCACCCCCTCCGAGGTCGAAGCCCGCCTTCCCCTCCTCAATCGAATCGCGCGCGACCTCGTCGAGACCTGGCGTGCCCGCTCCTCGGCGAGCGCTTCGGGAGCCCCCGATCGGGAAGAAGGCGGCGAGCCCGCAGCGGAGGGCACCGAGCGCTCCCGCGAGAGCCGTGGTTCGGCGGATCTGCGGCGCCGGGAGGCGGAGCGACAGCACTTCGAGACTTTCCGCACCCTCTCCCGGGAGATCGAGGAGCTGGGCGGCGTGGTCTCCGAGGCGAGGGTCGGCTTGATCGAGTTTCCGGGCCAGGTCGACGGGAAGCCCGCCTGGCTCTCCTGGAAGCTCGGCGAGAGCCGGGTGGAGAACTACCGACCGACGGATGCTCCCCGGGGGACCCGCATGGCCCTCCCCGAGGGCCCTCCTCCGCCGGGCGCCCCGGAAGGCGCCTGAGCCCCCCGACCCGGGAGCCGACGGTTTCAGCTTCCCCCCGCGGGTGGTTCCCGGCAGCATAGGGGATTCGGGGGCGCCTGCGCGGCCGCCGAATCCCGAACACCCCAGAGTTCACGACCCCACCCGCGGAGCGCCGACCACGGTCGGACAACCCCGGGAGGGATCCGGAAGGAGACGACGCACATGTCCGGCACGACCCTCGACATCAACGACACCAACTTCCAGAGCGAGATCATCGAGTCCGGTGCCCCCGCCCTGCTCGACTTCTACGCCACCTGGTGCGGCCCCTGCAAGACGCTCGCCCCGATCGTCGACCAGCTCGCCCACGAGTACGCGGAGAAGGGCGTGAAGGTCGGCAAGGTCGACATCGAGGCCGCTCCGGAGATCGCCGCCAAGTTCGGCATCACCGGGGTCCCGACCCTGATCTTCTTCAAGGGAGGCGAGAAGGTCGATCAGATGGTCGGCGCGCAGCCGAAGTCGATCCTCGAGAAGAAGCTCGACGAGATCACCTAGCGTCCCGACCGCCGGGCCGATCGCTCGGCGCGGGAGGCTGACGAAGAGACCCCGATGGGCCCGCGCCCGTCGGGGTCTCTTCGTGTCAGAGTCTCTTCGCATCCGGGTCTCTTCGCGTCCGGATCTCTTCGCGTCAGGGTCTCTTCGTCGTGAGGTCCCCGAAGGACCGGAGACCATCGCCCGGGGCAGGGAGCGGTCAGCTCTCCTCGCCGTTCCTCTCCAACGCATCCACCCGCCGCTCGAGGAACTCGATGTCCTCGTCGATCGCCGCGTTCCGCCGGGCGGAGAGGACGACGAACAGGATGATGCAGCCGACGACGAGGCCGTAGGCGAGGGTGACCTTGCCGCGGAAGTCGACCGGCGCCTCCGCTGCCGCGGCGCCATCCGCCTGGGCGAGCAGGAGGCCGGGGAGGAGCGCGAGCCATCCGATCCCGAGCCTCAGGATCGTGCGCCCTGCGCTCGACCGTCCGTGGGCCTGCCGTTGCACCTTCATGCCGCCGCTCCTTCCTCGATCGCGCGGACCCGCGTGAGGACCGACCGCAGCCGATCCTTGGTTCGCTCCCGCTGGAGGGCCCAGCGATAGACCAGACAGTACAGGGTGAAGAACGCGAGGACTCCCACCGACTTCGTGATGACGATCGCCTCGTCGGTCGCGATGTTCGAGAGCTCCGCCGGGTGCGCGGTCGCGCCGAACCACTCGATCGCATACTTCGTCAGGGGGATGTTCACGAAGGCGAGGATCCCGTAGATCGCTCCGAACCGCCTTCGCCGGACCGGATCCTCGACCTGGGCGTGCAGGAGGACGTAGCCCGCGTAGGTGAAGAACATGATCGCCGCGGTCATCAGGCGCGGATCCCCCCAGTCCCACCAGGTGTTCCACGCGGCGCTCGCCCACGTCGAACCGCTCGCGAGGGTGGCGGCGCAGGCGGCCACCCCCACCCGCCCCGCGACCACCGCTCGACGATCCCACTCCGCGCTCCCCGTGCGCAGCACCTGAATGCTCCCCACCAGGACGATCGCGAAGAAGATCGAGCAGCTGAGCGCGGAGGGGAGGTGGTAGTAGAAGATCAGATAGCTCTGCTCGATCTTCTTCACCGAGAAGGGGACGGCGTGGGCGATCCGATGATTGAGCCACGCGATGAGACCGAGCGCGACCACGGCGTGGACGAGCATCGAAGGGGACAACCCGGGCGTGGCCCGATCGGCGCGTTCGACATCGCTGACGCTCATGAGCGCTCCTTCTCGATGCGGCATCCCGCGGGGTGGAGGATCAGCCCTCGAAGTCGGCCACGATCTCGTCGAAGAGCAGCTGCCCCGCGGCGAGGTAGACCAGGTCGAAGGCGAGGATGATGGCGATCTCCCGGGGGCCGATCTCCTGGCCGCGGAGCGCCTGGGTCGTCAGGCTCACCACCCCCTTGAAGACGGGAATGAGCAGCGGCAGCAGGAGAAGCCGGTGGAGGATCTCCCCACCCTGAACGGTGCGCGTCATGGCGGCGAGGGTGACGCCCACCGCGCAGAAGCCGATCCCCGCGGCCCATGCCCCTCCGAGGATCGTCAGGAAGGTCGCGAAGTCGGTCCGCACGTTGTAGAGGACGAGGAAGGCGGCGATCACGACGAGGTTCATCACGGCGACGAAGAGCCAGGTGGAGATGACCCGGGCGTAGTAGATCGACACCCGACCCACCGGAGCGAGGAGGAGGCCTTCGAGCACCCGCTCCTCTCCTGCGCGGCCGAACGCCCGCTCGACTCCGATGCTCCCGGCGAGCAGGAGCACCGTCCACAGGATCCCGGGCTGGGCCCGGACCGCGGTCTGGGTCCCCGGGTCGATGGCGAAGCTGAGGATGAAGATCGAGACGAGGGCGAAGAGGATCATGCTGACCACGATCTCCCCGCGGCGCAGCTCACGCATGCACTCCCAGCGGACGAGTCGCATCACCGTTCGGAGGGAGCTCACGCCACCCCCTCGATCTCCGCGGCGGACCAGCTCCCCCGCTCGGTCGTGCGGCGGAGCCGCCCCCGCTCCAGCCAGGACACGCGATCACAGAGGCGCTCCGCGCGACGGAGCTCGTGGGTGACGAGGATCACGGTCCCCCCCGCTGCCACCCTCTCCGTGATGACCTCCTCCACCAGAGCGCAGCCCTGGGGATCGAGACCGGTGAAGGGCTCATCGAGAATCAGGAGCTCGGGATCGGGCAGCAGCGCGAGGGCGAGGCTCGCCCGCTGCGCCATTCCCCGCGAGAAGGTGCGGATCGAATCCCGCCGACGCCAGGAGAGGCCCACCCGATCGAGGAGGGCGGCGGAGCGGGCGCGCGGGATCCGCCCCCCGTGGAGGTCGGTCATGTAGCGCAACGCCTCCCCCAGAGAGAGGTGATGCGGCACCAAAGGCTGATCGAGCAGCACCCCCAGCCGACGGCGCACCTCGACGGCGCGGCGCGGGATGGGGAGCCCCAGGACCTCCACGCTCCCCGAAGAGGGCCGGAAGAGACCGGTCAGGAGCTTCAGGAAGGTGGTCTTCCCGGAGCCGTTCGGCCCGCAGAGTCCATGGCAGGTCCCGCGATGGACGGTCAGGTCGAACTCCTCCAGCGCGGCGCGCTCGCCGTAGCTCTTCCCAAGCCGATCGGCGAGGACGACGGTCTCCGTGGTCGCGGGGAGACCGCCGCTCATGCGGTGTCGCCTCGATCATCGGGAGTCGACACCCGTGGGGTCTGCAACGCGCGCAGGAGCGCCTCCGCGTGCTCGGCCGCCTCCGGGGGAAGGGTCGGGAGGGAGCGCTCGAGCACCTCGAGCGACTCCTGCAGCTGCGGCGCAGTCGGCGCTCCGGAGGACCCGGGGTCGGTCGGTGGTCCCGCCGCGATCGCGTCGATGCGGGCGAGCTCCGCGCGGTAGTCCTCCTCGCTCAGCTCCCCCGCCCGATGGAGCGCTTCGAGCCGACTCCTTCGTGCGACGAGGCCGGCCGCGGAGTCGCGTCGCCGGGCGACCCAGAGCCCCCCCACGACCGGAGCCGCGAAGGAGAGGAGGATGAGCGCGGTGACGAGGATCGTGCGGGTGGAGACCGGAGGCGGGCCGAAGCGGATCGGAATCCGCACCGTCTCGTGCGCCGGGACCGGGGTGTTCGAGGAGTGCACCACCACGGTGCGACCCACATCCGGCATCTGCTGCGTCCGCGGCTCGGAGAGGAGAGGACTCCCCCACTCGCCGGTGAGCTCGGCATCGAGGGAGAACGCGCCCTCCTCGTAGGCGACCTGGAACGCACCGGTGTCGACCACCGCCGAAAACCCGAGGTCGAGGACTTCGCCCTCTCGCACCGTCTGGACGTAGGTCCCGATCAGGGAGCCCCGGGTCAGGGGGAAGACCGGCCCGGGGATCGGCACTCCGTAGCCCCAGTGCTCCACCTCGCGGGCGGTCAGGTCGAGGACATCGTCCTCCTGAAAGCGAAGGCTCGTCACGGTGGCCCCGGCCGGGACGGGGAAGAACAGCCCCGCGCCCTCCGCGCCGGGAGGGCCGGTGTAGGCCGCCACGCCGTCGTACACGACGGGCGCGATCTGCCGGACCTGCACCATCTTCTCATCCGCCCCCTCATCCTGACCGGGGATGACGGTGACGATCTTCATGATCAGCTGCTGGGTCAGCTTCCCGTGGTCATCGGTGGTGCGGTACATGTTGAAGCGACCGGCGCGGGGGCCGAGCTGCTCCTCCTTCGAGATGAACACCTCCCCCGCATCTCCCGCACCGGGGGCGCGGGCCGTGACGGAGAAGGGGGAGCCGGGGTTTCGCAGCCCGAGCTCGAAGATCACGAAGCCGTTCCGGTCGGCGGTCGCGGTCACCGTCTCCCGCTCCCCCTCCAGGGTCCAGCAGCTCAGCTCCGCCGTGGCGTTGCGGAGGACGAACAGCGCGGGGTCCGGCATCTGCTGTCCGTGCTCGGGGCTCGCCTCGATCAGTCCGGAGATGTCGATGAGCTGCAGCTCGAGGCGCATCTCCCGGGGCGGCGGGACATCCGGAGTCGCGCCCGGATCGTAGCGGACCGGGATGCCCATCGAGGAGCCGGCGGGGGCTCTGCCGGCATCCTGATAGTGCAGGAAGGGCTCCGCCTCGGCCTGCAGGACCTGGGATCCGAGCGGCTGCAGACCGTCGGGGATCGCGGTCCCGGCCTCGCTCCAGGCGACGGAGAGATCGCCCTCCGCGAGGAACAGGAAGAAGGCGACGATGTCGTACCATCGGTGGAGATCGAGCAGGAACACCGATCCTTCCGCGACATCGAGCTCGTACTCTCCCTCGAGGAAGCCCCGATCGTTCGGGAAGATCGTCTCCGGGATCAGCACCCCGGTTCCCCGCTCTCCGAAGTCCTGGACCGTGAGGTCGGAGACCGGCTCCTCGCGGAAGCTCAGGGAGTTGAGGCGCGCGCCCCGCGGGATGGGGAAGACGATGCCGCCACCGCCGACCTCGGGCACCGAGCGGTGAGCATGAAGGAACTGAGCCTGGAAGCTGACGAGCTGCTGCACCCGGATCTTCGACCCATCGTCGCTGCGCCGGGCCGCGGTGATCATCATGCGCTGGTCGATGCCGGTCGGGTCGTCGCGGAGCGGGAAGAGGCTGACGCTCTCCTCGATCGAGGCCATCGACTGCGGCTTCGAGATGTAGACGGTGCCATCGGCGGTCCGGGCGGTCAGCGTGTAGGGACTCCCGGGCACCCTCGCATCGAAGCGGAAGCGCACGGCGCCGCCGTCGTCCGCGGTGGTGCGGGCGATGTCGGTCCCGCCGCCGGGGAGAGCGCTCTCCAGCTCGACCTCGGCCCCGGCGAGGACCGCCGGAGGCGGAGCCTCGAGGGCATCCTCCCCCACCCCGCGCGTGAGACGCTCGGAGATCTCCACCAGGGTCAGGCGCAGGTCGATCGGAATCGGCTCCGCGGAGCCCGACTCCTGGGCGCGGACGGAGGCGGTGAGGAGAGGGAGAACGGAGAGGGTGAGGAGCAGTCCTGCCCTCCGGCGGGTCGAGATCATCGGTCGCTCCCCTCGTTGTCGCTCCCCTCGATGTCGATGCCCAGCTCATCGAGGCGCCGATAGACCGCGGCGGCGTCCGCCATGTAGTCCGCCCGGAGCTCCTCGAACTCATCCGCGCTGATCGACCCCGCCTCCTGCTCCTGCTCAAGGTCCTTCATCGCACGCAGCAGCTGCGCGCGCTCATCGAGGAGCTGCCTCTCGATGGTGGCGGTCTCGCGAGGCGCCCAGGAGCGGCGGACCCCGAAGAGAGGCTGGATCATCCAGCAGACGGCGAGGAGGCTGACGACGACGAGGACGGCTTCCAAGGGAGAGCTCCTACTCGAAACGGGAGAGGTCTCGCTCGATCCGGGCGACATCCTCCGCGGAGAGGGCGCCCTGTCGGTCCCGCCGCGACTCGCGGGCGGCCCGACCGTCGATCGACCAGCGACGGACCGCCGCGCCGGCGATCCACGAGAAGATGAAGAGGGCGACGACCGGGAGGAAGTACGCCCCCGCCCCGGCGCCGCGCATGCCGGGATCGGCCCGGGCCTTCGCGCCATGGAGCGCGACCTGCTGATCGATGATCTCGTCGTCCCCGAGCCCGGCGACGATGGCGCGCTGGATCTCCATCTTCTGTGGGATGGCGCAGCCGTCGGGACACGCGGCGAGGGTCTTGCTCCAGTTCTCCTTGGGGCAGGCGCAGACCACGTTCTCGTAGAGCCACTGGAGACGGTCGACGTCGATCCCGGACTCGACGGGGAGCGGGTCGACCGCCACGCCGTGGCCGCCCCCCGGCGCGTCCCCGTCGGCGAGGACCGGGGCCGTGAGCAGCAGCGCGAGGAGAAGGGCCGCGAGCGGTCCCCGAGCCGGTTCAGTCCGCAAGACCCACCCGCTTTCGTCCGAGGGGCAGGGCGGCGTACACCCCCCCCGCGATCATGAAGATCCAGCCGGCCCAGACGAGATTGATGAGCGGATTCCGGAAGAGGGACAGGTTGATGTGTCCGGCCTCGTCCGAACTCTGGAAGAAGACGTAGAGGTCCTCGAGGAGACCCTTGCGGATCTCGACCTCCGTCACCGCCTGGTTGTCCTTCTTCGGGTAGACGCGCCGCTCGGGGAAGACCTGGAAGGTCCTCCCCGCGTCGGTGCGGACATCGAGCTGCAGCGCCATCCGCGCGTAGACGCGCCCCTCCTCGTAGTTCGGCTCGGTCTCCTGAATCACGTCGCTGAGGGTCAGCTCGTAGGTGCCGATGCGCACCGACTCCCCTCGCTCCATCGAGAAGTCCTTCTGCACCTTGTACATCGACGAGCAGACGATCCCGATCGAGATCACGGCGAGCCCGACATGGACGAAGTAGCCGCCGTAGCGCCGGTTGTTCCGGAGGAGAAGCGTGACGAGCGCGGCGGCGAAGCCCTCCCCCGATCGCCGGGCCCGATTGCTCGCGGTCCGGAGGACCTCGTAGAGGACGGTGAACGAGATGAGCACGGAGACGTAGAGGAGGACGAAGGTCGGGTAGAGCCGCGCAGAGAAGTCGAGCGGCCGCGGCTCCCCGCCGTGGATCAGCTCGGCGCCGTACTGGATCACCAGCGCGACGGGGAGGGAGGCCACCATCGGCAGGATGAGGTTCCGCGCGGCGGCTCTCCGGCTGGTGCGGATCCAGCCGAGGGCGGGCCCGATCGCGGTGATGAGGAGGAGCAGCACGAAGAAGGGCACGGTGACCTTGTTGTAGACCGGCGCGAGGACGCTCATGTCCTGCCCGAGCCACTCCTTGGAGATCTTGGGCCACATGGTGAGGATCAGGATGCAGGCCGCAATCGCGCAGAGGACGAGGTTGTTGATGACGAACATCGCCTCGCGGGACCAGACCGACTCGATCCGGTGGGCCGCCCGCATGTTCGGCTGCCTCAGCGCGATGAGGAAGAGGCAGGTGGCGATCGTGGCGAGCAGGAAGCACAGGAACCACATCCCCACCGCGTTCCCGCTCCCGAAGGCGTGGACCGAGCTCACCACGCCGCTGCGCGTGAGGTAGGTGCCGAAGATGCTCAGGACGAAGGTCGTCGTGGCGAGGAAGGCGTTCCAGGTGCGGAGCATGCCGCGGCGCTCCTGGACCATGATCGAGTGGAGGAGCGCGGTTGAGGTGAACCAGGGGAGGAAGCTCGCGTTCTCCACGGGGTCCCACGCCCAGTAGCCGCCCCAGCCGAGGACGACATAGGCCCAGAGCCCTCCGAGGATGATCCCGGTGGTGTTGAACAGCCACCCGATCATCGTCCAGCGACGGATGCGGGTGATCCAGTAGTTCCCCTGCTCCCCGGTGATGAGCGCGGCGATGGCGTAGGCGAAGGGGACCGTGTACACGACCCAGCCGAAGTAGAGGCAGGGCGGGTGGATCATCATCCAGTAGTTGACGAGGAGAGGGTTCAGCCCGGAGCCGTCCTCCACGACCCCGCCCGGGAAGCGGGCGAGGAACGCCTGGAGATCACCCGCGAAGGATGGGGAGTGGAGCAGCAGCTCGAACGGGTTGTTCACGAACCCGATGATGGTCAGGAAGAAGAGCTGGACCACGCCGAAGACGAGGTAGACCCACGGCTCCATTCGACGCCCGTGGGGATCGCTTTGTCCCCGGCGGAAGCCGATCGTGGTGATCAGGGCGACCACGCCGATGAGCGCGGCCCAGAAGAGGATCGAACCATCGAGCCCTCCCCACAGGCCGGCGATCTTGTAGCCGAGGGGCAGCCCCTTCTCCGAGTAGTTGTAGATGTAGGAGCGCTCGTAGCGACCGTCCACGAACCCGACCGTCAGGAGGATCGCCGAGGCGATGGTCAGGAAGCTCGTCGCCGCGACCGCCCGACGGGCGCTGAGGACGAAGCGGCGGTCCTGCACCGCGCTGCCGATGAGCACGGCGAGGACCCCGAGGAGCGCGACCGCGCCTCCGAGGAGCACGAGGCCGCGGGCGAGATCGAGGTAGTCGAAGGCATTGGACATGCGGAAGGCCCTAGTCTCGGAGTTGCACGGCGGGACGCCGGGGATGACAGCGCGACGGAGACCGGGGGACCGGGCTCACTCCGGGTCGATCGGGGGATCCTCCGGGGGGACGGATTCGCCGCTCCGAGCGGCGACGGAGCCCATCGAGCCGGGATCGGAGGCCTCGTATTTCGAGGGGCACTTCGTGAAGATCTTGGTCCCCTCGAAGACCCCCGTCTCCGGATCGAGGATCCCGATGACGGCGACATCCGTGTCCGGCTTGAAGATGTCGGGGCGGTGATCGTCGACGATCACGGGGTAGCGGACCTCCGGGTCCTGCATGTCGCGGATCGTGAAGCGCATCGGTCGGACATCGGTTTCGATCGCCTCGATCACCCCCTGGAGGCGGACCTGACGACCGGCGAACTGTCCCGTCTGGAGGCCCTGAACACCGACTTCCGGGATCGCGCCCTGCACGATCCCCATCCAGATCAGGCTGACCATCCCGATCAGGATCAGAAGCCCTGGCACGGCGACCTTCATCGCTGACTCCCTCCGGGCGCCCCCCCGTACGCTCGTGACCGAGGAGACCCGGGGGAATCGGTCCCTCGCTTGGGGAAGGTATCCTAGAATGGCCGGGAATCGGAGCGCAATCCCCCCGAATTGGGGCCTCTCCGGCTCTCCTGCGCCCGCACGCCGTCGGTGAGGAGCCGACGCTTCCCTCGGCCCCGTCTTCGCGAGGTCCCATGTCCGAGCTCCGCTCCGATCCCGACACTCCCGCTGCAGAGAGTGCCACTGCGGAGGGCGCCGCCGGGCTGCGGCCTGTCGATCCTCGGCTCGTGGTGTTCGACCTCGATGGCACGCTGATCGAGTCCCTCCCCGCGATCGAGACCGCGGTGAACGAGGTTCGCCGGAAGAATGGCCGCCCCCCCCGCAGCACGGAGGAGGTGAGGAGCGCCATCGGGGACGGCGCACGGGTCCTCAGCGGTCGCCTTTTCTCCGACTTCGCGCGCGGAGACGACCTCGATGCGATCCACCTCGATTTTCTGGAGGTGTACGAGAGGCAGTCCGTGCTCGATCCGCACCCTTGGCGGCGGGGCGCCCGGGAGCTCCTCGACCACCTCCTCTCCGACGGACTCGAGCTGGCGATCCTGACGAACAAGCCTCTTCATCTCACGGAGAGGATTCTGGAGAGGACCGGCACCGCATCCCTCTTCCGGGCGGTACGGTGCCCCGAGAACTCGCCGAGGAAGAAGCCCGATCCTTCCTCCCTCCTCGCCCTCATCGCGGATGCGGGTCGCCACCGTGGGGACACCGTCTTCGTCGGCGACTCCGTCGTCGACTTCGCGACCGGTCGCGGAGCGGGGGTGACCACCTTCGGTGTCCGTGGAGGTTACCGCGCCGAGGGGGAGCACCGGCCGGACCGGTGGTTCGAGGACCCCGCGGCCCTCGACGCGGCGTGGCGGGAGGACCGGTGGTCGAATCGCAAGGAGCGAAGCCATGGACCCTGAAGAGAGACTCAACCTGGGATCCCACCTCTCCGTCGCCGGAGGGGCGTGGAAGGCGCTGGACGAGGCGATCGAACTCGAGCTGACGAGCCTCCAGATCTTCACCAAGAACGCGAGCCGCTGGGTCCAGAAGCCGATCGATCCGGCGGCGATCGAGAAGTGGCACGCGGGGCGCGCGCGCTGGGAGGAGGGGGCACCGTCCCCGCGTCGGGTCGTCAGTCACACCTCCTACCTGATCAACCTCGGCTCCCCGAAGGACGAGCTCTTCGAGAAGTCCTGCGCCGCGCTGACCGATGAGCTGGCGCGGGCCGGTCAGCTCGGGCTCCACGGGGTGGTCCAGCACCCCGGCGCCCATGTCGGCTCCGGAGTCGAGGCGGGGATCGCCCGGATCGCGGAGGGTGCGCGACGCGCCCTCGACGCGACCGAGGGGGGACCGAAGCTCCTCCTCGAGAACACGGCCGGAGCGGGGTCGACGATCGGGCGCACCTTCGAGGAGCTTCGAGACCTCGTCGCGCAGATCGATCGCCCCGGTCGGGTGGCGGTCTGCCTCGACACCTGCCACCTGTACGCATCGGGCTACGACCTGCGGGACGCCGATGCCTACGCCGCGACGATGACCGAGCTCGAGGCGCACCTCGATCTCTCCCTCGTCGAGTGCTGGCACCTGAACGACTCGCGAGGCGAGCTCGGGAGCAACCTCGATCGCCACGAGCACATCGGTGAGGGAAGGATCGGCGTCGAGGGGTTCCGTCTCCTCCTCGATGACCCTCGCTTCCACGGCGTCCCCAAGATCCTCGAGACCGCCAAGGAGGATGACGGGGACCGACGGAACCTCGCCGTCCTCCGCGCGCTCGTGGAGGCCTGACCGCGCCGCCGGGAGAGCCTCCCGGCCGGAACACACCCGGAGGTTGCGATGCGCCCGGAACCGGAATCCCCCCCGCCCTTCACCATCGATCCTCGGATCGAGCATGCGTGGACGCCCCCGGGCTCCTTCTACTCGGACCCGCAGTGGTTCTCGCG
>JAFMMO010000190.1 GCA_017859655.1 Pseudomonadota bacterium | reverse complement strand
ACCGGGCGGCGCGTGCTGCGGCTGCGGGGCCTAGGCGCGGCGTCTCCATCGGTGGGTGCGCTGCCTCCGCGGTCGTCATCGAGGTCGAGGGGGCGGAGCTCTCCGCCGCGGGTCCGGATCACCTCGGACACGAGGCGAGCATCGAAGCTCGTCACCGCCCCTCCCTCGAGGCGGATCGTGACCTCGGTCTCATCGTGGCGAAGGATCGTCCCGTGGAGCTGGATTCCGCTGCGCAGCTGCACCGAGTCGGCCGGGAGGCGGGACGCGGAGGAGAGAGTGATGAGGGAGACGAGGAGGGTGACCGCGATCGGCGGTGCGACGGTGCGACGGAGGGGGTGGTGACCGTGGATCATCCGGGCAGTGACCTCGAGTAGAGGGGCGCTCGCGGAGGGACCGCGATCGACCGGGGGCGGCATCGCGACCCGGCTCCTCCCCGCGCCGGGAGGAGGGGTCCCCGAAGTCTACGATGCCCCTTCGGAGTCGGCCAGCCGGGCCGGAACGCGCAGCGGGCGAGCGAGGGGACCTCGCTCGCCCGCCACGGGCCTTCGATTGCAGGGGGAGGGGACGCGACCGGGACCACGGTGACCGGGACCGTGGAGAAGGAGTGGTGGAGAGGAGTGGAGTCGCACGGATCCTCGGTCGGAGGAGAGAGGAGTGTGTGGGACCCCGGTCGCGTCGGGTGCAGAGGGACTAAGGGGAGCAGTCCAACGAGTCCGTCGTGGGGTCGGACCCGCTCTGCGGGAAGGGCGCGGGGGGCTGCGGACCTCCGGAGAAGAGGTACGCGTTGATGTAGGTGACGTCGGCGATGTTGATCGTGCCGTCGTCGTTCGCGTCGGCGGCGTCGAAGCAGGGCGGCGCGACGCCGCTCGCTCCGGTCACGTAGTCCTGGAGGAAGGTCGAGTCCGCGACGTTGACGCTGCCGTCACCGTTCGCGTCGCCGCGGAGGAAGAGCGGGTCGGTGTTGCCGGTCGGGTCCTCGGTGATCGAGATGTCGGCGGAGACCAGCTCCGGCGCGTAGCTCAGACCGTCGGAGACGAAGGAGTTGTCGGCGGGCGGAGAGCCGAGCCCGTCCTTCGGGCCGATCTGCGTGAGGGCGGTCGGGGCGTCGATCGCGACGTCGAAGAGTCCGGTCGCGGCGACATGCCCGGTACCGACCGGCAGCAGGACCGGCGGGTTCGACGGGAGGAACTGGAAGATCACGCCGAGGATCAGGGCGCCGCTCACGTCGTTGTTCTGGGCCTGGACGAAGTCCGGAGCGAGGTTGCCGACGTCGGTGCCGTCCGCGGTCCAGGCGGTGACCGCGAGCAGCGTCGGGTCGTAGTCGAGCACGAGGGTCAGTCCCTGCAGGTCACGCTCGCAGTCCACGAGGACGTGGAAGGGGACGTCGGTGTCCCCGGCGGTGACCTCGAGGGTCGGGTTTCCCTGATCCGCGACCGACGGGTCGACGGTGATCACGCGCACCCGGTCGGCAAGGGTCGGGTTCCCGGTGCTGCCGTGGCCGATCCCCCAGGCGCCGTCCGGGTGGACGATCGCGAAGTCGAGGATCGCGTCTCCGTCGGTGTCCCCGAGGGAGAGCCCGGCGATCTCGGCCGGCGCGGTCTGGACCGTCGGCTGGGCCAGGTTTCCGTTCCCGGTGCCGAGGGCGACCCGGAGGTCGGAGGTCCCCGGGATCGGGGTGACGAGGTCGGCGTCGCCGTCCCCGTTCCAGTCGACCGCGATCGCGCCGGTGCCCGCCGCGTCGGTGAAGAGCGCCAGGTCGTCGAAGCCCATGGCTCCGACCGGCAGGAACGCGGTGCCGAGCTCGCCCGCCGCTGCGGTGGCGACGAGGTCGATCACGGAGTCACCGTCGAGGTTGACCGCGACGACCCCCGTGGCGGGAGAGACCGGGGTCAGGGTCACGGCGGCGCCGAAGGTGCCGTCGTCATGCCCGATCAGGATCTGGAGATCTCCACTCGCCAGGGCGAGCGCGACGTCGTTCAGGCCATCGCCGTCGAAGTCGCCGATCGCGGGAGGACCGACCGGGGCGACCTCCGGCAGCGCGAGCTGGGCCGCGAGCGGGGAGTCGACGTGACCGGCCGCGACGCTCATGCCGAAGGAGTCGACGAGGAGCAGGTCGGTGATCCCGTCGCTGTTCAGGTGCCCCGCCACGATCGAGTCCGCGGGGAGGTCGAGCAGGACCTCGAGCGGCGCCTCGAAGGGGAGCGCGTTGCTCGGCGAGCCGAGCAGCAGGGAGACGCTCGTCCCGGCGGCGGAGAGGGTGGCGAGGTCGATGCGACCGTCGCCGTTGAAGTCCCCGACCGCGGAGTCGGCGACCGATCCGCCGATCTTCCAGTTCCCGACGAGGTCGACCAGGCCGGCGTTCTCCTCCTCCACGAGGATGGTGCCATCCGCCTCGACGATCGCCCACTCGTCCCGGCCGTCGTGATCGAGGTCGAGGAAGTGGACGCGACCGCCGACCAGCCCGGTGCCGCCGGCGAGGTCGTACTCCCCGAGTCCCGTCCCCTGCTGCCGTCCGGTGAACTGGACGACGCTCGGGAGGGCCATGTCTCCCGCGAGGCCGAGCAGCTCGGCCCCGACGGAGAGGGTGACGCGCTCTCCCGCGAGGAACGGGCGGTCGACGGTGAAGGGGAGCAGGGGGACGGGAAGGGAGGTGACGATGGAGTCGAAGTGGATCTCCCGCTGGCCGCTGCGCGATCCCTCGATCCGGACCACGCCATCGACGAGGGAGGACGGGTCGATCGGGCCGTTGAACGCGACCGCGAAGTTCCCGTTGAGGATCCCGGACGGAGACTCGATCGGCGGGGTGGTCGAGGTGATGAACAGCGGGCTCGGCTCGACCGGCGTCACGGGGGCGACGGTGAAGCTCCAGGAGTAGGCGTCGAGGGCCTTGTCCGACTGGCTCTCGATCGAGCTGGTGAGGTCGACGATCACCGTCTCACCGGCGATGAAGCCGGTCGTCGTGGTGAAGGTCACCCGGGTGTCTCCGGCGGAGAGGACATACGCACCGAGGTGCGCGCCGCTCTCGGAGCCGGTCACGAGGAAGGTGTCGGTCGTGATCGACTCCGCCTTCATCGAGTGGTCGAAGTCGACGACGATGTCGAACTCCACGGTGGAGGTCACCGAGTCGGGGGTGGGCTGCACCGACTCGACCTCGCTCTCGATCGGCGCGCAGCCGATCAGGATCAGGCAGGCCGCCGCGACGGCCCAGGTTCCAAAGCGGTTCATGGGAACTCCTCTCTCTGGGAGTTCCTCGAGCATCGACCGGGCCCGGAATCTTGCAAGAGCTTCCTTTTCACGAGGATCCCCCTCAGGTCGCCATTCGAGGGGGTCTGGAGAGGGGCGCATCGGCCGCAACGGCCCTCGGAGCAGGAGGAGAGGCCTTGCGGACGGGGAGGGATCGGTTCCGATGCCGGGCGGAGTGGCCACGATCTGGACGGGCGACCCGGGCGACCGGGGCGAGGCTTGAGGGAACGGGAGAGGGACGAGGAATGGCGAGGGCGGAGCTCCTCCTCATCGACAACCGCGACTCCTTCACCTGGAACCTCGCCCAGGGCTTCGAGCGGCTCGGGACCCGGGTCGAGGTGGTCCGGGGCGCCGAGCTGGAGCCGGAGCGGGTCCTGTGCGACGGGAGGATCACCCATGTCGTGGCGGGACCCGGTCCGGGCACGCCGGCGGGCACCCTCGGAGTCCGGCGCACCCTCGAGCTCCTGCGGGGGAGACTCCCCTGGCTGGGGGTCTGCCTCGGCCATCAGGTCCTCGCGGAGAGCCTCGGTGCGAAGGTGGTGCCGACCGGTGCTCCGGTGCACGGAAAGCGCGATGCCATCGATCATGACCGGATCGGGATCTTCCGAGATCTCCCCCGACCCTTCGTCGCGGCGCGCTACCATTCCCTCGCGATCGACCCGGACACCCTGCCCCCCGGTCTGCGGGCCTGCGCGTGGAGCCTGGGGCCGGACGGGGACCGCGCCGGCGGAACGATCCAGGGGATCGGGGTTCCGGGGGAGGCGACCTGGGGGGTGCAGTTTCACCCCGAGTCCTTCATGACCCCCGAGGGGGAGAGACTCCTCGCCTCGTTCCTCGAGGGAGTTCCCTGTCCCCTCGAGGAGCGGGTGGAGGAGGGAGGCGGACGATGAACGCGACGACAGGCTCCGAGACGCAGACCGCCTACATCTGGCGGATCGTCGAGCGCTTCTACCGCTCCCGCTTCCACTTCCTGCGGATCCACGATCGGTACGAGGAGCTGGTGGCGGACCATGTCGGCAAGCTCCAGAAGCCGCGGGAGCAGATCCGCCTGCCGCCCGAGGAGCTGAGTCAGCTCCTCAGCTACAAGGAGCTGGAGGTCCTCCGGGATGAGTTCGTGGAGCCGCTGAAGGACGCGTGTCACGCGCTCTTCCGCACCCGCGACTCCACCGAGTTCCTCGATCGCATCGTCAACGACATCTTTCACGAGCTCAGCATCCTCAAGGAGGAGCACTACAACGTGCTCACCTACGATGCCCGCGACCCCGAGGCCCCGAAGGAGGAGTCCGATCTGGAGCGGGAGCAGCAGGCGGTCCTGGACGAGGTCCACGACGTCTTCCCGCAGAAGGTCCATCGGATCCGCCACCTCTACGAGGTCGCGCTCGGGCGCCTCGAGGCGATCCTCCCCAGTCACCGCGACGATCACATCCTGATCCGCAGCCTCTTCCTGCACCGGGACCGCTTCGTGGCGAAGTCCTATGACCGGGGACTGCTTCGGTTCTACGAGCTGATGTACGGGGAGGACGAGATCGTCCAGGGGTTCCGCGGCGTGGGAGACTCGTTCTATCACTCGGGGTTCTACGACCTCGCGATCGTCTGCTATCGCGCCGGTGAGGACTACCTCCGCGGCTTCGCTCCCAATGACAAGAGGAGCCAGGATCCCCGACTCGAGGAGCACCTCGATCACTTCCGCCGACACGTGCGGAAGGCCCAGACCCATCTCGACTCCCTGGAAGAAGGAACGAGCCGATGAGCCGCTTCGAGACCCCCTTCGCCGACCGCCTCTTCCGCCGGGTGCGCGCCATCGACAGCCGACTCGTCGTCGGCATCGACCCCTTCATCGAGCGCTTCCCCGAGGAGCTCGACCGGACCGACCCGGAGTCGGCGCTCATCGCCTACGGCATCGCCGTCCTCGATGCCGTCACCCCCTTCGCGTGCGCGGTGAAGCCTCAGATCGCGTTCTTCGAGCAGCACGGCTGGCGAGGGTGGCGCGCCCTCGAGGCGGTCTGCGCGGCGGCGGTCGAGCGGGGGCTCCCGGTGATCCTCGACGCCAAGCGAGGCGACATCGGAAGCACCGCAGGAGCCTACGCCCGGGGGCTGCTCGGAGATGCCCCGGGCGGCCTCGGCGCCTCGGTGGATGCCCTCACCGTGAACCCCTACCTCGGGAGCGACTCCCTCGAGCCCTTCATCGCGCGGGTGACCGAGGGGGGGCGCGGGCTCTTCGTCCTGGCGCGTACCTCGAACCCGGGCGGGGGGGAGTTCCAGTCCCACGGACCCGAGGGCCGTCCCCTCTACCTGGAGGTCGCGCGGCGCTCCGAGTCCTGGCAGGGAGCAGCGATCGGGGAGTGCGGCTACGGCTCGGTGGGGCTCGTGGCGGGCGCGACCTTCCCCGAGGAGCTGGCGCGGATCCGGGAGACGGCGCCGCGGGCTCCCCTCCTCGTGCCCGGCATCGGGGCACAGGGGGGAGATCCCCGCGACATCGCGGCGGCCTTCGATGACGAGGGCCTCGGCGCGGTCGTGAACTCGAGCCGTGGTGTGATCCTCGCCTTCGAGAAGGACCGGGAGAGGCCGTGGCAGGAGGCGGTGCAGGAAGCTGCCCGACGGACCCGGGATGCGATCGCGACCGCCTTCACCTCGGCGCGACCGGGGGCCTGACCCTCCGGCGCGGGCCGGGCCGAGGCGGGATCCCCCGCCGGATGGTAGCCTTCTCGGAGAGGGCCGGAAGGGGAGCCGGAGGCTCCCCGCCGTCCGCGGGACGCAGGGATGCGATCTCGCCCGTCCGAGAGTCGTTCCGATGCGCAGGAAGCCCTCGAACGCTCCCCGGGATCGCCTCGATCCCCCGGTGAGCGAGGAGTCCGCCGACTCCCACCTCGGGGATCACGAGATGATCCCCCTCGCGACCCTCGTCCTGGGGCGCGCCATCCCCTTCGACCTGCTGACCGAGATCGATGGCTCGATTCTCCTCTATCGGGAGCGGGGGACGGAGTACGGTCGTGAGCAGCGGAGAGCCCTGCGGGAGTCCGGGGTCACGCATCTCCTCATCCGCCGCTCGGAGCGCGAGCGCTACTTCATCTACCTCGCCGAGAACCTGCACGATCTCCTCACCGGCGAGGAGACCACGCCGGGGGATGTCTACGACACCTCCGTCGTCGTCGCCGGTCGGGTGCTCGAGGAGCCCGCCTCCTGCGAAGCCCGTCGCCTGGCCCGCCCCGTGATCGACCGCGCGATCGCCCTCTCGGCGATCCCGGGGGAGATCCTCGAGGCGATCGAAGGCGGGACGGAGCGGGAGGACACCCTGCGGGCGCACTCGATGCGCGTCTGCCTCTACGGCCTCCAGCTCGCCCACGGCGCCGGGATCGATGATCCCGTCATCCTCTCCGACCTCGGGCTCGGTCTCCTCCTCCACGGGGTCGCCGGTCCGGATGGGCGACTCCCGGACTCCCTCGGGGGAGAGGCCCCCCTCGGGCCGGTCGCGGAGGATGTGATCCGCCACCATCGGGAGCGACTCGATGGCTCCGGCCCCCGGGGGCTCGCCGCGGGGCAGCTCTCCGTCTCCGCCCGGATCGCGGCGGTGGCGGATGAGTTCGATCACCGGACGGTCGGCCTCG
>JAFMMO010000189.1 GCA_017859655.1 Pseudomonadota bacterium | reverse complement strand
CGAGCGGGCGGTATCCTACAGATCGGCCCATCCGGTGACAAGACGGCGAGACGGGGCGCGCGAGTCAGGTCGGACAGGAGGGTCTGGCGGGCGTCATCGGCTCCGGGCCCGCTCGGCGGCGGGGCTCTTCCGGGACGGATGTGCGAGCATTCCCCAAGGAACCCCCGTCACTTGACAGATGGGCCCCTTCCCGTAACATCGATATTTCCTCCACCGTTCCGATCCCGGACGGGGGTGGTCCGTGGACGGTCCGCCGTTCTCGAACCGCGCTCCGGGTGACGGTAGGGGAGGAAAGAGAGAAATGAAGCGAGCTTCGTCGAGACCGGAGGCGCCCTGCCTTTGCCGGAAGCGACGAGGTCCGACCGCGCTTCCCATCTTCCGGGAGCGCGTCGCACGGGGGCCGACGACGATCGGGGTGCCGCGCCTGGCGCGGCGAAGGACGCGGAGCTGGGTGCCCGCGAAACCGACCCCTTTCGAGTTGCCCGGAGACCCCCCTTCAGGAGCGGGTGAGAACGGACGCAGCGTGACCCGGGGACCGGGTCCTCGGAACGGCCTCGGCCGCGCCGGCGTCAGCTCCGACCCCTCCGGTCGCGCTTCCCGCAGATCGGCCGCTCGACCCGCCGGGGCCCCGCCTCCGCCTGGTCGGTGCGGACCTTGAAACTCGACGAACGATCGAGACCGACTCGTGGATCCCCTTCCTCCGGAAGGGGGGGATCGCGAGCTGACGGAGGTATCAGCTGTGAAGAAGAAGATCGGGGAGATCCTCCTGGCCCGGGGGGCCGTCACCGAGGAGCAGGTCACCAAGGCCCTCGACTATCAGCGCGCGAACACGTGCAAGATCGGCGAGGCGTTCGTCCGACTCGGGCACTGCAGCCAGGAGGACGTGACGCGAGCCCTCGCGAACCACTTCCAGCTGAAGTTCGTCAACCTGTCGAAGCACACCCTGCCTCAGGAGCTCATCGACAAGGTGCCGAAGGACGTCGCGCTCGAGCACAAGATCATTCCCGTGGCGCAGCAGGGCCGGAAGCTCTTCATCGCGATGAGCGACCCGCTCGACTTCTTCACCCTCGACAACCTCCGGTTCATCCTCGGCACCGAGGTGGACTGCGTCCTCGCGACCCCGGAGGGGGTCGAGGAGGCCCTCGACGAGTACTACCGCCTCGCCGGCGGCTATGACAGCGTCCTCGGCGAGGATGCCGCGGAGAGCGAGGAGGATGTCGAGTTCGGCCGCAGCGAGTACGCCGGTGACGACTCGGAGGCCAACGACGCCCCGGTGATCAAGCTCGTCCAGATGATCATCGCGAACGCCCTCAAGGAGCGCGCTTCCGACATCCACATCGAGCCGTTCGAGAAGACCCTGCAGGTCCGGTACCGGGTCGATGGCGTCTGCAAGATCATGGACTCGCCGCCGAAGAAGCTGCAGGGCCCGATGATCTCCCGCATCAAGATCATGTCGAGCATGGACATGGCGGAGAAGCGGCGCCCGCAGGACGGCCGGATCAAGCTGAAGCTGCATGGCCGCGAGATCGACCTGCGGGTCTCGATCCTCCCCTCCGTCCACGGGGAGTCCATCGTCATGCGGATCCTCGACAAGGAGCAGGGCCTGGTGGACCTGCCGGTGCTCGGCTTCCACGAGACGGACCTCAACCGCTTCAACCGGATCATCAAGCGCCCGAACGGGATCTTCCTCGTCACCGGTCCGACCGGCTCGGGAAAGACGACCACGCTCTACGCCGCGCTGAAGGCGCTCAACCGCCCGGACGTGAAGATCATCACCGCCGAGAACCCCATCGAGTACAACCTCACCGGGATCAACCAGGCGGAGGTCCGCCACGAGATCGGGCTCGACTTCACACGGATCCTCCGCGCCATGATGCGTCAGGCGCCGAACATCATCCTCGTCGGAGAGATCCGCGACCGGGAGACGGCGGACATCGCGATCCAGGCCGCGCTCACCGGGCACCTCGTCTTCTCGACCCTGCACACGAACGATGCGCCCTCCGCGCTGACCCGCCTCGTGGACATGGGCGTGAAGCCCTTCCTCGTCGCCTCCGCGGTGATGGCGATCATGGGCCAGCGACTGATCCGCCGCCTCTGCCCGGAGTGCAAGGAGGCGTACGAGCCGTCCGATGTGGAGCTGCGCGGGGTGGGCCTCTCCCAGAGCGACCTCGCCGGCCGGACGGTCTACCGCCCGACCGGATGCGACAAGTGCAACGGCGGGGGCTACAAAGGCCGTCAGGGAGTCTATGAGCTCCTCGAGATGTCCAGCGACCTCCGTGATCTGACCTTCAACAAGAAGCCGACCAAGGATCTCCGGGTGAAGGCGATCAGCGAGGGGATGACCACGCTCCAGAAGGACGGCGTGCGCAAGTTCCTCGGTGGGATGACCACGATCGAGGAGATCCTCCGGGTGACCCACGCGGCGGACCTCTAAGCGCAGCTTCGGATCCGGGAACAGACAGAATCCCGACCCGCGGGCCCTCGACCCCGGGCGGAGAACGAAGAGAGCAAGCATGGCGATCGCAAGCAAGCCGCTGGGCCAGATCCTCAAGGAAATGAAGCTGGTCAGCGAGTTCGACATTCAGGAGGCGCTGCAGCTCCAGAAGGACCAGGGCGGCGCCATCGGCCGGATCCTCCTGGACCGTGGGCTCATCGACGACCGTCAGCTCACCGAGGCGCTCGGGCGCCAGAGCGGGATGGAGGTGATCGACCTCGCGAGCGCGATGATCACCCCCGACCTGATCGACATGGTCCCGGTGAACGTGGCCGAGACCTACCAGGTCATCCCGGTCTCCTTCGACGGGAGCACCCTGACCCTCGCGCTCGCCGATCCCCTGAACATCTCGGTCCTCGACGACCTCAAGTTCATGCTGAACTGCGAGGTCAAGGGCGCGGTCAGCGACCCTGAGGCGGTCGAGAAGGCCTTCGCGGCCTACTACGGCGACAAGACCGAGAGCATGGAGTCCCTGATCGGGGACATGGGCGGGGATGACTTCTCCGTCGTCGACAACCGCGAGCAGATGATGGACCTCGAGCAGCTCGAGAAGGACGTCAACGCCGCGCCGGTCGTCAAGCTCCTGAACATGATCCTGCTTACCGCGATCAAGGACCGCGCCTCGGACATCCACCTCGAGCCGTTCGAGAAGGAGTTCAAGGTGCGCTACCGGGTCGACGGCGTCCTCTACGAGATGATGCCGCCGCCGATCCAGCTCGCGCGCGCCGTGATCTCCCGGGTGAAGGTCATGTCGAACCTCGACATCGCCGAGACCCGCCTCCCGCAGGACGGCCGGATCGAGCTGAACATCGCGGGGAATCCGGTCGACCTCCGGGTCTCGACGCTCCCGACCATGTACGGGGAGTCGGTCGTGATGCGGGTCCTCGACCGCTCGAACGTCTCGCTGGACCTCGAGCAGATCGGTCTCCCGACCACGGACCTCGAGACGATCCGTCGCCTCATCGCGAAGCCGAACGGGATCATCCTCGTGACCGGTCCGACCGGCTCGGGGAAGACGACCACCCTGTACTCGTGCCTCGCCGAGGCGAACGAGCCCGGGACGAAGATCATCACCACCGAGGACCCGGTCGAGTACAACATCGACGGGATCGTCCAGGTGCCGATCAACGACGAGATCGGGGTCACCTTCGCGGCGTGCCTGCGCTCGATCCTCCGACAGGATCCGGACAAGATCCTGGTGGGAGAGATCCGGGACCTCGAGACCGGCCAGATCGCCATCGAGGCGAGCCTGACCGGCCACATCGTGTTCTCCACCCTGCACACGAACGACGCCCCGTCCTCGATCATCCGACTGGTCGACCTCGGGATCGAGCCGTTCCTGCTGACCGCGACGGTCGAGGCGATCGTCGCCCAGCGCCTCGTGCGTCGGGTGTGCAGCGACTGCAAGACGGAGTACGACCCGACCGACGAGATGCTCATGGAGCTGGAGCTCACCCGCTCCGATGTCGCGGGACGGACCTTCTTCTACGGCAAGGGATGCAAGAAGTGCAACGGCTCCGGCTACAAGGGCCGGATCGCGCTCTTCGAGATCATGGTCATGAACGATCGCCTGCGGGACATGATCCTCGAGGGCGCGTCGACCCAGGAGCTCCAGCTCGCCGCCCGCGAGGACGGCATGCGGACCCTGCGGGACTCCGGTCTCACGCACATCTACGACGGGGTCACGACCATCGAGGAAGTGGTCAAGGAGACCGTCATCACCTGATCGGATCGCAGGGGCCCCCGACCGCTCCCCCGGGAGAGGCGCGCGGGGCACCCGGGTCCGCCCGCTGCTCTGGAGGGCAGGGGCGGACGGCGCGCGGGGAGGCCTCGACGGGCTCTCTCCGGGCTGGAAGACGCTCGCCCCGTGGGGGGGCGAGGGTTTCGGAGACCGGTCGGGACACCCGGTCGGCCCGGAATCGTGCAAGTGAGAGCGGAATCGGAGAGATCGCGCTATCATGGCGGCCGGTCGATCCCGTGACCGCCCGTCCGAGCGCACGCGCGCGACGGAAGACCATTCGAGGAGGCGGATCCCCCGAAACCATCGTCCGCTCCGATGCATGGATCGCATCGGCTCGATCGATGGGGGTCCGGTGCTCTCCCACTCCGGCTCGAAGGAGCGACAATGCCGGTCTTTGCCTATGAAGCGATCGATGGCCGCGGCAACAAGCTGCGCAAGGCGATCGAAGCGGCCAACAAGCAGGAGGCTCTCCAGAAGATCCGCACCATGGGTCTGAAGCCGACGAAGCTGCAGGAGAAGAAGGGCGCCAAGAGCGCGGACTCCGACAGCGCCGGCGGCGGCGGGAAGAAGGGCGGGCTCCTCGATCGCGTCTCCCAGGCGGACGTGACCCAGTTCACCCAGCAGATGGCGACGCTGCAGGACGCGGGGCTCCCCATCGTCCGATCGCTGAAGATCCTCGCCGGGCAGATGAAGGAGGGGCGCTTCCGCCATCAGCTCGAGACGGTCACCGAGGATGTCGAGGGAGGGAGCACCTTCTCCGAGGCGCTCGAGAAGTACCCGAAGACCTTCGACAACCTCTATGTGGCGATGGTGCGCGCGGGTGAGGCGGGCGGCGTGCTCGATGTCATCCTCCAGCGTCTCTCCGACTTCCAGGAGAAGTCGCTGAAGCTGAAGAAGAAGGTGAAGGGGGCGATGATCTACCCGATCGCCGTCATCACCGTCGCGACCCTGATCCTCGCCTTCATCATGACGAAGGTCATTCCGCAGTTCCAAAAGATGTTCGAGGACATGGACACGGCGCTCCCGACGCCGACCCGGATCCTGATGTCCTTCGCGGACACGGTGCAGACCTACTGGTGGACGGCGCCGGCGATCCTGTTCGTCATGATCACCGCGATCAAGGTGATCGCCCGGACCGACAAGGGCGGCCTCGCCCTGGACGCGTTCAAGCTGCGCGCCCCGATCTTCGGGCAGATCGTCAAGAAGTCGACGATCTCGCGCTTCTGCCGGACCCTCGGAACCCTGATCGCCTCGGGCGTGCCGATCCTCGAGGCGCTGGCCATCGTCCGGGAGGCCGTGGGGAACAAGGTGATCGCCAACGCGATCTCCGATGTCCACGGGTCCATCCGCGAGGGGGAGACGATCGCCGAGCCGCTCATGAAGTCCGGCGTGTTCGACCCCCTCCTCGTCAACATGATCGATATCGGCGAGGAGACGGGGGAGCTCGACAAGATGCTCTCCAAGATCGCCGACAACTACGACCTCGATGTGGATGTGCTCGTCGATTCGCTGTCGAGCCTCCTCGAGCCGGTGCTCATCGTGGGCATGGGACTCGCGGTCGGCTTCATCGTCGTCGCGCTCTTCATGCCGCTGCTCTCGATCATTCAGAACATCTGATCCGCGCCCCGCGACGGGTCCGCAGGGGCCCGTCGGGCCGCCCCCGCGGCGTCGAAGGGAGCTGGATCGGGCACGAGGCCGTGGGGGTCCGTCCCTCGCGGCCTCGTTCTCCATCCAGCCTTGCTTCCCGAGTGAGGCCTGTCCTCCGAGGCCCTGATTCCCGAGGCCTGACTCTCGAGGCACTGTCCCTCCAAGGAGAAGAATGGACATCGAACGCCGGACCGAGCTCGTCCGCGCCGCCCGGGCCCTCTTCCGCGGGAAGCGCGCGGAGGCGGGGACGACCCGCGAGATCGGGAAGCTGCTCGGCGCCCGGGAGCGGGAGCTCCCGGAGCTCCAGGAGATCCTCGGGGAGCTCGAGGAGGCGGGGCTCGCGGTGCACGTGCAAGGGCGTGGCTGGCTCTCCCCCCGGGCTCAGGGCTGGATCGTCGGGACCCTGACGGTGAACCGTCGTGGGTTCGGCTTCGTTCGCCCGGCGAACGAGGACGAGCAGGAAGGGGGGGACCTCTTCGTGCCCGAGCGAAAGATCAAGGACGCGCATCACGGAGACCTGGTCCTCGTGAAGGTCCGCTCGAAGGGTCGGGACGCCGCGCGCGGTCGGGGAAAGCCTCGCGTCGCCGATGCGGAGGCCCGGGAGGGCCGGGTCCTCACCGTCCTGAGGCGCAGCCCGCGCATCATCCTCGGTCGCTTCTGGGAGGAGCCGGCGGGGGGCGGGGTCGTCGAGCCGCTGCGGCACGAGTCGGTCCGTGAGATCTTCGTCCCACCCGAGCGCATCGGCGGGGCGGAAGACGGTGATCGCGTGCTCGCCCGCCTCCTCGATGCTCCCACGTGGGGCGGTCTCCCCCAGGGAGAGGTCGTCGAGGTCGCTCTGCCCGAGGGGAGCTGGGAGGCGGACCTCCAGCTGATCTGCGCCGAGCACGGCATTCGGCGTGAGTTCCCGGAGGAGGCGCTCGAGGCCGCGGCCGCCCTGCCGGGGGAGATCCCCCAGGAGGAGCTGGCGCGGCGCACCGATCTGCACGACGTCGAC
>JAFMMO010000019.1 GCA_017859655.1 Pseudomonadota bacterium | reverse complement strand
CGACGTCATCGGCGACTGCGAGGCGATGCGGAGGATCGCGGAGCTGGTCCGCGTGGCGGCCGGGGTCGAGCGCACGGTCCTCATCACCGGGGAGTCCGGCTGCGGGAAGGAGCTCCTCGCCCGGGCGATCCACGCCCAGAGCCGCCGCGCGGAGGGTCCCTTCATCGTCGTCGACTGCAGCGCCCTCTCGGAGCATCTCCTCGAGAGCGAGCTCTTCGGCCACGTGAAGGGCTCGTTCACCGGGGCCGTGGCAGACAAGGCCGGCGCGTTCGAGCAGGCCCGGGGCGGCACCATCTTCCTCGATGAGATCTCCGACGCCTCGAAGTCGATGCAGCAGCAGCTTCGCCGGGTGCTGCAGGAGAGCGAGATCCGCCGCGTCGGAGAGAGCGCCCACCGCAAGGTGGATGTGCGCGTCCTCTGCGCGACCAACCGTGACCTCCAGGAGGAGGTGGAGGGGGGTCGCTTCATCCACGACCTCTTCCACCGGATCCACCAGTTCCCCCTCCGGCTCCCCCCGCTCCGCGAGCGAAAGGAGGACATCCCCCTCCTCGTCGATCACTTCGTCGCGACCGCCGGGGTGCGGAAGAACCCGCCGATCGGCTCGATCGAGCCCGAGGCCCTGCAGCTCCTGCTCGGTCGGGAGTGGCGGGACAACAACGTCCGCGAGCTGGAGAACTTCGTGAAGCTCGCCATCGACCTCTGCCCCGGCGGGACGCTCGACGCGGACACGGTGCGCAGGACCTGCGAGATCCAGGGGATCGCCGTCCCCCGCCCCGCGACCTCGGCCGACCTCGCGGCGGGGGAGCCAGGAATCGAGGTCCCCCCCGGGGACACCCTGGCCTTCGACGATCGGAGACTCCTCGCCCTGCTGGAGGCGACCGGGCCCGAGACCTCGAAGGAGCAACGACCGTACTACCTGGCCCAGCGGGAGTTCTCGGGGAAGCTCATCATCCGCGGGCTCCGCGCGACCGGCTGGAAGATGCGGCCCGCCGCCCGCCTCCTGGGGATCTCCCCGGTGAAGCTGAGACAGGACCTGAAGGCGTGGATCGAGCTCGGCATCGCCGAGTCGGAGGCCCCGGAGCTCGCGGATGTGGCGCGACGGCTGGAGATCCCCGCCGAGGTCCTCCTCCGGAAGCTCGTCGATCTCGGGATCGAGCTCCGCGACGGGACGCGGGGGTCACGATGAAGCTCGGGGTGATGAAGGTCGTCCTGCAGGTGCCGATGGCGCACTCCCTGAAGGAGAAGCGGGCGGTGGTGAAGAGCCTGAAGGAGCGGCTGACTTCGCGCTTCAACGTGTCGGTGGCGGAGGTCGCGGATCAGGACCTGCACCAGAGAGCGACGATCGGGATCGCCTTCGTCGCCCTCGAGGCCCGGAACGCCGACGCCAAGCTCCAGAAGCTCGAGGACTTCATCGAGACCCACGATGGAGCCGTGGTCATCGACCTCGAGAAGGAGATCCTCCACGAGGACTGATCCCCGGCCCCGTCCCGCGGCCGGGCCCGCTGCCCCTTTTCGCCGGCGGAGCGCGGCGGTACCCTGCCGCCCATGAAGATCCAGAGCCTCGGACACAGCAGCTTCGTCGTCGAGATCGCCGGGGACCGCCCGGAGCCGGTTCGCATCCTCGCGGACCCGTGGGTCGCCGACCATGTGATCGGGGACCTCTGCGGGAGACTCCCGCGGGTCCGGATCGACTGGCGCGCCCTCGGCCCGATCGATGCGGTCTACCTCTCGCATTCCCACACCGACCATCTCGACCCCTACTCGCTCCTGCAGCTCGCGCAGGAGCTCCCGGAGCCGCCCCTGCTCCTCCTGCCGGAGAGTCTGACCTACCTGCAGCCCCTGCTCGCCGAGGAGCTCCCGGCGTGGCCGTGCGCGATCCTCGCCGAGGGGGTCCCCCTCGACCTCCACGGGGTGGAGGTGAGCGCACTCTTCAACCTCGAGACGCGCGGCACGAACGAGGACGATGTGATGGTCCTCGTCGTGAGGAACGAGCGGGAGATCCTGATCTCGGAGGCGGACGCCTGCCTCCCCTTCCACGACGACGAGGCCTGCGCCGCGATCGAGGAGCTCCTCGTCGGCGTGGGAGACGAGGACGAGCCCCCCGTGCGGGTCTTCCTCACGACCAAGAACGAGCTCGGGGGCACGATGGCCTCCCTCCGCGCCGACGGTCCCGAGGCCCGCCGCGAGGCGAAGCGGGAGGCATGGGAGAGGACGGCGGAGGACGCCGAGTCGATCCTCCGACCGGAGGGACCGTGGCAGCTCCCGGGCGGGGTGGTGCGCCTCCTCATCGGCCAGGGAATCGCGGCGCCGATGGACCTTCTCCCCGAGTGGAACCGGGTGCTCTTCCCCGTCACTCTGGAGGAGCGGGCGTCGATCGAGCGGGAGATCGCGGCGGCGAACGGCCTCGACCTCTCCATCGCCGCGCTGGCGGGGGGACACGAACTCACGGTCGAGTCGGGCGCCGTCGGCGAGCCGGGGCCGATCCCCGGGGTCGAGGTCCTCGACGACGAGCAGGTCCGGAGCTTCGACCCGGAGGTCCCCTGCTGGGAGAGCTCCTTCCCGGTCGCCCCCCTCATCGACACGCCCCGCGACATCGGCGCGCAGCAGCGGCGATTCCGCGCGCTCCTCAACGAGCGGTTTCTGCCCTGGTGGATCGGCGCCCGGAATCCGCCGGTCGAGCATCTCCTCGCCCACCACGGCGGGGAGTATCGGATCCGCATCCGGTACGGGAGCGCGGAGGAGTTCACGGTGGAGGACTTCGTGGCGAGCTTCGCCCGCCTGCGCTTCACTCCCACGACCCCCGCGGAGGACCCGTCCGAGGTGCAGGAGGAGTACTGGGGGAACGACCTCGAGGACTACCTCGACGGGCGGGCCGATGACTTCTCGACCTTCTGCCGGCGCCCCCCGGGGGGCTCGGCCTCGACGCTCTGGGACTGCCTCGGCTTCCCCTACCTCAACGACGACCTCGTCGAGAGGAAGCTCCGGTTCCACTTCGAGCGGGCGCGCGCCGGTCACACCGGCGCAGACTGGGTCCTGCCGATCTGGCGCGGGGAGCTCCCGCCGGGACTCTGACTGGGAGCCCGCTCCGGGAGGTGCTCGGCCCGGCCGGGCGCTCCTCAGCGGGCGAGGAGCCCCCGGGCGACGATCATCCGCTGGATCTGGTTCGTCCCCTCGTAGATCTGCATCACCTTCGCATCGCGCATCAGCTTCTCGACGGGATACTCCCGGGAGTAGCCGTAGCCGCCGAAGATCTGGACGGCATCGGTGGTGATCCGCATCGCGGCGTCCCCGCTGAAGTACTTCGCCATCGAGCAGACCGTCGTGTTCCTCTCCCCCTGGTCCGCGAGCCACGCCGCCTTCCAGGTGAGGAGGCGGCCCGCCTCGATCTCGGTCGCCATGTCGGCGAGCATGAACTGCACCGCCTGGTGCCGGGCGATCGGCACGCCGAAGGTCTTCCGCTCCTGGGAGTAGCGCAGCGCGAGATCGTACGCGCGGCGCGCGATGCCGACCGCCGCCGCCCCGATCGGCGGGCGGGTCCGGTCGAAGGTCTTCATGGCGATCCGGAAGCCCTGACCCTCCGCCCCGATGAGGTTCTTCGCGGGGACCTCGACATCGTTGAAGGTGATGAAGACGGTGTGGGACGCTCTCTGTCCCATCATGTCCTCCTTCTTCCCCACCTCGATGCCGGGCGTGTCGGCGGGCACCACGAACGCGCTGACGCCGTCGTGCCCCTTCTCCCGGTCGGTGTAGGCGAAGAGCGTGTACCAGCTCGCGTACTTCCCGCCGGAGACCCACGCCTTGGTGCCGTTGATGACGTAGGAGTCCCCCTTGCGGACGGCGGTGGTCTGGAGGTTCGCCACATCCGACCCGGCATCCGGCTCGGAGAGGCAGTAGCTCGCGGTGCGGTACTCCGAGGTGAGCTGCCCGAGATACTCCCGCTTCAGCTCCTCGCTCCCGCCGATGACCACCGGAGTGGCGGCGAGGTTGTTCACCGTCATGGAGATCGCCATCCCCGCGCAGCCGTAGCAGAGCTCCTCGGTGATGATCGACTCGTCGAGGTGGCCGAGCCCGCCGCCGCCGTACTCCTCGGGGATGGTGATGTTGACCAGCCCGACCTCGAAGGCCTTGCGCGCGACCTCGACCGGAAACTCTCCGGTGCGGTCGTGATGCTCGGCCTGGGGGATCACCTCGTTGCGCACGAAGTCCGCGGTCAGCTCCCGCAGCGCATCCTGCTCCTCGGTCAGTCGGAAAGAGACCATCGTCGGACTCCTCTGTGGGGGATCTCGGGCTGGGGCCGCTGTCCCCTCGCCGGTGATGCCAGGCCGGATCATCTGAGCCGGACCAACGGAACCGGACCATCGGGGCCGGTGTACCTGAGCCGGTGTCTCCGGACCGATGTCGCGAGGACCCCGAGTCCGGAGCTCGGTCCCCGGATCGGCGCCCGGGCGGGGGCGGTCGAGGGGATCCGACAGCAGCGTTCTACCGCAACCATCGCCGGGGGGAAAGCGGAGCGGACCGAGTCCGCCTCCGGGAGGTGTCGACCCGGAGTCGCTGTCCCCCTCCCCCGCGCTCGGCTACGATCGCCACGGTGGTGATGGGAGGGTCCCCGAGACCCGCAGAAGCGCGTGCCGGCAGGCGGAGGGCGGACGAGATGTCGAAGCGGGTCCTGGTCGCCATGAGCGGCGGCGTCGACTCGAGCGCGGCGGCGTACCTCCTCCAGAAGCAGGGCTACGACGTGATCGGCGCGTTCCTCCGCCTCGGCGAGGGTGGCCACGCGGCGGAGAAGTCGAAGGCCTGCTGCACGGTCGAGGACGCGATCGACGCTCGACGCGTGGCGGACCGCCTCGGGATCCCCTTCTACTCCTTCAATTACGCGGGGAACTTCAAGCGGATCATCGACTACTTCGTCGACGAGTATCGCGACGGCCGGACCCCCAACCCCTGCGCCCGCTGCAACCAGTGGATCAAGTTCGACACCTTCCACGAGCTGGCGCGCGATCTCGGCGCCGGGCATGTGGCCACCGGGCACTACGCGCGGATCGTCTCCGGGGAGTCCGGGCCCCGCCTGGCGCGGGGACTCGATGCCTCCAAGGACCAGAGCTACTTCCTCGCCTCGGTCCCCTATCGGGTTCTCGAGGAGTGCCTCTTCCCGGTCGGGGGACTGGAGAAGAGCGAGGTCCGCGCCCTCGCAGCGGAGGCGGGGCTCCCGGTCGCCCAGAAGGGGGAGAGTCAGGAGATCTGCTTCGTCCCCAACGATGACTACCGCCTCGTACTCCGCAAGCATGCCCCCGAGGTCCTGGCGGAGGGAGCGATCGTCGATGAGGAGGGGCGCCGCGTGGGGACCCACGACGGTTACGCCGGCTTCACCGTCGGTCAGCGGCGAGGCCTCGGTGTCGCCGCCGGAGAGCCTCGCTACGTGATCCGCACCGACCGCCGGAGCAACGAGGTCGTCATCGGTCCGCGCTCCTCCCTCGAGCGCGACCGGTTCCGCGTCTCCGAGATGAACTGGCTCCTCCCGGAGCCCCCTCCCCTCCCCCTCGAGTGCACGGTCCAGATCCGGTACCGCGGAGAGCCGTCTCCCTGCGAGGTGACCGCTCGCCCGGACGGCACGCTCGATGTCCGCCTCCGGGACCCCCGGTTCGCCATCGCTGCGGGGCAGGTCGCCGCCTTCTACGACGGCGATGTCATCATCGGCGGAGGTTGGATCGAGCCACCGGCCCCCTGACCATCGCCCCCTCCGTATTTCTCCGGACTCCCCTGAACCTCACGACATCCCCGGCGAGTTCCGCGCGCATCTGCCCCACGGTGAGCGATAGAATCAGCTCTTTCGTGGGGGTTCAGGAAAGATCTCGCTCCCTCGACGACCCATCGACCGAGGATCGGAAGACGGCTCACACCCGTCGGTCCGGTCTTCCGCGACGGGGCGACGGGGGCGCCGGAACCGTGAGGGGTATCAGCCTTGAAGGTCTTCCTTCTCTGGCAGGACAAGCGCGAGGAAGCTCGCGATCCGGTCCGCGTGGGTCGGGCTCTCGCCGAGCGGTTCGCCCCGCTCTTCGAGGTCCAGCCCCCCCTGCGAAGCCGGAGCCACCCCGGGGCCGAGCTGGTCTGGCTCGATGTCCCCCTTGAGGGCTGGAAGCCGGCGACCGAGCAGGAGGATGCCGACCGCTGGGCGCTCGCGATCGATCCGCCCATCAACGCCCGGGCCGCGCTCCGGCGCGCGGGCGTCCCCAGCACCGAAGAGTCTCGACTGCTCGACCTGGCGCGCTCCATGGAGAAGGATCCACGCCCGGTGCTGCGCGAACTCGCGCCGAACGCCTCGATCATCTGGCACGTGAACGGCTCCGGCGCCACACATCTGCAGACCGACGGTCTCGGACAGGCGCAGCTCTTCGAGTATGAGGACGAGTCGATTCATGTCCTCACCAACCGCATCCACGCCCTCGACGCGATCGGCGTGTCCCTCGAACCGATCCCCGAGGAGTGGGCCGCGCGCTACACCCTCGGATGGTTCCCGCTGCACTCGACCGGCTACCGGAACATCCGCACCCTCCGCGGAGGGACCCGCCTCACCTTCTCCTCCCGGGGAGTGGAGCGTTCGGTCCACGGGGTCCTTCACGAGTGGGTTCATCCGCCCGAGATGTCGCGAGAGGACGCACTGGATCTCGGCGCGACCGCCCTCCACGACATGTGCCGTGAGGCCTCGGATCAGTGGGTCCGACCGACGGTCGGCCTCAGCGGCGGATTCGACAGCCGAGCCATCGTATCGATCCTCCGGCACCTCGATGCGGATGTCTCCCTGCGGGTCCGGGGTCACCCGGAGCGTCTCGATGTCCTGATCGCGAACCACCTCGCGACCTCCGCCGGCCTCGCGCTGCGGATCAAGCCCCACGGGGGGATGCCCCCGATGGACGCCGAGGGAGTCCGCCGGTCGATCCGGCACGCCCTCCTCTGGCAGGGGGGTGGGATCCACCTGAAGAAGCACCTGACCTTCCGGGTCAACGGGGGGTTCAGCTCGGGTTGTGTGAACGTCATGGGTTCGCACGCCGGGATCGGCAAGGCGGACTACGCGGTCGACATCGGGGCGGACCGACTCCCGGAGGCGGAGTGGGAGAACGCGCTGCTCGCCCACTTCGAGAGCGCGCGGCCGATCTCGATGCGGGAGGACCTCCATGAATCGGTGCGGGAGGCCTGCCTGGCGTCGATCCGCGAGGCGGATCGCTACGACCTGCACGGGCTCCACCGCCTCCACTTCCTCTTCCTCCACGAGTACACCCGTCGCTGGGCCGCGGGAGCGATCAACGGCGCGATCGACCTCGTCATCACGCCGTTCCTCAGCCCCGACTTCATCCGGGCCGCCTACGCCTTCCCCCCCGAGGAGCTGCCCACCAAGCCCTTCCACCGCCATGTCATCGCGCGCTACGCCCCGGACTGGGCCGAGGTGCCCTACGACAGCGAGCTCACGAGGGAGGACAAGACTCTCTTCGCGCCGGTGCAGCTGACCCGCTCGAAGCGCAAGTTCGTGCGCGAGGGCACCGAGAGGTGGCGACCGGGTGAAGGGGCCCACCGCGTCTTCCACCGGAAGTTCTACTGGCGGGACGTGGGGAAGCCCGTCATCAACGCGGCGAACACCCCCGATTCGTTCACGACCGAGATCTTCGACCACACCACCATGCGTCGCCTGTACAAGAAGTGCCCCGACGCGATCGCGATCACGCATCTGCTCCCCTCCGTGGGAGACGATGCGAAGAGCACAGCCTCCGATTGAAGGACCCCATGCGCCTCCTCCACTCCCTCCCGCTCCTGCTCGCCACCGCTCTCCTCTCCGGGTGTACCGGAGGGAGCGCCGCGGATGGCGAGGGGAACCAGCGGCAGACGATCCGCCTCGCCGGATCGAGCACCCTCGCCCCCCTCGCCATCGAGATCGGGAAGCGCTTCGAGGAGAGGAACCCCGGCGTCCGCATCGAGGTCCAGACGGGCGGCTCATCCCGGGGAATCGCCGATGCCCGCACCGGGGCGGTGGAGTGCGGCATGTCCTCCCGGGACCTCAAGGACTCGGAGAAGGACGGCGTCCGCGCCTGGACCGTGGCGATGGACGGAGTCTGCTTCCTCGTCCACGCCTCCAATCCCGTCCGGGAGCTGAGCGAGGAGCAGCTCCGGGGCATCTACACCGGTCGGATCACCCGCTGGAGCGAGGTGGGCGGCCGCGATGCCGAGATCATCTGCATCAACCGAGCGGACGGACGGAGCGAGCTGGAGCTGGTGACGAAGCACTTCGGGATCGACCCGCGGGAGATCGATGCGGATCTCATCGCCGGAGAGAACCAGCAGGGGATCAAGATGGTCGCCTCCGATGAGAACGCGATCACCTACATGTCGGTCGGGGCCTCCGAGTACGAGGCCCGCAACGGCACGCCGATCCACCTCCTGCCCCTGCGCGGGGTCGAGGCGAGCGTCGCGACGGTCGCTGGCGGCACCTACCCCCTCTCGCGCCCTCTCCTCTACGTCACCTCGGACGAAGTCGCGGAGCTCATCTCCCGCTTCATCGAGTACTCCCGCTCCGCCGAGGTCGATGACCTCGTGAAGGCGTTCTCCTATGTCCCTCTCCAGCGTTGACGGAAGGGTCCTCTGGCTCCTGCGCCTGATGGGGGCGGCATCCTGTGCCCTCGTGGTCCTCATTCTGTTCTTCCTGATCTCGGACTCGATCCCCGCGCTGCGCGAGCTCGGCCCCCGTCTCGTCCACGATGAGAGCTGGCACCCCCGGGAGCTCGCGGCGAACGGCACCTACGGGATGCTCCCGATCGTCATCGGCTCCCTCACCGTGACCCTCGGGGCGATCGCCCTCGCCGCGCCCCTCGGGCTCGGCTCCGCGATCTTCTGCCAGTTCTACGCCCCCCGCCCGGTCGCGACCGTCTACCGCCGCCTCGTGGAGCTCCTCGCCGGGATTCCATCCGTGGTCTACGGCTTCTGGGGGCTGGCGATCCTCGCCCCCCTCATCGCCGAGGTCCTGCGCCCTCCGGGACACAGCATGTTCGCCGGCATCCTCGTCGTCGCGGTGATGATCCTCCCGACGATCGCCTTGATCAGCGAGAGCGCCCTCGCGGCCGTCCCGCGCGCCACCGTGATGGGCGCGGCCGCCCTCGGGATGGGTCGCTGGTCGATCCTCCGGAGCATCGTCCTCCCCTCCGCGCGGGGCGGGATCCTCACCGCCACGATCCTCGGCGTGGCCCGGGCGGTCGGCGAGACGATGGCCGTGGTGATGGTCTGTGGGAACATCGTGAAGGTGCCCGGCAGCGTCTTCGACTCGGTCCGGACCCTCACCGCCAACATCGCCCTGGAGATGGGCTACTCCCTCGGCACCCATCGGTCGGCCCTCTTCGTCTCGGGGCTGCTGCTCCTCCTGACCGCGATCGGGCTCACGCTCCTCGTCGCGTGGGTGGAGCGCCGGGACCCCTTGAACGGGGGAGGAGGGACACGCGGATGAGCGGCCTCTCCCTCCCCACCAGCTCCGGGACCGAGGAGCGCCTCGTCACCACCTCGATCTGGACGATCGCCCTGCTCGTGTGCGGGGTGTTCCTCTGGATCGTCTCCGATGTCGTCCTGAACGGGCTGGCCGGGCTCTCCATCTCCTACCTCGTCGAGGCCCCCGCGCAGGGGGGCCGGGCGGGCGGGATCCTCCCGATCCTCGTCTCCACCCTCTCGATCCTCGCCGTGGCTCTGATCGCGGCGATCCCCCTCGGGCTCGGGACCGCCATCCTCCTCGCCGAGTTCACCCGCCGCGGAGGCACCTTCCCGACCGTCGTCGCCCGCAGCCTGGATGTCCTCGCCGCCGTGCCCTCGATCGTCTTCGGGCTCTTCGGCAACGCCTTCTTCTGCGTCTGGCTCGGACTGGGGTACTCGATCCTCGCCGGCGGGCTGACCCTGGCCTGCATGGTCCTCCCGATCCTGATCCGCTCCCTCGAGGCCGCCTTCCGGGCGATCCCCGACGAGTACCGCCTCGCCGCCGCCGCCCTCGGCATGAGCCGCACCCGCACGACCCTGTCGGTCCTGCTCCCGCAGGCCGCCCCCGGTCTCGTCGTCGGGCTCGTGCTCGGGGTGGGGAGGGTCCTCGCCGAGACCGCGGCGCTCCTCTTCACGAGCGGCTACGTCGACCGCATGCCCGAGTCCTGGCTCGACTCGGGCCGCTCCCTTTCGATCCACATCTTCGATCTGGCGATGAACGTCCCCGGCGGCGAGCCGAACGCCTACACTTCCGCCCTCGTCCTCATCGTCATGCTCCTCCTGATCAACGGAGCCGCGGCGTGGGGAGCGGACCGCTGGGTCCGTCGAGCCACCGGGACGAGCTGAGGGACATCAATGAAGAAGGAGAGACCCGTGACGAGCGAGGAGAAGAAGGAGCCGGAGGCGGCGTGCTGCTCCCCGGAGCCCTCCTGCGCCCCCTCACCGGAGCCGGTCGCCGAAGACTGCTGCCTGCCCGACCCGGGGCTCGCACCCGGCTGCTGCCGGATGACGGCGGAGGGAGTCAGCGTCCACTACGGTCGCAAGAAGGTGATCGAGGATGTCTCCCTCGCCATGGCCCCTGGCCGGATCACCGCGATCATCGGTCCTTCCGGCTGCGGCAAGAGCACCTTCCTCTCCACCCTCAACCGGATGAGCGACCTCGTTCCCGGCTGCGCCGTCACAGGGGATGTGCGCCTCGAGGGGGAGAGCATCTTCGCCCCGGGAACGGACCTCATCGCCCTCCGCCGACGGATCGGCATGATCTTCCAGAAGCCGAACCCCTTCCCCCTCTCGATCCGCAGGAACATCCATCTGCCCCTCCGGGAGGCGGGGACGAGGGACCGGGAGACCCTGGATGGGATCACCGAGCGGGTGCTGCGATCGGTCGGGCTCTGGGACGAGGTCTCCGACCGCCTCGACTCGTCGGCCCACGCACTCTCCGGGGGACAGCAGCAGCGTCTCTGCATCGCCCGGGCGGTGGCGCTCGATCCGGATGTCCTCCTCTTCGATGAGCCTTGCAGCGCCCTGGACCCGATCTCCTCCGCCGTCGTCGAGGAGCTCATCGCATCCCTGCGGCGGCAGTACACCGTGGTCATCGTCACCCACAACATGGCGCAGGCGCGCCGCATCGCCGAGTCGGTCGCGGTCTTCTGGGTGCAGGGCGGGACCGGGCGGCTCATCGAGCAAGGGGACCTCGAGGAGGTCTTCGAGGGGACGACGAATCCCATCGTGCAGGACTACATCCGGGGAGGACGCGGGTAAGACCCGAAGCTCCCGTCCCTTGTGATACCCTCGCGCCCCGGGGCGTCCCGCGACGCGCGCGCCCCTTCCACCGAAAGGACACCGAACCCATGGCGAACTGGACCCTCCCCCGGGTGAACCCCGAGCCCTTCGTCGCCCGCATTCCGGGCTCGAAGTCCTACACGAACCGCGCCCTCGTGATCGCGGCGATGCGACCGGGCACCACGGAGATCACCGGGGCCCTGAAGTCGGACGACACCGTGCGCCTCGCCCGGGCCCTCGGCTCGTTCGGGGGCATCACGATCACCGACACCGATGCGGGCTTCCGGGTCGAGCGGGTGGATGGCCCCATCACCGCCCCGGACGAGCCCTGCGACATGGGAGGCGCCGGAACCCCCGCGCGCTTCCTCCTCGCCTTCGCGGCATCCGCGGAGGGGACGACGACCGTCACCGGAAATCCCCGCCTCTGCGAGCGGCCGATGAACGACATCCTCGACACGCTGCGGGAGATCGGAATCTCCGCGGAGTGTCGGGCGACCGAGGGCTGCCTGCCGGTCGAGGTCACGGGAGGGGCGCCGACGACACGGGAGTGGCGGATCCGAGGAGATGTCTCCTCCCAGTTCACGAGCTCTCTCCTCCTCTTCGCCTCGCAGCAGGCCGGGGAGCCGATCACCATCGAGGCCGAGGGGAACATTGTCAGCATCCCCTACATCGAGATGACCCTCTCGATGATGCGGAGCTGCGGCCTGAAGGTCGACACCGACGGCGAGCGCCGGCATGTCGTCCACCCGTGCGTCCCGACCGCGGAGGCGATTCCGGTCGAGGTCGACGCCAGCGGCATGAGCTACTTCCTCGCCGCGGCCGCCCTCACCGGGGGAACGGTCCGCATCGACGGGATCGGCGAGGGCTCCGCCCAGGGTGACGTGGGCCTCGCGCGGGCGTTCGAGGCGATGGGCTGCTCCCTGCGACTGACCGAGGACTCGATCGAGATCACCGGGGGCCCCCTGCGCTCGATCGAGATCGACATGGAGGTAATGCCGGATGTCGTCCTGACCCTCGCCCCCGTGGCCGCGGTCGCGGAGGGCACCACCCGCATCACGAACATCGCGAACCTGCGGGTGAAGGAGTGCGACCGGATCCACGCCGCGGCCGCGGAGCTGACGAAGCTCGGGGCTCGCGTGGAGGAGGGCGAGGACTTCCTCGTCATTCACGGTCCGACGGAGCTCCGCCCCGCCTCGATTCACACCTATGACGACCACCGGGTCGCGATGTGCTTCGCGATCCTCGGCCTCGTCTTCGACCCGATCGAGATCGAGGACCCCGGCTGCGTCGTGAAGTCCTTCCCGGACTTCTGGAGCGAGTTCGAGCGGTTCCGCGCCCACCACGGCGCCTGATCGAAGGAGCAGGGAGCTGATGCGCCGTACCGCCCTCATCATTCTCGATGGCGCGGGCTACTCGACCGACCCGGCCGGAAACGGCGTCCGACCGGACACCCTGCCCCGGGTCTTCGCCGCGATGGAGCAGCACGGCTTCACCACCCTGAAGGCCCACGAGGACGCCGTCGGCCTCGAGCCCGGGCAGGTCGGAAACTCGGAGGTAGGGCACCTCACCATCGGCGCGGGGCGTGCAGTCCTCTCGATGACCCGTCGGCTCGCCGCCGGCTTCGAGAGCGGCAGCTGGGCGGAGCACCCCGCCTGGTCGTCCGTGGAGGAGGCGGGGGTGCTCCACCTCGTGGGGCTCCTCTCCGACGCCGGGGTCCACGGTCTCGTCCGGACCATCGTCCACGCTGCGACCATCGCATCGGGGAAGGGCGTCGATGAGATCGTCGTTCACCCCGTGCTGGACGGCGTCGACTCCCGCGCCGGGACCGCGCCGGCCCTCCTCGACCAGCTGGAGGCGGCGATCTCTCCCCTGCCGAGCGTGAGCCTCGGGGTCGTCCACGGCCGCAAGACCTTCTGCGACCGCTCGGGGGACCTCACCCTGACCCGGGCGACGGTGGACGCGCTCAGGGGGAGCGCCCCCCTCCCCCCCTTCCGCCGGGAGGAGCTCGAGGAGCACCTGCAGAGGGAGAGCGAGATGAGCTTCCCCCCGCGCGCGTGGGGGGAGCGGCGGCTGCGGGATGGGGAGCCGGTCCTCATCACGAACAACCGCGCCGATCGCGTCCGTCAGGTGATCGATGTCCTCGGGGAGACCCAGCGCGTCTTCACGATCGTCGACCCGGGGCAGGGGGTCCGTCCCCCCGAGGCGATCTTCTTCCCCATCGAGACGGTGACCGACGGCGTCGCGGGTGAGCTGGTGGCCGCGGGGATCACCTCGGCCCGGGTCGCCGAGAAGTGCAAGTTCCCGCATGTGACCTTCTTCTACAACGGCTTCGACGCCGGCGCGGAGGGGGTCGGGCATCAGATCCCGTCGGTCGCGGAGCACGAGATCGCCGAGAGACCGGAGATGGGGCTGGCGGCGGTGACCGAGCGGGTCCTCGAGCGCCTGGCCGATCCGACGGAGCGCTACCTCGTGGTGAACATCTGCAACCTGGACCAGGTCGGGCACCTCGGACGCCTCGACCTGATCGAGCGCGCCGCCGCCGCGGTGGACGACGCGTATGGCCGGATCGAGGCCGCCGCGCGTGAGCATGGATGGACGCTGATCGTGACCTCGGACCACGGCTGCGGCGACCGCGTCATCGGCGAGGACGGCGCGCCCTTCGGCTCGCACACGACGCGGCCGGTCCCGCTCTTCGCCGTGCCGGCGCCGGGGCTTCGTCAGGTATGGGTCGGGAGTGAGGGGACTCTTCAGAATGTGGCGGCGAGCTGCCTCGACGCGCTCGGCCTCACCGTGCCGTCGCGCATGCAGCCCGCGCTCGTCCGCTTCGAGCCGCTCGAGGAGGAGTAGCGGGGAGGCGAGGGCCCTCGGTCAGCCCTCGCAGCAGCCCTTGGCGGCGGCCTCCGCCGCGGTCTCTGCCTTGGCCGTCGTCTCGGGTGCGTCATCCACGAGAATGTAGAACTCCCACTCGAGTCCGTCCGGGTCCTTCACCCAGAACTTCGCCTGCCGAGCGTGGCAGCAGATGATGTCCCGCTGCTCCCGGATCCAGCAGCCGAACTCCTTCAGGCGGCTCAGGTGGCGCTCGAGCTCGGCCTCGTCGGTGATGCGGATCCCGACATGATCGAGGCGCCTCCCCTCCCGGACCTTGTCGCGGGCGTTCAGGGTCAGCACGACGGGGGGACGGTCGAGGTCGAAGCGGGCGTACCCCTCCCGGACCTTGTCCGGCCCGGTCTCGAAGAGGGCCTCGTAGAAGGCGATCGACCGCTCGATGTCCCGCACGTTCAAGGCCATGTGAAGGCGACTGTCGATCGATCCGGCCATGCTGACCTCCTCGCTGGGATTCGGGCCGGTTGACCTGTACGGCCACCGCCCTCGCGCTAGAGTCTACCATCGAGGCCGCGGGGCGAGCGCAGCAACCCCCCGGCACGCGGGAGACTCTCCTGCCTTACCGAACCGGAGTCACTCATGGAACCGAAGCTCTTCACTCCCGGGCCCCTCACCACCTCCCGCAGCGTCAAGGAGGCGATGCTCGTCGACCTCGGCTCCCGAGAGCCCGAGTTCACCGATGTCGTCGCCGTCGTTCGGGATGAGCTCCTCGCCCTCGCGGGGAGCTCGACGCGGGATGGGCACGAGGCGGTCATCGTCCAGGGGAGCGGGACCTTCGCCATCGAGGCGCTCCTCTCCAGCGCGATCCCCTCCTCCGGCCGCCTCCTCGTCATCGAGAACGGCGTCTACGGCGCCCGCATGCTCCGCATCGCCGAGATCCACGGCATCCCGACCGCGAGCCTGCGCTGCCCCTCGACGCGCACCCCCGACCTCGCAGCGCTGGAGCGGCTCCTCGCCGAGGATGACTCGATCACCCACGTGGCGGTCGTCCACTGCGAGACGACCAGCGGCATCCTGAATCCGGTCGATGAGATCGGTGAGATCGTCGCCGCCGCCGGGCGACGATACCTGATCGACGCCATGAGCAGCTTCGGCGCCGTGCCCCTGACCTTCCCTTCGAGCGGGGCGGCGGCCATCGTCAGCTCATCGAACAAGTGCATTCAGGGCGTTCCAGGGTTCGCGTTCGTGCTTCTCACGAGGGAGCTCCTCGACGAGTGCGAGGGGCGGGCGAGGACGCTCACCCTCGACCTTCACGCCCAGTGGAAGGGGCTGGCCGCGAACGGGCAGTTCCGGTTCACCCCCCCGACCCATGTCCTCCTCGCCTTCGCGCGCGCCCTCGAGGAGCTCGCCGCGGAGGGGGGGGTCTCCGCCCGGAACGCGCGCTACTCCGCGCTGCAGGCCCGGATCGCGACGGGGATGAAGGAGCTGGGATTCGAGGCGATCGTGCCGACGGAGCACCAGAGCCCCATCCTCACCACCTTCCGAGAGCCGGAGTCCGAGCGGTACTCCTTCGAGCTCTTTCACGCGGCCCTGAAGACTCGGGGGTGCGCGATCTATCCGGGGAAGCTCGAGGACACGCGGGCGTTCCGGATCGGGTCGGTGGGAGACCTCACGCAGGAGGACGCGGAGACCCTGCTGCGGGCGGTCGCGCAGGTCTGCGCCGAGCTGGGGATCGACCGGCCGCAGCGCTGAGTCAGCGCCCCCGGAGCCACCCGCGGAGCCGCTCGGCCACCTCGGGAGGGGTGATCGTCGGGCGCGGGAGCTTGCGGTCCGGACGGGGCACGGTGCGGACATGGAGGAAGCGCGGCCCCGCGCCCCCTTCCTGCAGCGCCACCCGCAGCGCATCTAGGGAGTTGATCCGTCGCGCGGAGCGGTAGCCGCAGGCGAGGGCGATCGTCGCGAAGTCCACGCTGGGACTGACGGTGGCCTGCGCGCCGGTCGAGTCGTGGACCTCGTTGTCGAGCAGGATGTGGGTGAGCGAGCCCGGCGCCTCGAAGCCGATGGTCGCGAGGGCGCCGAGTCGCATCAGCAGCGACCCATCCCCGTCGAGCACCACGGTCGGGACCTCCCCCGCGGCGCGGGTGATCCCGAGCCCGAGGCTCGCGATGCAGCCCATCGACCCGACCATGTAGAAGTGGTTCGCCCGGTCCCCCCGCGCGTAGAGGGCGCGCCCGGTGAAGCCGGTCGTCGCGAGGAGCGCGGACTCCTCCGTCTCCTCGTGGATGACCTGCAGCGCCGCGTCCGGGTCGAGGGGGGCGCCGAGGTCGCCCGCGATCTCCAGGGCGGCCGGAAGATCACGACGACGGTGGGCGCTCGGGACCGCGTCGCCGCTGAGGATGCCCTTCGGGATCACGAGCGCCGCGGGGCTTCCCCGATCGAGCGCCGCCCCCGCCCGATCGAGAGCCGCCTCCACCTCCGAAGAGGTCGCGGGGAGAACCTCGGCCGGGATGCCCATCCGCTCGAAGAGATCGAGGGTGATCCGCCCCATCCGATCGTGCTGGGGCTCATCCGGAGCCCCCCCCGGCTGCCCCCGCCAGGTGCACAGGACGAGCATCGGGATCCGGAAGGTCTCGGTGAGGGAGGTGAACGGATTCACCGCATTCCCGAGGCCGGAGTTCTGGAAGAGCACCACGCCGCGCCGGCCGGCGAGCTCGGCGCCGGCGACGACGGCGACCGCATCCCCCTCGTTCGTCGCGCCAACGTAGTCGATCGACGCGGAGGTGATGACCGTGTTGATCAGAGGAGTCAGGTAGGAGCAGGGGACCCCGCTGAAGACGCCGAAACCACGCCGGGCGAGCTGCTCGACGAACTCCTCGGATGGAATCACGGTGCCCCTCCTCGAATGCTGCGCCCCCGCGTCGTCGCGATCATCGGAGGCGGAGACGACGCCGACAAGCGGAACCGCCCCTCACCCATCCTGAAGGACCCTCTCCGCCTCCGCGATCCGGGCCCGCACTTCGCCGGGCCAGTCGGGAGAGAGGGACCGGAAGGGGAAGACGGCCCGGCGGAGGAGTTGGAGCGCGGTCGCGGTCCGCAGCTGCTCCGGGTCCCCCACCGCGCCGACCTCCTCGTACCCCCGCAGGAGCGCGTCGTCCTCCGCCTCGGTCCCGCCGATCACGAAGCGGCTCGCCCGGAAGGAGCCGAGGTCGACGGCCGCTGGACCGCACCCCGCCTCATCGAGGTCGATGATGACGAGGCGCCCGGTCTCCTCCTCCACGACGAGCTGATCATGATGGAAGTCGCCGTGGAGGCACGCGGCGGGGCCGCCCTCGAGGGCAGGCAGGCGCTCGGACACGCGGCGACAGAGGTCCCGGATCGCCGGTCCCTCCTCGGGGAGGAGATGGGCGAGATCTCCGGCGAAGGAGGTGAGGGAGGCCGCCTCCCGCGCGGAGGAGAAGGCGGACCCGAGTGGCCCCGAGGGGGCGATCGGCAGTCGATGGAGCTCGGCGAGGGCCCGGCCCACCGCCGCCAGCTGCTCCGGGGATCGCTCGAGCGGAGAGCCCATGACCCACTCGTTCGCGACCCACGAGCGGTGCTCGCTGAAGCCCCAGGGCTCGGGGACCCGCCAGTCGCGGTCATCCCCCACCGCCGTGTGGAGCGCGTCCGCGCGCTCGTGGATCCGTGTCGCGGCGGCGGCGTGCGTCGCCTTGATGTGCCAGTACAGGCGGACCTTCTCGTCCCGCTGCAGGTGACGGACCCCGACCCGCGCGCGGAAGACCGCGCGACGACCCGGCTTGTAGGCGAGGAGCTCGGTGCGGATGTGGCGCTTCTGCAGGCGCCACTCCCCCCTGGGATACCGCCGGGGCCGTGTCTTCGAGAGGAGTCGCCGAAAGCGGGTCGGGTCGTAGACCTGACGGAGGGAGGGGAGCTCCGGGTCGTTCGGGAAGGGGGCGGCGACGGTGCAGCTCTCCTCATCGAGGAAGGGCTCCCACCCCTCCTCCCCGATCATCGCTTCCCGACGGGTCAGCTTGGCGTACGCGGTGCGCGCCCGCTCGAGGTCGGGGTAGAGATGAAGGAGGAACCCCTCCGGAGGCCTCTCCCCCTTTCCGGAGACGCTGGCGATGACGGTCAGGCGGCAGGAGGTCGCCGGCTTGAGTCGCAGGTACCCGACCGAGCGACGCAGGTCCTCGACCGGGAAGACGCGGGACGCGTCCACCCAGCGGCTCCAGAGATCCCCCCCGAGGAGGGGCTCGAGGCCCGGGAGACCATGCTCGGGGAGGGGGAAGTCCACATCGCCTCCGGGGGAATCAGGGGGGATCAGAGGGAACCGGTCCGGCTCCACGCGCCGAGGAGCAGCTGCTGACGCTCCGCCATCCGCTCCGCCTCGTCCTCGTCGTGGTCGTCGTAGCCGAGGAGATGCAGGACGCCGTGCACGACATAGAGCAGCGCCTCCTGGAGGGGCTCGTTGCCGTACTCGGGAGCCTGACGGATCGCGGTCTCGGTCGAGACGACGATCTCGCCGAGGAGGGTGCTCCCGGGCTCCGCCTCGTCCGCCGGGAGCGGAAAGGTGATGACATCGGTGGGTCCCTCGACGGCGAGGAAGCGGAGGTGAAGATCGGCGATCTCGGCATCGTCGACGAAGACGACCTCGACGGTGCCGCTGGCCTCCTCCTCCCGGAGGACGAAGCGCACGAGGGAGTCGACCGCGGTCGGGTCGATCCCGAGGAGCTCCTGACGGTCGGAGACCTCGACCACCGGCTCCGAGAGCCCGTCTTCGGCGCTCATTGGGGACGCCGAGCCGGTGGCGCGGCCGGCGCGACCACCTCGGAGGCCGGAGGCCGGGGGTCGCCGGCGGACTCCTCCACCGGGCGGGCCCCTCCCGCGCCCCCGGACCTCTCCGCCGGGTTGGGGGCCGGGGGAGCCTCGGTCTTGGCGTCCCCATCGGGGTACTTGATCCGACCGTGGTGGATGGCGCCGAGGACGCGCACGAAGGCATCCTCGATCCGGGCGAGGTCCCGCATGGTGAGCTCGCAGTCATCGAGCTCGCCCTGGGACATCCGCATGTGGATGATCTTCCGGACATGCTGACGGATCCGGGTCGGGGTCGGGTCGGAGAGCACCCGCGCGCTCGCCTCGACCGAGTCCGCGAGCATCAGGATCCCCGCCTCCCGGAAGGTCGGCTTCGGACCCGGGTAGCGGAAGGCCTCGCGGGTGCGCTCCTTCTGCTCGTCCCGCTCCTCGCTCACCTCCGGCTTGCGCATCATCTTGTTGAAGAAGAACTCCACGACCGAAGTGCCGTGGTGCATCGGGATCATGTCGATGATCGGCCGCGGGAGCTTCTCCTCGCGCGCGATCCCGATCCCGTCCTTCACATGGGAGATGACCACCAGGCGGGACATCTCGGGGGAGAGTCGGTCGTGGATGTTGTCTCCCGGCTCCATGTTCTCCACGAAGTAGTTCGGCTTCTTCATCTTCCCGATGTCGTGGTAGAGCGCCCCGACCCGGACGAGGAGGCTGTTCGCCCCGATCGAGCTCGCCGCGACCTCCGCCAGCTGGCCCACCATCAGGGAGTGCTGGAAGGATCCCGGCGCGAGCAGCGCGAAGTTCCGGAGGAGGTCGCGGTTCGTGTCCGCGAGCTCGATCAGGCGCATGTCGGTCGTGACGTCGAAGAGCCCCTCGATCCACGGGAGGGCGCTGGTGATCAGGATCCCCGAGACGATCCCGTTCAGCGCGGCGAAGACCGGGGCGGAGAGGAGGAAGCCCTGGAGGAGCTCCACATTCATCAGCAGCGCCGGGTGGAGCGCGAGCACGGTCACGACCTGCGCCCCTCCGCTCTTGAGCCCGATCGTCACGAGGCGGGTGCGGGTGCGGATCTTCTTCACGCCGAGGATCGCGACGATGCAGCCGATGAACTGGGTCACCACGACCTTCGTGACATCCGCCTGGAGGAGCTGCGGGAGCAGGGAGCTGCTCCCCCCGAGGAGCGCCCGCTCCGCCCACGCCTGGTCGGTCGCGAGCATCAGCCCGAACATCACCAGGATCCCCGCCATCGCGTGCACCGCGAAGCGGGCGGAGTGGATCAGCGCGATCGTCATGGCCACCAGCGGGAAGGGCACCAGATAGGGAGAGGGGATCCAGTCGTGGTAGACGAGCACGCGGGCGACGGCGAGGGTGCCCGCGAGGATGAGGGCGAACTGGCGGAGCTGGGTCCGCCCCTCGAGGACCTCAGGGTGGAAGCTCCGGATGACGGAGACCATCACCCCATGAATGAGGAGGACCATGCCGAAGAGGACGAGCCCCTCCTCGATCATCTGCTCCGGGGAGAGGGGGACCGGTCCGACGAAGCGATCGAGGATGATCAGGCCGGACACGAAGAGGATGTGGAGCAGCACGTAGCCGAGCCGCAGGACACGACGGGAGGAGGCCCGCTCCTGCTCGAGGGCACCGGTCTTCGTCTGCTGTCGACCGAAGGAGAGCTGCTGCCAGCTCTTTCGCTTCTTGCCGTCGCCGATGAGGCCCATCGTACCCTTCCACTCCGGGACCGCGGGGGTGGTCCGCCGGCTCCCCGCGCGGGGGATCGACGGCCGGGCTGACCCGCCCGAGGGGCGGGTTCACTCCCTCCGCGGGGAGGAGCGCCCCGATTGTCCCGGAGGTCTCCCCGGATGCCAAGCCGTCCGGCTCAGCCCCGACCAGGAGACCTCTGTGAGGATGATCGGGATCCGCGCCCCCGAGATTGAGACTCCCCGTCCCGACCGCCGCTCTCGTGACGGTCGTAGGCCTCGACGATCCGGGCCACGATGGGGTGCCGGACAATGTCCCGGCGCTCGAGCTCCGCCCACTCCAAGCCCTTGATATTCTTCAAGATACGACGGGCATGGACCAGACCGGAGGCGACCCCGCGGGGGAGGTCGATCTGGGTGATGTCTCCGGTGACGACGATTCGGGAATCCTGACCCATCCGGGTGAGAAACATCTTCATCTGGGCGGTCGTGGTGTTCTGAGCCTCGTCGAGGATGATCCACGCCTTGCTGAGGGTTCTTCCCCGCATATACGCCAGCGGGGCCACCTCGATGATCTCCCGCTCGGTGTATCGGCGCACCTGATCGTAGTCGAGGATCTCCCCCAGAGCGTCGTAGAGGGGCCTCAGGTAGGGGTTCACCTTCGCCTGGAAGTCCCCGGGCAGGAACCCGAGCTTCTCCCCCGCCTCGACCGCAGGGCGGCAGAGGATCAGCTTCCGAACATCGCCCCGCTTCAACGCCTCGACCGCCATGCGGACCGCGAGGTAGGTCTTCCCCGTCCCCGCCGGTCCGATGGCGAGGACGATGGAGCTGCGGGCGAGGGCCTCGAGGTAGGGGAGCTGTCCGGGCGTTCGGGCCAGGGCCTTCAGATTGAGGCCGTCATCCTCCCCGGCCGGCACGCGCCGCCCCCTCGGGGGCTCGGCGGGGGTCTCCTCCCCCTCGAAGGGGAGGTCATCCTCCTGAGGGGTCGGGCGGGCGGACTCGGCGTCCGCGAGGATCAGATCCGGGGTCGGTCCGCCATCGCGGATCGCGCCCACCATCGACTCCACCACCCGCCGGGCGGCGATCACCGCCGACTCGTCCCCGCTCAGCTCGAGGGAGAGACCCCTCGACACCGCCTGCACACCGTAGAGCTCACGGAGGGTGCGGAGATGCCGATCCTGCACCCCGAGGACCTGCATCGCCTCGTCGTCGTCGCGGAATCGAATGCTGTGCTCCATCGATCTCCTCTCCCCGGGTCGGGCGCCGCCGACCCTCGGACGCGCGGGCATGATCCCCCCCCACGGCCGCGGATGCCACAGGACTCCGACGCGGTGGAGCGGCCGAAGGCTCGATCAGAGCCCGAGGCGAATGGCGACGAGGAGGAGCAGCGGGCCGGCGAGCAGGAGCGAGTCGAGGAGGTCGAGGATCCCGCCGAAGGCCGGAATCAGCGCTCCGGAGTCCTTCACCCCGGCCCTCCTCTTGAGGGCGGACTCGAGGAGATCCCCGAGCTGCCCGAGCACCCCGATCGCCGCGGAGAGGCCGATCGTCTGGCCGAGACCCAGGATCGATGTGAGTCCAACCGCGTGGAGGACGAGCCCGATCCCGACCCCGAGGACGAGCCCGCCGGCGGAGCCCTCGACCGTCTTTTTCGGGGAGATCCGGGTCAGGGGTGTCCTCCCCCATCGACGCCCGACGAGATAGGCGCCGGAGTCGTTCCCCTTGACCACGAGGAGGAGAAAGAGCAGGCCGCTCACCCCCCAGTCGGTGTCCCCCGCGAGATCGACGAGGGCCACGAGCGGCAACCCGATGTAGGCGACCCCGAGGAGCGCGCTCAGGGCGCCCCGACCGAACGAGGCCTCCGCGCCGTCGCGGGGCGCCGGCACGAGCAGCACCAGAAGGGGGAGCAGCAGCGCCGCCTCCGCGAAGGAGAGATCGGGAGCCAGCAGAGGGAGCTCCACGATCCGCCCGACGGTCAGGAGCAGCAGGAGGAGAACGGACAGCAGGGTGACTCCGCGGCCGAGGCGAAACATGCGAGCGAACTCGATGATCGCGCCGACTCCGAAGACGACCGCGAGGATCCCGACGCCGAGGCCTCCCTCCCGCCCCCGATCGAGCAGGAGCAGCCCCACGACCACCGCGAGGATCGGGATGCCGAAGGTCAGGCGCGTGACGAGGACGCTTCGTCTCGAGGTGCGGGCCTCGCTCATCGGCCCTCCGCATCCACCACCGGGGGCCGCGGGACCGGATCGCTGGAGCGCACCGCGCCGTACTTCCGCAGCCGCGCCGCGTAGGAGGCGATCGCCTCCTCGAGGCGCTCCGGCGTGAAGTCGGGCCAGAGACAGGGCGCGAAGTGCAGCTCGGAGTAGCTCGCCTGCCAGAGCAGGAAGTTGGAGAGCCGCTCCTCCCCCGCCGTCCGGATGAGCAGGTCCGGATCCGCCATCGTCGGGTCATGGAGATGCGCGGCGAGGCGCTCCTCGTCGATCTCCTCCGGCGCGAGCTCGCCGCTCCGCACCGCCCGGGCGAGGGCGCGCGCGGCCTCCACCAGCTCGCTCCGGCTCCCGTAGTTGATCGCGAGCCGCAGGACGAGGCCGTCGTGCGCCGCGCTCTCCCGCTCGACCCGCTCCATCGACTCCCTCACCTCCGGGGGGAGCTCCTCCCGATGGCCGATGAAGCGCACCCGGACCCCGAGCTCGAGGAGCTCCTCGCGGTTCCGGTCGAGGTAGAGCTGGAGCAGGCGCATGAGGTCCGCGACCTCGGCCGGAGGCCGCCGGCGGAAGTTCTCGGTCGAGAGGGCGTAGCAGGTGAGCTCCCGGACCCCGCGCGCGACGCAGTGACGAGTGAGGCGGCGCAGCGTCTCCGCCCCCTCCTCGTGACCGCGGGCTCTGGGCAGGCCGCGAGACTCCGCCCAGCGGCCGTTCCCATCCATGATCACCGCGATCGACTCGGGCGTCAGGGGACGCGCGTGCTGCTCTCCGGAGGAGCCCTCGTCGGCGGGAGGCTCGATCAACGCACCGCCCCGACGTAGCTCTCGAACGGCTCGAGCAGGACGGTCTGGTCGCGGCGCTTCCCGGTCGAGAGGATCGAGACGGGGATTCCGGTGGCGGCCTCGAGGCGCTCCGCGAAGGGACGAACGGTCGTCTCGGAGATGGTGCCCCAGCCGGGCCACTCCTCCGTGATCGGCTCGACTCGGGAGAGATCCTCCGCGTGGGTCGGGAAGGTCTCGAAGACCTCGCCGCCGAGGCGGTAGGCGACGGTCACCGGGATCGTCGCCCTCCCGTCGAGGACATCCGCCTTCGTCAGCGCGAAGGAGTCGAGGTCGTTCAGCAGGATCGCGTGGCGGAGGGCCGGGATGTCGAGCCAGCCGACCCGCCGGGGGCGACCGGTGGTCGCGCCGTACTCGTTGCCGGCGGCCCGCAGCGCTTCCGCCTCCGCTCCGTCGATCTCGCTCGGGAAGGGGCCCTCCCCGACGCGGGTGCAGTAGACCTTCGTCACGCCGACCACATGGTCGATCTTCCGAGGTGAGAAGCCGCTCCCCGGGCCGACCCCGAGGAAGCTCGGACTCGAGGAGGTGACGTAGGGGTAGGTCCCGAAGTCGAGATCGAGGAGGCAGCCCTGCGCGCCCTCGAAGAGGAACCGGCTCCCCTCCGCGTGCAGGCGGGCGAGGAAGCTCTGGGTATCCTGCACCCGGGAGCCGAGGCGGTCCCGCACCTCCCGACAGAGGGTGATCGAGTCCTCGATCGCCCCCTCCTCGAGCTCGAGCCCCTCCGCGCCCGCGCGGATGTGCTCGGCGAGCCTCTCCTCGACGAACCCCGGGCGGACCAGGTCGCCGAGGCGGACCCCGCGTCGGGCGGACTTCTCCTGGTACGCGGGCCCGATGCCGCGCAGGGTCGTCCCGATCTTCCGGTCCCCGTCGCTCGTCGCCTCGCGGGCCCGGTCGAGGGCGGTGTGGTGAGGGAGGACGACATGGGCGCGGTCGGAGAGGTGCAGTCGCTCCACCGCGGATGCGGGGACGGTCGCGACCTCCTCGAGGAGGCCGCGCGGCTCGATCACCATCCCGTTCCCGAGGACCGCCGCGACTCCCTCGTGGAGGATCCCCATCGGCAGATGGTGGAGGACCTTCTTGTCCTCCCCGATGTAGACGGTGTGCCCCGCGTTCGCGCCGCCCTGGTAGCGGACCACGACATCGACCGCGGACGACAGCACGTCGACGATCTTGCCCTTGCCTTCGTCGCCCCAGTTGAGGCCGACCACGCAGATGTGTCGCATTCTCGGTGCTCGCTCATTCCGGTCGATCGACCGCTGGTTTCCTCGGTCCGGTGCGACCCTCAGCCGCGTGGGACGATCTCCGTCCTGCCCCCCATGTAGGGGACGAGGACCTCGGGGATCGCCACCGTCCCATCCTCGCGCTGGTTGTTCTCCAGCAGCGGGATCAGGACCCGGGGCGTGGCGATCACGGTGTTGTTCAGGGTGTGGCAGTAGCGGAGTCGGCCCTCATCATCCCGATAGCGCAGGTCGAGTCGACGCGACTGGAACTCGTAGAAACGGCTCGCGGAGTGGGTCTCTCCCCAGCCCCGGGAGGGCATCCAGCACTCGATGTCGTACTTCATCGCCTGCCCCTGGCCGAGGTCGCCGGAGCAGACGTTCACGACCCGATAGGGCAGCCCCATCCCCTGCAGGACCGCCTCCGAGTTCTCGAGGATCTCGAGATGGTGCTCCCGGGAGAGCGCCTCGTCTCCCGCGCAGATGACGACCTGCTCCACCTTGTTGAACTGGTGGATGCGATAGAGGCCCTTCGTGTCGCGGCCGGCCGCTCCCGCCTCCCGGCGATAGCAGCTGGAGTAGCCCGCGTACCGGAGGGGGAGCTGGCTCGCCTCGAGGGTCTCGCCCATGTGGAACGCCGTCACCGGGACCTCGGAGGTGCCGGTGAGCCAGAGCCTGTCCTTCTCGCAGGCGTAGGCCTGCTCCTCGCCGCCGGGGAAGTAGGCGGTGCCGTAGAGCGGCTCGTAGCGCACGAGGGTCGGCGTGATCATCGGGACGAAGCCGCGCTGGACGATGGTGTCCAGAGCGTAACGGAGCACCGCGAGCTCGAGCAGGGCGCCGTCCCCCACCAGCATGTAGGTCTGGCTCCCGGCGAGCTTGGCCGCGCGAGGGAAGTCGATGATTCCCAGGTCCGTGCCGAGCGTCACGTGATCCTTCGGCTCGAAGTCGAAGGTCGGCTTCTCCCCCCAGGTCCGCAGCTCCACGTTCTCGGTG
>JAFMMO010000188.1 GCA_017859655.1 Pseudomonadota bacterium | reverse complement strand
GACGATCGTCACCACCCCTCCGACGAAGAGCCCGAAGGTCACCTCCGCGTCCCGGAGAAAGAGGGTCTCTCCCCGGACCGTCAGATAGACCTGCAGGGCGAGCATCGCCGGGAAGAGCGCGAGCATCTCGAGGCAGAGGCCGGTCGTGGGGCCGGCGGGCATCCGCTTCCTGAGCAGGCCGTAGACCGCCGAGACGGTGGCGAGGATCAGCGCCAGCACCGGGAGCGCCCCCTGGGACCAGGTCAGGAGGGAGACCCCCACCGCGGCCAGCCCGACCGCGACCGCCTGGGGGGTCCGGAGCCTCTCGCCGAGGATGAACACCCCCAGCAGCACCGAGATGAGCGGGTTGATCAGGAAGCCGAGGCTCCCCTCCCGCAGCCGCTCGGTGACGACGGCGATGATGAAGCAGAACCAGTTCGCGGAGATCAGGAGGGTCGAGAGGAGGAGGGTCCGACGGGTCGCCCGGTCGCGGAACGCGACGCCGAGGGACGCGAGGTCGCGGCGAAACGCGAGGATGAGGAGGAGCACGGGGAGCCCCCCGAGCACCCGCCACGCGAGGAGCTCCCAGGGGGAGACGCGGTCGAGCCACTTGAAGTAGCAGCTCGTGACGATCCCCCACCAGAGGAACGCCCCGACTCCCTGCACCACCCCGAGGGTGGGGTGGTCGGGATCGGGAGGGGCGGCCTCCGCGGCCGGGCGATCATCTTCCATCGGCTCCCAACGCTCCCCGAGCGGCGACACGCCGCGCGTCCTCAAGTATGCCCCGAATCGGGGCGGGCGGTCGACCCCGCCGAGCGGGTGGTTGCGAATTCCGGCCCTCCCGGGCACCCTGACGCCGCGAAAGGAGCGCCCATGTCGATCCCTCCCTCTCCCCGACCGGTCCTCCTCACCCTGCCGCTCCCCCTGCTTCTCCTGCTTCCCCTGCTTCTCCTGCCGACAGCCCCCGTTCGCGGCTGTCTCTGGGACTACGACACCCTGCAGATGGAGCGTTCCGCCTTCCCGAGCGCCCTCGAGCTCATCACCGGCGACTTCCGCCGCCACTCCGATGAGTACTACCAGTGGCGCGTGCGCAACCGGACTTCGCGCCTCTCCACGGACCTCGCCGCGCTCACCCCGGAGCAGTATCCGCTCATCGACGACCTCGCCGTCGCCCACGACAAGCTCGGCGACCCGGCGCGGGGCATCGCCCTGCTCGACGCGGTCCTCTCCCTCGCCCCGGATCGCTACGAGGCCCTCGCGAACCGAGGGACCCTGAAGGTCCACGCCGGCGATCTCGACGGCGGGCTCGTCGACCTTCGCCGCGCCCTGGAGGTGAACCCGGACGCCCACTTCGGCCGGGAGGTCGTCCAGGTCCGCCTCATCGAGTGGCTCCGGAGTCGCCGGGAGGCCGGGACCGAGGCGCGGCCGCTGACCACCCCGCAGCGCTCCCACGCCGCCGAGGGGACCGGCTTCGAGAGCTTCCGGCTCGGTCTCGAGCCTCCCCTCTCCCGCTCCGATGCCATCGAGGGACTGCTCGGCATGGTGCGCTTCGGAATCCACGACTCACCGGTCCTCCTCGAGGTCCTCGGGGAGCTCCTCCACGCCGACGGGCACAAGCGGACTGCCGCGCGTGCCTACCTCCGGGCGATGGATGGGGCGCAGAGCGTCGAGGAATGGCGCGGGTACCGGAGTTGCGCGGAGGCGGCGCTGAGCATGCAGACGCCGGCCCCGGGGCAGCCGAAGGAGCTCGAGCTCCGCGAGCTGGAGGCGACCTATCGTGAGGAGCTGAAGCGCGCGGACGCCGCCTTCGCCGAGCTCCGCGAGAACGAGAAGCGTTGGATCGCGGCGGGTGAGGATGTCGACGCCCGCTACGCCGAGCTCTACTACCCCGGCAGCGCGGCGGGCGGGGGGACCGAGGGGGCTCCGAAGAACCCGACCGCCGGGAACCCTCTCGCCGGGGTCTCGCTCCTCACGCTCCTCGGCGGTCTCCTCCTGGTGTTCGCCATCCTGAAGAAGCTCTGAGGCGCGGGCGCCGCCCCGGGAACTCAGACCTCGCGGCGATACGCCTCCGGGCGCGGACGCAGGGGACGCGGGAGCCACTCCGGCCGCCGCAGCGCCCCCTCGGGCTTCCGCGCCTTGGCGAGCCAGCGGTGATGCATCTCCCGCGACTTCTCCAGGTCCACGAAGACATCCCCGTAGCGATCGGACGGGCCCGCCTTCGAGAGGCGGACCACCTGGTGCCAGCAGTTCATGCCGCTCACCGGGTCGCTCTGCGGCGGGAAGGTGAGGTTCTGATGGACCCCGGCATCCTTCCACCAGGTGCGCCCCGAGTCTGGATCCGATGACGCGAAGGGCTGGTTCCCCTCGCAGATCCGCAGGCGCATGCCGCTCTCGCCGATCGGCTCGAGGCGCACGGTCGCGCTCGACCAGCGGGAGCCCGCTCCCCCCTCCACCCGCCACCGTCCCATGTGGTGCGAGCAGCAGAGGACCCCCGGGCGGATCCCGTCGGTCACCCGGGCCCGATTGATGAAGTAGCCGATCGTCGTCTCCACCTTCACGAGGTCCCCATCGCCGATGCTGTGGCGGTCCGCGTCGTCGGGGTGGATCCACACCGGGTTCGCGTGGGAGATCTCATTGAGGTGCTTGGCGTTCCCCGAGCGCGAGTGGATCATCGTCGGGAGGCGGAAGGTCGGGACGAGGGTGTAGACCCCGTTCTCCGGATCGATCTCATGGGGCCCGACATGACTGGGGGAGACCCGCGGGCTGGCCGCGTCGGCGTAGCCCCACTCCGCGAGGGTCCGGCTGAAGATCTCGATCTTCCGGCTCGGCGTGGGGAAGCCCTGGCGCACCGCGCCGTCGACCGCGACCCCGACCACCTTGTCCTCGACGGAGGCCAGCCCCGAGGTCGCCTCGACCCGGACCCGCGCCCCCTCGGGGAGGTCGACCTTCGTCTCGTGGACCCGGTACCGCCCTCTCTCCATCTCGAAGGAGCCGACCCGGCGCATGTAGTCGAGGGGCTCCAGCCCCTCCTCCTTCGCCTTCTCCGGCAGACCGGGGACCGCATTCTCGAAGATCCATCGGTAGTACTCGTCGACCGTGACCTTCTCCCCCGGGCGATAGGGGGACTCGTAGTGGCGGCGGATCCCCATCGAGCCGTCCGGGTCGATCCGCCAGGTCAGCTCGATCCAGAACTCGTCCTCCTCCCAGACCTCCCCGGGATTGAAGCCGCGGGTGTCGTCCGCGCTCCTCCCCTCCAGGGCGGCCCGGGCCCGCTGCACCGGCTGTCGGAAGCTGACCCAGCGCCCGGCGTGGGTCTCCATGCTCTGGATGTCGTGCCGCTCGGTGGCGTGTCCCATCGGCAGGACGAAGTCGGCGAAGTAGGCGGTCTCGTTCCAGGTCGGGGTGAGCGCGACATAGCAGCCCACCTTCGACTCATCCCGGAGCATCTCCATCCAGCTGAACCCATCGGGGTAGGTCCAGACCGGGTTGAAGACCCGGGTGAAGTAGGTGTCGATCCGCCCGCGGCCATCGTGGACGAGGTGCGGGAGGATGTGGGACATCTCGTAGAAGCTGAGGGGGTACTCCTCCGGCCAGATCAGCTCGTTCCAGCGGCCGGGCCCCTCCGTGTTCGTCCAGAACTGCGGCTTGTACTTGTGCCAGGCGCTGGGGCTGGTCCCCCCCTCCGCTCCGACCGCGCCGACCATGGCGGTGAGGAGGCAGAGCGCCCGGGCGATCTGCCAGCCCCCCTCGTTGCCGCTCGCCGCGGCGCGCCAGATGTGCGCCGCCACCCGCGGGCCGGCCCGCTCGAGCTCCTCGGCGAGCTGGATCACCTGCGCCGGGGCGATCCCGGCCAGCTCGGCCGCGGCCTCCGGGGTGTACTCGGCGAGGTCCTCCGCGAGGGTGTCGAGGAACAGATCGAGGTCGGGGGAGAGCTCGGGGTGGAGATTGCGGAGATAGCCGCGCCAGTCGACCCAATCCTCCACGAAGGCGCGATCGACGCCGCGTCCCCCGAGGAGGATCCGGCGGAGGGCGGCGAGGATGACGGCGGCCTCGGTCCCGGGGCGGGTCGAGAGCCAGAGATCCGCCCGGCTCGCGGTGTTCGACAGTCGGGGGTCGAGGACGACCACGCGCGCTCCCCGCTCCTTGGCGTCGATGATCCGCTGGGCGTGGGGATTGAAGTAGTGCCCCGACTCCAGGTGCGCGGAGATGAGGAGAATGAGCTGGGCGTTCTCATAGTCCGGCGACGGGCGGTCGTAGCCCCAGCTCAGCTGGTAGCCGGCCCGGGCGCTGCCGGAGCAGACGGTCGTGTGGGAGTTGTGCCCATCGATCCCCCACGCCGAGAGGAGCCGCTCCATGAACGCCTCGTGCCCCGGTCGCCCGACGTGGTACATGACCTCCTCGCCCCGCCCCTCGGAGATCGCGGCACGGATCCGCGCGGCGATCGCATCGAGGGCCTCGTCCCAGCTGCACGGCTCGAAGCGCGCGGTCCCGCGCGGCCCGACCCGCTTCAGCGGGGTCAGGATCCGCTCCGGGTCCCGGATCTGGTTCAGGGTGGCGGGGCCCTTGGCGCAGTTTCGCCCCCGTGAGCCCGGGTGGAGGGGGTTCCCCTCGATCCGCTCGATCTCACCCGAGTCCTGGTCGATGTACGCGAGCAGCCCGCACCCCGCCTCGCAGTTGAAGCAGGTGGTGGGGACGAGGGAGTAGCGGCGTGGACGACGGGCCGCGTCGAGCTCCTCCCAGCTCCCCCACTTCTCGAACGGGGGGTAGTGGCTCAGCGTGCCGTCGGGGAGCCGCTCCGGCTTCGGTCGCGGCACCGACTTCGGGACGAGCCCGAAGGAGGCGGCGATCTCCTCGATCTTGCTGACGCGTCGCGGCATGGCGGCGCTCCGTTCAGGCGAGGGGGAGGCGCTGGGGAGCGTCCACCCAGAGATGCTCGTAGATGGCGACGCCGACCGCCGCGAGGAGGCTCCCGACGAGGGCTGCACCCGACCCGCCCGCGGTGAGCAGGATGATGGGGAGCAGGTGGCCGAGGAAGAGGGAGCCGCCGTAGAGCCAGTTCCGGCGCTGGCCGGTGGTCAGGAGCCGGCGGGCCCGGGAGGCGGCCTCGGAGGCGTGTCGTCCGTGCAGCTCGGCGAGGATCATCAGCGCGTCGATCGCGACCACGATCGCGAGGGGCCCGGCGAGGGGAGCCAGCTCGGTCGGGGCGCAGACGAGCAGCGTCGCTCCCCCGCAGACGAGCGCCTGCACGAGCAGATGAGGGGGCACGAGCGGCGACTGCCAGAGGTCCCGGCCCTTCGCCTGGCCGAAGAGCCACCCGGTGTAGGTGGCGGTCGCGGCGGCGAGGAGCCCTCCGACCGCGCTCCAGAAGCCTCCCCCCTGTCCGCCGAGGAGGACCCAGCCGGTCAGCAGCGCGCCGTAGGCGGTGATGATGTACGCCCCCCGCACGAGCCAGGAGCTCCACTGCGGCCGCAGGAGCACCCAGTGGAAGCGCAGGGGCTGCTTCAGGTCCGCGACGAGGAGGAGGCCGGTGAGGCCGAGGAACGCGAGGGCGAGCCAGGGCGCGAGGGAGAAGGACTTCGCCGCCACCGTGCCCGGTCCGCTCTCTTCGAAGATGGCGAGCAGGGCCGGGACGAGGAAGACCCCCGCCGCGATCGACTTGGTGAAGAGGTAGGCGCTGACCTTCCAACCCCAGCTCGCCGCGTGGCGGCTGGCGATGTCGTAGGTGCGAACCGGCCCGGAGCGGGAGGTCGGGCCCGGATCCCGACGCGAGGGGCGCACCCCTTCGATCGGGGCGGCGGGGACGGCGGCCGCCCCTCCGTCGCTCCCTCGCTCCTTCCCCCAGGCCTCCACGAAGCGGGCGAGGCTCCCGGCGCCGAGTCCGGCCGCCAGCTCCTCGACGCGGTCGATCGCATCGACGGGGCGCTCCCCCCAGAGGGTGCGCACCGAGCGCCGCGCGGCGAGCGGGTCGAGGGCGTCGAGGTCCCCCTCGACATACGCCAGCTTCGGACGGGTCCCCTTCTCGGGGCGACGGACGACGGTCTGCTCCCGGACCATGAGGCGGGAGATCGCGGAGTCGGGGTCGTTCAGGTCGCCGGTGACGATCGCCTCCGCGGGACAGACGACCGCGCAGGCGGGCTCCCGCCCGACATCGACCCGGTGCGCGCAGTAGTTGCACTTCGTCGCGGTGCCGAGCTCGGGATGGATCGTGATCGCATCGTAGGGGCACGCCTGCATGCACGCCTTGCAGCCGATGCAGCGGGCGGGATCGAAGTCGACGATGCCGTCGGCGCGGGTCTCGAGGCAGGCGGTCGGACAGATCTCGACGCAGGGGGCGTTCTCACAGTGGTTGCAGCGCAGGACATGGAAGCTGCGCTTCACCTCGGGCCAGGTGCCCTTCTCGAGATACTGCACCCAGGTCTTGTTGATCCCGATCGGATCGGAGTGCTCCGACTTGCACGCGACGGTGCAGGCGTGGCAGCCGATGCAGCGCCGGTTGTCGATGATGAACCCATAGGAGCGGGGACGGTTCCTCGTCATGTTCGGAGAGTACCGGACCCCGTATCCTCTGGCAACGCGCTCGGGGACCGATCTGAGGGGCGATCCCCATCGTTGGGGAAGCGGAGTTCCGCGTCGCCTTGACCGATTCCGGATCGCGTGCGACCGTGCCCCGTCGAGCGGGAAGGGGGTCGCGATGACGGAGGAGGCGCGGAGCGGAGGGGGGTGCACCCGTCGATTCCTCGGGCGGGAGCTCCCCTTGATCGAGCACGCGGCGAGCCGCCTGCTCGACGAGGCGGCGGCGGGAGTCGGTCCGATCGACCTCCGCGATCGCCTGCTGGTCCTCCCGGGCTCCCGGGGGGGGCGGCTCCTCCGCCACGCGCTGATCCGTGGCGCGACCGCCCGCGGGCGCGGGG
>JAFMMO010000187.1 GCA_017859655.1 Pseudomonadota bacterium | reverse complement strand
CCGGAGGAATCGTCCCCGGCTCCGCGTGATGATGGTGGTGGTGGTGGTGATGGTGATGGTGATGGTGGTGGTGGTGATGTGAACCGTGCCCGTGATGATGGGCGTGGTGGTGGGCCCCCCCACCGAAGAGCGGCGGACCATGTTCGCCGTCGCAGTGATGCGCACCGACCAGCAGCGAGGCGAGCAGCATCCCGCACAGGCTCAGCCCTCCCACGAAGGTCTCCAGCGCCTTCGGGGCGTTCGACGGGCGTGAGTTCGGTGCAGATCGGCGTACGGCGGACAAGGCACACTCCAGGGTCGGGGCGGGGAACGGTCCGTACGTCCATCTAAGCCAAACGAAGGCCGTGCTCAAGCAAGATCCACCCCGTCGGTGCCGGTTCCCGCTCCGATACACGAAAGAAGCGCCCACTCCCCGGGCGGGGAGTGGGCGCTTCGCGTCACCGAGCTGATCGAGCGCGGTCTGGACCGCCTAGACCTCGGAGAGGCTCGCGACGAGGCAGCCCTTCGAGACGGAGTAGAGCGGGTCCTCGGCGTGACGGATCTCCTTCACCGGAATCGGGAAGTTGATCTTCTTGAACTCGTCCTGGAAGACCTCGATGAACCCGCCGATGAGGCTGGTGCCCCCCGCGCAGACGATGCTGATCGGGTCCGGGAAGTTCGGCATCGAGCTCGAGCTCTCGAAGCGGCTCTTGATGTTGGTGAGGGTGTAGGAGATCAGGTTGCGGTAGTAGATCTCCACCGCCTCCTCCTCGCGGTTCTTCGGGCGGGTGATGTCGACGCCCTTCTCCTTGATGGCGGTCGCCCGCGAGGCGCTGATCCCGAGCACGTTCGCCACGTTGCGGTCGATCCAGTCGCCGCCGCGCGTGGTGGAGAAGCTGAGGGCCGGGATCGACTTGTAGCTGACGCAGATGTTGAACATCCCGCCGCCACCGGAGATCCCGATGCCGGTGAAGTCATCCTCCGCGAGCTCGCTGAAGACGACGGCGTGACCCTCGACGAGGGGCTTGCCATTGTAGCCGAGGCTCTTGAGGAGCCCCCCGAAGACCCCCTGGTGGTAGATCACGTTCAGATCCGCGTCGATCGGCTCCGCCGGAACGGAGTAGTAGCAGACCTCGCCCTCCTTCGTCGGGGGGCCGAGGAGCGTCTCGAGGAGCATCTTCTCGATGGGGAGGGCATCCGACTCATCCGGGCTGATCATGCCGTCACGCATCGGGCGACGGGTCTCGCGGTTGAAGATGTTCGCCAGCTCGAAGGCCGGATCCCCCACCACGACCATGCGGCCGTTGATCACCACGTACTGCACGTTCAGGCGGGTGAGCATGTTCTTGGTGTAGTCGTCCGCATCGATGTCCAGGAAGGCGTTCCGCTGGATCTTGATGTGGACGTTCCCCTCGGCGTCCTGCGCCGAGCTGACAAGGTTGGCGGTCCCGACGTCGAGGCCACGCCCCAGCTCCGTCTTCGTCGCCACCCCGGTCGCCGTGGCGCTCTGCGCGCCGCAGTCGGTCTCGACCGACCCGTTCTCGTTCACGTTCTCGTTCACGTTCACACTCCCATCGGCCACGGCGCCTTCGCCGGGTACGAAGCCATTGTCGGGTACGAAGCCATTGTCGAGATCATCGTTCGAAGCGTTCATTGCCTCGTTCACTCACTTCCCTGTTTGAGAGAGCGCAGTTTCGCGAGGTTCTTGTTCACGCCGTTCGCCTTCGCGTTCTTGACCTCGACATTGCTGATGTTGGACTCGACCTGCTCGCTCGAGCTGCTCCGGGAGAAGAACGCCTGAAGCGCCTCCTCGGACGGGGGCTCGATCGAGGAGGAGGAGGACGAACCGCCCGGTCCGCCCGCGCTGACTTTTCTGGAGAGGGCCTCGATGCTCTGCTGGAGCGCGGCGAGGTCGGCGCTCGGGCCCGTGCTCGTCGGCGCGGCCTGGGCGACCGCCTCCCGGATCATCGAGCCGAGGAGCTCGGGATCGATGGCGGAGGCCCCGGGGACGCGGCCCTCCTCGACCTCCTGGCCGACCTGGCTCTCGAGCTGGGCGAGCCGCTCCTGATACTCCTGGACCTGCTGGTCCGCGTGGGCGCGCGCCTCCTCGGTGGCGGCGGAGACTTCGCGCTGAACGCGCTCCTCGAGCTGCTCCTGGCGCTCCTTCACGAGGCGCTGGAACTCGCTCCTTGCCTCCGCCCGGATCTGCTCGCGCTCCTGCGCGGTCGCGGCGGCGAGGCGCTCCTCGACGACGCGGTTCACCGCCTCATCGATGAGCCGGAAGACGGTCTGCTTGTCGAGGACCTTGACCTTCCGGCAACCACGACGGCTCAGCTCGTCGAGGCCGACATCGGTCGCGCTCTGGCGGATGACATCCTGAACGCTCAGGGGCTTGCTCATCGAAGGGCACCGCTCTTCTCTGGAACCCGGGGGGGGCGGCGCGGAGGGCGCGGCGCCCGCTCGGGGCTCGATCCGGTGCCTCGGGGGGTGTCGATCTCGGCCGGATCCGTCCGTCCGAGGGGCCGCGGGGCGGCTCCTGCGGGACCGAGGTTCCGAGGCGGAGAAGAGTAGCATCGGAGATGAGGAGACGGCAAATCGCGGGCGCGGCGCCCCCGGCCGGGCGGGATCGGATCCGCCCGCGAGGACCGTCGCATCGTCGAGAAGGGGGGGATGCGCGGCGACTCACGCCCCCGGAGGAGGCGCGGCGTCGAGGGTGTGGGCTGGGTGGTTCGAGCGCCCCGGCGGAGGGCGGTCGATCAGTCCGGGAGCTCGTCGAGGCGGCGCTGCCGCAAGCCGCGGGCCCGACGCTCCAGCGCGGTCCGGCCCTCCCGATCGATATTGGACTCCCGCTCGAGATAGCTGCGGATCATCTGCTCGGCCGCCGCGTAGTTTCGGAGAAGCTCGTAGTTTGCGGAGAGCTTCATGTAGACCGAGTTGATCGGCTGCGTCGACGCGAGATAGCGGAGGTAGAACTCGTACTCCCGGTTCGCGCCCTCGAGCCAGTCGACCGCCTTCGTCTGCGCTGCGTCGCGCTTCGCGACCGCATCAGCGGGAGGCTTCTGCCCCCGCGCCTCGGCATCGTCGACGATCCCCTGCCAGTGATCCCGGTCCCCCATGGCGATGATGCCGAGGGTGGAGCGGACCTCTCCCAGGCGGATCCGAGGGGTCGCGGAGTCGCGGGAGAGATCCCGCGCCTCGACCAGCAGCGCCTCCGCCTTCTCGAGGGTGGGGACCGTCGCGAGGTAGCGGTCCCGCCGACCGGAGGTCATGTCCTCGTAGACATCGTCCACGAGGCGGGTGGCCTCCTTGAGGTTCGAGGTGATCCGCTTCGCCGCCTCGATCTTGTCGTCCGGGTCCACCTTGCCGGTGCGACGATAGGGCCCGCCGCTCGATGCTCCCCCGTTGCAGCCGGCGAGGACGCCCAGGAGAAGAAAGAGGACCAGCGGGCGCGAGGCCCTCACCACGAGGCCGAGTCGGGAGTGGCCGCTTCGCGTCGATTCGGTGGATCGGCAGAGGGACCGCATCGGGGCTCCTTCGGTCGGGTTGCGGGGCTGGGATTGCCGGACTGGGGTTGCCGGACTGGGGTCGCCGAGCCGGAGCCGCCTCCGGGCACGATTCCCCGAGCCTCCGCAGGGTGGCTCGAATCCGGAGCATCGGACACCGGCACCATCACGGAATCGTCACTGCCCCCGCCCTCGACCGACGGGACCCAGCCCTGCGGCGGGTGGATCGGAGCGCTCCGGGGCCGCCAGCGCCCCGATACGCGCCGGATCGAAGCGAACCCGGTGCTCCCGGGTGCGGTGAGTGAGGACCTGCCCCGGAGAGAGGCCCTTCGGCTTGCGGACATGCTTCGCCTCGGTCCAGACCACCCGCTCATCCCCGGGTCCACGCCATCCGGCGAGGTAGGCGGCGATGAAGGCGGCATCATCAATACTCTCGGGGGAGGCCTGCCGCCCCTTCGGCACGCGGACGATCACATGAGGGCCGGGGCGCCCGGCCCGATGGAAGAAGAGGTCGTTCCCCCGGGCCACGCGGATCGAGAGGGTGTCGTTGTCCTTCGCGCTCCGCCCGGCGAGGACCTCGAGCCCCTCCCGGGTGCGATAGCGGCGAAAACGGGGCGCGCTCGGCGTGCCTCCCCGACCGGCGGAGGCCCCTCGGTCCGCCCTCTGCCTCTGGGGCGGTCGACTTCGCTCCCTCGAGCCCAGCCACTCCTCCGCCGCGACGAGGGGCTCCGGCGACGCGAGGAGGTCCTCGGCGGTCCGCGCGCTCAGAGATGAGAGGAGCGCCTCGAGCTCGGCGAGCTCGCCCCTCTGGCTCTCCCGCCTCCGCTCCAGCTCGGGGAGCGCCTTCTTCCCGCGGCGGGCGCGCCGGAAGATCCGCTCGAGGTTCTCGCTCGGGGCCAGACGGGGATCGAGGTCGATCCGCACCCGCGGGGTCCCGGGAGCGAACCAGTCGGTCACCTCGATCGAGGCCTCACCCCGCTTCATCCGATGCTGCTCCGCCTTCAACAGCTCCCCCCGGCGCTGCCACTCCTCGTGGCGCGCGGCGACCTCGTGCTCTCGATCGAGCTTCTCGATCAGGCCGAGCCGACGCTTCCGCTCCCGCCGCAGCCGGGTCGTGGCGGAGCGCAGACGCTCCTCGACCGCCAGGCGAAGGTCCAGCGCCTCCATGCGGAGCTCGAGGAAGCGATGGAAGGGGGTGGGGTGAGCGCGGAGCTCGTCCGGAATGTGATCCCGGGGCTCGAAGGGCATGGTCCAGGTCTCGCCGGTCCGCCGAGGAGGAGCCTCCGGGAAGCGGTAGCGCTCCTTCACCGCGATCCCCCCCCGCCCGTGGACGAAGCGGACGCGACGGGACTCCGTCTCCACGACGAGGAGTCGCCCCCGACGGCCGAAGAGCTCGAGGACCACCTCGCAGGACTCCCGGGGAGCCTCCGCCCGGCCGCGGATGCAGCGCAGTCGGACGACGCGATCCCCACCCGGCTGATCGAAGGCGACCACCCGGGTCCCGCCGAGGAGCGCCCGCAGCTCGACCGCGGGCTCGCTCGGGCTCGGGGGGGAGGTCCCGGGTTCCTCGACGAGATGAAGGCGCGAGGTGTCCGGGCGGGTGGTGATGAAGAGGGGGAGACGCGTGGCGCCCGCCCCCTCCGCCCCCGCCCGGCGGAAGCGCAGCAGGAAACCGTGGGGAGGACGGTCGTAGACCTTCTCCAGACGGCTCCCGATCAGCAGATCGGCGAGCTCCTCGACGAGGGCCCCGACCTCCTCGGCGCGCAGACCGCTCACCTCACCGCTCCCCTTCCCGGGATGCGGAGGAGGGGCGGGAGCGACCGCTCCTGCCCCTCCCCCTCCGGTCTCGCGGACCGGAGATCGCCGCCGGGCGGCGATCCACCATGAACGCGGCTACTCGGCGGCGTTCCACGGGTCATCGATCCGCCCGTACTCGAGGATTTCCCCCGCTCCGAAGAAGAGCTCCAGCTCCCGCGCCGCGGCCTCCGGAGAGTCGGAGCCGTGGACGAGGTTGTAGCCGTTGGAGATGCCGAAGTCCCCGCGGATCGTCCCCGGCTCCGCGTCGCAGCCGAAGGTCGCGCCCATCAGCTTGCGGCAGACGGAGATCGCCTTGTGCCCCTCGAGGGCGAGGGCGACGACCGGGTTGGAGGTCATGAAGGAGACGAGCCCGTCGTAGAACCCCTTCCCCTGGTGCGCCTCGTAGTGCTTCGCCGCCAGCTCGGGGGAGATCTGCATCAGCTTCATGCCGAGGATCTTCAGGCCCTTGCGCTCGAACCGGGCGATGATCTCGCCGGAGAAGCCGCGCTGCACGGCATCCGGCTTGAGGAGAATCAGCGTGCGTTCCATCGTGTCACCATTCCTTCGTGGGAGTCGCTCCTCAGGGTCCCCCGGTCCCGGCTCCGCCGGAGAGCGGGTCACGGTCGGGGTCGCGGCGAGGATGCTATACTGACCTGCGGCAGGAGCGGGCCCCTCGGATGCATCGTGACGATGCCTCCCAGGGAGCATGCCTCCCACGGGTCCCGATCAGGACGCGGATTCTCACCGATGAAGGGGAGAATTCCAGCGGAACCGGGTCCGACGAGCGGCCGCGGGGGACCTCCAGCGAGGTCCTCGAGGTAGGAACCTCCCCACGGTCGGGCGGAACGGGGCGCCCGGGAACGACGATGTCACGATCCGCCGAGAGCACCGCCAGCGCCATCGCCGCCCTCCTCGACGCCGGCTCCCCCGTGGAGTCGGTCGATCCCGTCCACATCCCCTCCATCCTGAGCTCCCTCCTCGACGGAGAGCCCCCCTGGGCGTCGCTGGTGGACGCGGCGATCTCGGCCACCGGCGCGGAGCGCGGCTTCCTGCTCCGACGCAGTGAGGAGGAGTGGGAGGTCACCGCCGCCCGGACCTTCGAGGGGGAGGAGGTCCTCCACCCCCTCGACAAGGTGATCCGCCCCCTCGTCGATCGCTGTCGGGACCGGGGCGAGAGCTTCATCACCGACGACCTGACCGCGGACGACGCCTGGCCCGCCCTCGAGAGGGAGCGCGCGCCGCGGACGCGGGCGCTGCAGATTCACCCTCTCCCCGATGGCACGGGCGCGCTCTACCTCGACCATCGGTTCCACGGCTTCCCCGGCGACCCGGGGCCCACCCGCCTCGCCTGTCTCCTCTCCATCCTGAGCTGGATGACGGGCCGGGAGCAGCACCGGATCGACGGCGAGCGACTCGTCGAGGAGCTCCGCCAGGCCCGCGCCGCGGGCGGCCTCTCCCGCTCGATTCCCCCCGCCGGTGATCGAGGGAGCGAGTCGGAGGATGTCGGACGGGTCCTGATCGTGGGGAACCACCCGGAGATCGTCGAGGTTCAGGCCCTGATCGATCGCGTCGCCCCGAGCGACGCGCCGATCCTCGTCACCGGGGAGAGCGGGACCGGCAAGGAGCTCGTCGCCCGCTC
>JAFMMO010000186.1:3476-6930 GCA_017859655.1 Pseudomonadota bacterium | reverse complement strand
CGCGGCCTTCGCGCTCGACCTCCTCGGTTCCTCGCATCTCCTGCGGACCGACCTCCTCGTGGATGGTCCGGTCATCGATGGGGTGCTCCAGGGCTCCGTCATCGTCGTCGGGCACGGGGATCCGGCGACCTCCAGTCGGGCCTTTCCCGATGATCCGGTCGCGGAGCTGCGACCGTGGGTCGCGGCGCTTCGAGCGCGGGGGATCGAGCGGATCGCCGGGGGTCTCATCGCGGACGATCGCCACCTCGCCGGACCGGGGCGTCGGCGGGAGTGGCCGGCGGATCAGCTCGACCGGTGGTACTGCGCCCCCAGCGGCGCCCTGAACCTGAACGACAACTGCGTCGATGTCCTCCTCGACAGCCAGAGCGGGGAGCCGACGATCACCCTGCGACCGCCGAGCCCCCTCTTCACCATCGCGAGCACCCTGCGTGGAACCGCTGCGCGCAAGGAGCATCGCTATCGCGTCGATCGGCCGGGGGACGAGTGGCGGATCGTCGTCGCGGGCAAGTTCCTCCGGGGAGTGGGGGAGCGGGTCCACTGGGTCACGGTTCCCGACCCGACGCAGGCGTTCCTCGGTGCGTTCGCGGAGCTGCTGCGGTCGGAGGGGATCGCGGTGGAGGGAGGACTCGGGCGCGGCGTCGCACCGGAGGGGGCGACGCGGGTCGCGCGCATCGAGCACTCGGTCGCATCGACGCTGCCTGTACTCCTGAAGAACAGTCAGAACCTCTACGGAGACGCCTTGCTTCGGGTGACGGGTCGAGAGAGCGGTGGCGATGGGAGCTTCGATCGGTCCGGAGCGCTCCTCACGCTCTACGCGCAGCGGAGCCTTCACGGGCCGTCCGGTCTCGCGGTGCTGGACGGCTCGGGCCTCGCGCGTCAGAACCGGGTCGATTGCGCGACCCTGGTGGAGGTCCTCCGTCGCGCGGACTCGGCGGAGTGGGGACCGATCTTCTGGGAGGCGCTCCCGATCGCCGGGCGCGACGGCACTCTGGAGAAGCGGTTCCGCGGCTCCCCTCTCGTCGGCCGACTCCGTGGCAAGACCGGGCACATCTCCGGGGTCTCCGGCCTCGCGGGGGGCTGGCAGAGCGACGCGGGGCCGGTGCGGTTCGCCGCGTTGACCGGCGGCAAGGGAGTGAAGGTGTCCGCGTTCAAGAGTTGGTGGGAGGAGACCCTCGGTGAGCTGGACACCGCCCTCCGCTCCCCCGAGCCGTCCGGGCGCTGACCTCACCCGAGGGGTGTAAAGTCGCCTCTCGCCCGCCCGGGCGGATCCACGGCATCCGGGTCTGCGGGGAATCCACTCCCCGAATTCCGCCCCCTCCCTCGCTGTAAAAGGTCTTTTACACGGGGCGTCTCTGTGCTCTCATGCCTGCAGGTCCGCGAGATCCCTCTCCCACCGAAGCTGGAGCACGCTTGTCAGCAGCCCCCTCCCCCGAGAAGAACGGCGCCCCGAGCGCCCGCCTCGTCATCCGCGAGCGCGGGGCGGAGCGCGCCGTGGAGCTCGACGGGGACTCGATCGCGATCGGTCGCTCGCGGGAGAACCAGATCGAGATCGATGACATCTCGAGCTCCCGACGCCACTGCCGGCTCTTCCACCAGGGGGGGAGCTGGTGGGTGGAGGACCTGCAGAGCCGCAACGGAACCCTCGTGAACGGCGTCCTCGTCCGCAAGCAGGAGCTGGCGCCCGGGGACTGCATCGAGATCGGCAAGACCCGGATCTACTTCGAGCGCATCCCCACCCGCGAACTGCGCGGTGGAGGGGGGGAGACCCTCGTCCTCTCCACCGAGTACTTCATGGAGCCTCTCACCGATGTCACCGAGGAGAGCCAGCTCGATCTCCTCCAGAGCGAGCGGGAGATCTTCCTGCGCCTGCTCGAGATCACCCGCGGTCTCTGTCAGACCCTCGTGCTCCCCGATCTCCTCGGGATGATCCTCGACACCGTCATCGAGATCTCCAACGCGGAGCGTGGCTTCATCATCCTCGAGGAGGAGGATGAGGAGCTCTCCATCGCGATCTCGCGCAACATCGACAAGGAGACCGTTCGCAAGGCGGAGCTCAAGGTCAGCCGCTCGATCACCCGGGAGGTCCTCGCGGGCGGGCGCCCGATCCTCACCGGGGACGCCCGGCACGATGTACGCCTCACCCAGTTCGCCTCCGTCTCCGAGCTTCGACTGGAGTCGGTGCTCTGCGTCCCGCTGAGCCTGCGCGGACGGGTCCTCGGCGTGATCTACGTGGACAACCGCTTCGAGACGAACGCCTTCCACCGCAGCCACCTCCGCTTCGTGGAGTTCCTCGCGGATCAGGCGACGGTGTTCATCGAGAACGCGCGCCTCTTCGAGGAGAACGATCGCAAGCAGGCGCAGCTCCTCGACTCCAAGGAGAAGGTCGAGGAGCTGAATCGCGAGCTGCAGGAGATGCTCATCTCCCGGGAGCTCGACCCGGAGAAGGTCACGGAGGTGATCACGCGCTCCGGGGAGCGGGGGTTCAAGTACGACTACGACCGCATCGTGACCAAGAACTCCCGCATGGAGCAGATCTTCCAGATCCTCGACCGCGTGATCGAGACCGACATTCCGGTCCTCGTGCAGGGAGAGAGCGGCACGGGCAAGGAGCTGATCGCGGATGCGATCCACTACCAGGGGGTGCGCAAGGAGCGTCCGTTCGTCTCCCAGAACTGCGCCGCGATCCCCCCGAACCTGCTGGAGAGCGAGTTCTTCGGGCACGTGAAGGGGGCGTTCACGGGGGCCCTCAAGGACAAGAAGGGCCTCTTCGAGCTCGCGGATGGAGGCACCCTCTTCCTCGATGAGATCGGGGACATGAGCCTCGACCTCCAGACGAAGCTGCTTCGGGTGGTCGAGGAGGGGGAGATCCGCCCGGTGGGCGGGCGTGACTCGAAGCGGGTGGATGTGCGGCTCATCTCCGCCACCAACCGAGACCTCGAGGAGATGGTCCGCACCGGGGGCTTCCGGGAGGACCTCTACTACCGCCTCAACGTCATCAACGTCACGCTGCCTCCGCTCCGCGAGCGCCGAGAGGATGTCCCCATCCTCGTCGAGCACTTCATGGTGAAGGTGGCGGAGCGGATGAAGCGGGAGAAGCCGACCCTCGACAGCCGGACCCTCTACTACCTCTACCACTACGACTGGCCCGGCAACGTCCGGCAGCTCGAGAACGAGGTGGAGCGGATGGTGGCGCTCTCCAGCGACACCGTCACCCCGGAGTTCCTCTCGCCCGCCCTCGTCACCGGCAGCAACGGGGCGGGGGGGCGCCGGGGGGAGCCGACCTTCCAGGGAACCCTGAAGGAGCAGGTCGCGGTGGCGACCGAGAAGGTGGAGCGGAGGGTGATCGCGGACTCCCTCGCCGAGAACAAGTGGAACAAGAGTCAGACAGCGCGGAACCTCGGGATCTCCCGCCCCACCCTCGATCAGAAGATCGAGAAGTACGGGCTGAAGAGAC
>JAFMMO010000186.1:880-3466 GCA_017859655.1 Pseudomonadota bacterium | reverse complement strand
GACCGAGTCCCCCCGAGAAGGACAGCTGAGGTCCCATGGCGAAGCTCGTCGTTACCGAGCAGGGTGAGCAGCGCACCGTCGAGATCGGCTCCACCGACGTGGTGGAGGTCGGTCGCGATGAGGCGTGCGGCATCCGCATCTCCGATCCGCTCTCCTCCCGGCGCCACTGTCGGGTGCTCGGGACGATGAGCGGCTTCGAGCTGGTCGATCTCGGCTCGTCGAACGGTACGGTCCACAACGGGCACCGCGTCGAGCGGGTGCCGCTGGTGGCCGGGGACCGGATCCAGATCGGTGAGGTCCGCATCGAGTTCATCGAGGAGCCGCGCTCGGAGCAGGCGACGGCGCCGCTGGTGGAGCCGGAGACTCCGACCGTGCGCGAACCCGCCCCGCCTCCGCCGTCCGCCTCGAAGCCGAAGAAGGCCGCGCCGCAGGCGGCGCCGCTCCCCCCGGAGCCGGAGTCCGACGATGCACCGCACCTCGTGGTGGTCAACGGCCCGCTTCAGGGGCGGAGGCTCGCCCTCCGCGCGCCCTTCCTCATCGGTCGGAAGGAGGACTGCGACCTCGTCCTCCCCGATCGGAAGGCCTCGGGCGCCCACGCGCGGATCGAGGCTCACGGCGCCCGCTGGCTGATCCGCGACCTGGACTCGGGGAACGGCCTCTTCCTCGGCAAGAGTCGCATCCGCAAGCACCAGCTCCAGGACGGGGACCTCCTGCAGGTCGGGGACACCCAGCTGCGCGTGCGGGGCATTCCCTCCGGCGCGCCGAGCGGCTCTCCGAGCCAGGTGATTCGCGCCCTCGACGAGGGGGAGATCACCGAGGAGGACCTCTCCCGCCTGACGCCTCGCATGCTCGAGGAGGAGGGGCGGCTCCAGTGGCTTCACACCCTCATCGTCCTCGTGAGCGGAGTCCTGATCGTCTACTTCGGGCGCTCCACCTTCATCGACCTCACCGAGAATCGCCTCCCCCTCGATGAGGCGAACCTCCTCGGGGTGCCGGGGTCCTTCGAGAACCCTCCCGAGGGGGGGTGGGCGGAGCTCTGGGAGGTCGACGCCGCCACGAGTGATGCCGTGGTCCTCGAGGGGATCGAGGAGCCGGGCCTGCCCCACGGCGACGCGGCCCTCTCGGTGCGCTCGACCGGGGGCAGCTTCCGCGCGGTGCGTCTCTACGACCGTCAGCTGCACGACTTCACCGAGGGAGAGGCCTTCCGCCTCTCCGGCCAGCTGAAGGCGGAGGGCTTCACCCGGGTGGGGCTCGCGCTGCGCTGGTACACCCGCCGGGGCGCGGAGCTCGTCCCCGTCGAGGAGAGCTACACCGTGCTCGATGATCGCAAGGGCGCGTGGATCGGGCTCGAGGCGGCCATGATCCCGCCGAGCCACGGGGAGCCGACCGCCTGCCAGGTCGGGATCCTCGCGCTCGGATCCGGGCGGCTCCTCGCGGACGCGCTCTCCCTCGTTCGGATCGAGCGCCCGGAAGCGGAGGGGCTTCGGCGCGAGGCCGGCACGGGGCTGGCCTCGCTCGGGATCGACCTCGATCCGAAGGGGATCATCACCGTCTCGCGTGGGCGGGAGTCCCTGGTCCGGAGCCTCCGACTGGCCCGGGGGGCGGAGGCGGGCGGAGTCCCCTGGGGGCAGCTCTTCCCGACCAGCCGCTCGGTGCTGGAGGTGCACGAGACCGGCTCGATCCGGAACGACTTCGACCTCGATCGGGACAAGGTCACCCAGATCACCGAGATCGATCCCGCGGGAGTGCGGGTCACCTGGAGCGCCCCCTTCGAGGACTCGATGCAGCTCGTGCTGGAGCTCGGGAGGTCCCTCGAGGGTCGCGCCTCCAGCGTCTTCCTCGGCGACAGCTGCGTGGCGGCGAGGGTCGACTGGTCCGACCTCTCGACGGTGGTCGGCGAGGAGTGGGTGATCGGGCGCGGCGCGGAGCAGATCACGCTGAGGCTCGGTGTCCCGGGCGTGCTGCAGGTCCTCGATCCGGTCGCCGCGAGGAACGGACTCGCCGTCTCCTGGACTCCGCGTGAGGCTCCGCCGGCGGGGGTGCTCGAGCTCTCGCTCGGGACTGTGTCCGATCGGGAGAAGCGCCGCCTCGACGAGGCGTGGGAGACCTTCGCGGCGAGGATCGCGGAGGGGCGCGAGGGAGAGGCGCTCGGGCTGCTCGACTCGCTCGGGGTGGAGTTCCCCTGGCGGGAGGATGTCGTCGAGCGGGTGGCGCAGGAGCGCGCCCGCATCCTGGAGAGCGCCGCCGCGGGCTGGAGCGACCTCCGGGCGATGGTGGATGACCTCCGGCAGTTCCCCGGGACTCCGATCTCCCGGGTCCTCGTCGAGCGGAGCGAGGAGTTCTCCCGCCGCTTCGCGGGGACGGACGAGGCGCGGAGAGCCCGGGACCTCGTGACGGAGACGAGCCGCGCGATCGATGCGCGCCGCACCGACGAGGTCCAGGAGCGGGCGCGGGGGCTCCTCGCCGAGGGGAACCGCTACTTCGAGGCGCGTCGGGATCGCCTGGCGCGGATCTACTACCGGTGGGTCGAGCAGGATCACCCGGGCACCGAGGAGGCGCGCACCGCCGGGGAGCGCCTCCGAATCA
>JAFMMO010000186.1:0-870 GCA_017859655.1 Pseudomonadota bacterium | reverse complement strand
CATCGAGGCTCGGGAGTAGGAGGCAGCCGTGTTCCGAAAGCAAGCGGTGGCGATTCGCCTGGGAGAGACCGTCTCCCGGGCCGTCTGGATCCGCGGCGCGCCGGGGGCCTACGAGGTCGTCCGCGCGGTGGAGGTGACCGCTCCGCCGGAGGAGTCGCTCGCGGCCCTGATGGGGAAGCTCCGGAGCGAGCGCGTGCCCGCGGCGGGGATCGTCCTCGGCGTGCCGGGACGCGCGGCGACCCTGCGCTACCACCGGATGCCGCCGGTCCCCGACTGGCGACTCCAGCTCATCCTCAAGTACGAGACCGAGGAGATGGTCGAGCGGTCCGGCGAGCCGCTCTCCAGCGACTTCCTCGCCCTCGAGACACCGGAGAGCGCGGGGGACGAGGAGGTGCACCTCCTCGGCATGGGGAAGGAGCACGAGCTCGTCCCCTGGATCGCGGAGATCGAGGCCGGGGGGGGGCGGGCCCGGCAGGCGATCCCGAGCGCCCTCGGCGGGATTCACGCCTACCTGGCCTCGGAGCGGCAGGCGCCGGAGGAGACGGTCGCGATCGTCGATGTGGGGGACGCCGAGTCCCACCTCGGGATCGTCCGTGACGGCCGGCTCCTCTTCGCTCGCACCGTGACGACGGGAATCGGAGAACTCGACGAGCTCATCGGGCGTCGCCTCGACATCGGCCTCGAGGAGGCGCGACGGGTGCGGGAGCTCGCGACGGAGGGGCGCCTCCCCCCCGAGCTGGAGGACGGTGTGCAGGCGGTGCTCCGCTCCTGGGGAGGACAGCTCGGTCAGCTGGTCGGCTCGTCGGTCAGCTTCTGCCGCAACCAGACCCGGATCCCGGATCTCGAGCTGGACCGCCTGCTCCTGGCAGG
>JAFMMO010000185.1 GCA_017859655.1 Pseudomonadota bacterium | reverse complement strand
GCGCAGGGGTGCTGGCGGGATCGAGCGAGGGATCACTCCCTGTCGCGCCGGAGGAGGAGGCGGCTCCCTTCGCGGCCTGTGCGCCCTTCGCGGCGAGGGCCTGGGTCCACCAGGGGAGCGGAGAGGATCCCGTCGGGTTGATGCGGGCCATGGTGGCTCCTTTTCCAGCGCGTGAGGGCGCGGTGCCTCCGCGTTCGCAAGCCGGGGGCCAATCGGGAGGATCGTGAGGAATGGCCGGGATCCGGCGATGGCGAGCAGGGGACCCCTCTCCGCGCCCGGCAGGATCCGCCGCCCCCGGCGGGTCCTGCCGGGCGAGGTCGACGGGGGCGCCCCCTCCGTACTACTCTTGGAAGGAGGTGCGATCCGCGGAGGGTCGGTCCTCCTCGACACCCGAATCGGAGACGGACGCCCGATGCACTCCCCCACCCAACGCCCGGTGCCTGCGACGAAGACCGATCGCTCGCCGCGATACCGGGAGATCGCGCTGAGCACCCTCCGCGTCGACTCGGTCCTTCCGTTCGCGCTCCACGCCCGCATCGAGGGGGAGCACATCGTCTATCGTCGGGAGGGCCTCCCGTTCACGGAGACCCAGCGGGGAGCGCTCCTCGAGAACGGGATCGAGACCCTCTTCGTCTCGGAGGAGCAGGCGGAGCACTACTGGAGCTACCTGACCGTCGGGATCGAGGCGGCCCTCCGAGATCACTCCCGCCCCCTGGCGGAGCGCTCCCGGGTCCTGCAGGAGTCGACGGAGCGCCTGAGCGCGCGGGTCTCCTCCCTCCCGGTCCGCTCGGAGAACGTGGAGCTCGCCCGGGGGGTCGTCTGCGGCTCCCTCTCCTTCCAGGGAGAGGGGAAGCCCTGCCTCCATGCGCTGATGGAGGCGATGACGGATCGCAATCCGCTCCACGCCCGCGCCCTTCAGGCGTGCCAGTACGGGATCGCCCTCGCCCGGGAGATCGGGGGATTCCCGGAGGAGGACCTCGAGGCGCTCGGCATGGGGATCCTGATGATGGACCTCGGGATGCTGCAGCTCCCCGCCGAGCTGCACGCCAAGGAGGGTCCCCTGAGCTTCGATGAGTGGAGCTGGATCAAGCGACACCCCGCGCTCGGGATCGAGCTCCTCGAGGGACTCGAAGGAGTGCCGGAGCTGGCCCGCGAGGTCATCTTCGGGCATCACGAGCGGCTCGATGGCTCCGGCTATCCCCAGGGTCTGAGAGCCGCGGAGATCGGGCGCGCGCTCCGAGTGGTCGCGATCGCCGACACCTTCGCCACGCTCACCTGCGGCAGCGAGCTGCGGGAGCCGCTGACCACCTACGAGGCTCTCCGCCACATGCAGAGCGAGCTCGCCCCCGGGCTCGACCCGGCTCTCGTCTCCCGCTTCGTCTCCCTGCTGGGTCGCGAGGACGGAGCTTCGACGAGCTGAGGCGCCGATACGCTTCCGGGATGGAAGGGAGGGTGGACCCCGCAGGGGATCCACCCTCCGTTCGTTCCGCGGTCGCTTCGGGCCCCGGGCTCAGCTCCCGCCGAGCGGCACCGAAAGCTGCAGGTAGAGGAAGAGACCGTCGTCGTCGTATCCCCCCGTCGCCTCCTCCACGGCATCTCCCGCCCAGAAGACGCTGAGACCGGTCTCGAGGGTGCTCTCGCTCAGGAAGCCCCAGCGGGCCCAGACATCGAGCTCGCGACCGAGGTCGTCATCCGTGATGGACCCTCCGTCTCCGAACTGCTGCCCCGTCACGGTGTACCAACCGTCGTCCTGCTCGGAGAGGGTGAAGACATGGAGGTCGGCTCCGATCTCCATCCCGCTGGCGAGCTCGGTCCCGAACCCGACCCAGAGATCGTCGATGTTCGAGTTGGCGAAGAGGTCGTAGCGGCCCAGGTGGGCGTGGGCATTCGGGAGGGGAGCCTGCCAGGTCTCGTTCTCGCTGGCATCCCCGGAGGTGCCGCTGGCGTGACTGACTCCGAACCTCGCCCAGTAGGGCACATCGTGCATCTGGAAGAGGTAGTTCCCCTGCAGCACCCAGAAGTTCGCATCGAGCCGGTCACCGTCCCGGCGGCCATCCGCGACGGCGTACTCGAGGGAGAGGTCGAGCCCGGTCAACGGGAGACTGTCGGGCAGCGCGCCGCTGACCCTCCAGCCGAAGATGCGCTCGTCATCCGAGTTGCTTCGATTGACCACCCAGTAGTAGGCATCGAGGTCGACCCAGGGGATGTCCCCCGTCGTGGCGGTGAAACCCCACAGGATGGTGTCGTCCGCCGCCCCGTTCGCACCGGTCGTGTAGGGGTCGGCGTTCAGCAGCTCGGCGTAGAGGTACTCGGCGTCGACCCCGAAGTCATCGGTGCCGACCGAACCCTTCATCCGGACCCCGTCGAAGGAGCTCCCCCCCGCGTTGTCCCAGTCGTTGTTTCCGAGGATGTATCCATCCCCGTAGGTCGGGACCTCCTGGCGGCCGATCATCAGCGCCACCGGGTCCATCTCTCCGAGCCAGTCGAAGAGGCCGAGGTCCTTCATGTCCGCCATGCTGAAGTAGGCGCGCTGGACCCCGAGATCCGCATCCGCGCTCGCCCCGCCGTCGCCCCCGAGGACCCGGGAGTCCTGAAGCTCGAGTCGAAGCCCGATCCCCGGAGCCACCGCGTAGTCGAGTCCGAGCCGCAGGCGGGAGTAGGTCCCGTCGTCACTCGTCGGATCGCCGCCGCCCGTGTCCACGTAGTTGAAGGGTCCCCGGTACTCGGTCCGAAGCCGGAGATCGGCGTCCCAGCTGAAGCCGTCATCCGCGTGGATGGGGGCCGTGGCCAGGAGCAGGCCGCTCAGTCCCGCCAGTCCGAACACGGCCATCAGCCACTTCGAAGCGCCCTCGCCGTTCGATCGCATCGTCGCCTTTCCCCTCGTCTTCTCGCCCGGGATCCCGTGGACCTCGAGCGTGTCTTCGATCTCAGGAGTTCTCATTGTGAAAGGACGGGCGTCCCCCCTCGTCGGAGGCACGCCCGTCCCTGGATCCACGTCACCCTGGGTCAGGGCAATTCCGATTCGGCTCGGGGCTAGTTGCCGCCGAACGGGACCGTCATCTGGACGTAGAAGAAGTCGCCATCCTCGTCCACGAGGAGCGCGTCACCGGGAGAGAACATGCTCCAGCCCGCCTGGAACGCGAGGCTCTCGCCGCAGTCCCAGGTGGTGTAGAGATCGATCTCCGAGCCGATGTCGTCATCCGCACCCGCGGCGGTGTCGACCGCGGTGAAGGTGTGGAAGTCGAGGTTCACGGCGAAGTCGCTGATCTGACCGCGGAGGGTGACGAAGAAGTCCTCGACATTGTTGTTGTTCACAATGTCGTAGTGACCGAGCAGGCCATGATTCCAGTCACCAGCCTGGTTCCAGCCCTCGTCCGCCTCGGACATGCCGATGCCGATGTGGTTCAGCGGCCCCATGTCGAGGCCGTAGCCCGCACGGATCACGGTCAGCTCTCCGTCGGGACCGGAGTCGCCGTCGTTCTCGGTCTCCTGGGACGCGAACTCGATCACGACCTCGAGACCCTCGACCTGGGAGGGCGTGATGCTCGCCCGGAAGCCCATGGTGTCGGAGTCGACATCGTCGAAGGTGTCCGCGTCTCCGTCATCCTCGCCGTTGTCGCGGCGGGTGAGGAGGTAGGCGTCCACGCCGACCATGTCGTTGGCCCAACCGAGGGTCAGGTAGTACCAGAGCCCGCCCTGGGCGGCGCCCTGGGCGCCCGCGTCGTACGGGTTGGCGTTGTTCGAGTCGGCCCAGATGAACTCGACGGAGATGTCTCCGAAGCCACCGGCGAGGTGGAAGCCGTCGTAGGAATCGGGACCGGTGTTGCTCCAGTCGTTCGCCGCGAGCACGTAGCCGTCACCATAGGTGGGCACGTTCATGCGGCCGAGGTGGAGGTCCCACTGGCCGGAGCCGAGGAAGCTGAGGTAGCCCATCTTCTGGACGTTGCTCAGCGAGAGGGTCGCGGTGTTCACGTCGACATCAGCGTCGCCGTTCCCATCGTTCCCCCAGGCCCGGGAGTCCTGCAGGCCGACGCTGAACGCGACGTCCTCCGAGACGGCCCAGCCGAAGTTGAGGTGGGTCCGCATGAAGGTGCCGTCGTCACTCGAGTCGCTCGAGTAGTCGAACGGTCCCTTGTACTCGGTGCGCAGACGGACTTCACCGTCGACGCTCATCCCCCCCTGCGCGAGCACGAGTGCACTCGGCGTCAAAACGAGCAGAGCCAAGACGCTACAAAGAATTCCCCTACGCATGATCGCTCTCTCCCTTCCCTGGCCAGCGCCTCCCCACGAGGGAGATCCACGAGCGCAGGTTAGTTCCTCTCCAGTGTTTCTTGCACGCGGCGTATCGGGAGGGGCCCTGCTTTCCCCCGGGCCTCTTCCGACGGCGGATAGGAGAGTCGGATCCGATTTCGCTGTCCAGACCGATTCCGCCCCTCTCCCCATCGAAATCCGCTCCGACCCCGGTCCGAGTGCCCCCGCCCCCAGCGGCCCCGAGGAGCATGCCCTTCGGCCCCCCGAGCCGTGGTGAAGGCGCTCTCCTCGAAAGGTCATCGGGCTGCAAGCCGCGTGGATGCTGACATTCCGGCCGGTGGCATGACGGAACGATGACGACCGAGGCTTCTCTCTCTTCCAGAAATGTACTTTATGAAATGCATGTTACGTTTCGCGGGCGCCGCTCCCGGAGGGGGCCGAAAAAATTTCGGAAATCCGCCTTCCGAGAGTCTCCCGGGGGGGCCCGACCGCCCCTTTCGCGGACCTTTCGCGGCTCTTCACGTACTCGTGCGCCGTGCCTGCGGGGAGCAAGGCCGAGCTCCGCGCGGCAGGAGAAACGCGCCTGAACGGCCTCAAATCGCCGATTCCTGGGGTTCCTTCGGCAGAGGAGGGGTGGACCGCCCCGGACGCGCGCACCGAGCGGCTAGCTCTCCGAGAACGGAGCGGGGCTTCCGAGGGTGGTCAGATAGAGGATCGCGTGGGACTCCGGGAGGCGGAGCAGACGGTTGACGCTGTCGTCGAAGAAGCCGGCGATCCCCGAGACGCCGACCCCCAGATCCACGGCGGCGAGGTTCAGGTACTGCCCGATCACTCCGGCATCCAGGTGCAGGTAGCGGTAGGCCCGATCGCCGTAGGCGTCGATCGCGGCGCGGAGGTCCGCGCTGTGCACCACCACCGCGGCCGCCTCCGAGGCCAGCCCCTGCCCGAGCGCGCAATGCCCGATCTCGCGGTGGAAGTCCCCGCTCCGCACGAGCAGGACCTCATGGGTGTCGGGGAGGTAGCGGTAGACCCCGGGGGTGAGCCCGGGAACCCGCAGGACGATGAGGTGGACCGCGAGCTGCTCCGGAGCCTGCAGGAGACGAACGGGACCGGGGCTCGCGGCTCGATGCCCATGATCGAGGATGCGGGCGAGAGCCTCCCGGGGGACCGTCTCTCCGGTGAAGGCCCGGGTGGAGCGACGCTGGATGACGGTCTCGGAGAACGACCCTCCGAGACCGGGGTGGGTCGGCCCGAGAGGGACGGGGGGCTGGCACTCCTGCTCCTCCTCGGGAGGCCACTCCGGAGCCTCCGGGGCGTAGACCGGCTCATCCCGCTCGATCCGGGAGCTCCGGTGGATCGCGTGCAGGAGGCTCTCCCCCACCGGGACCACGCCGGAGGTCGCAGGCGAGCGACGCACCGGGCCGAGCAGCGCGCCCCCGGCATCGACCGCCGACTCCGGGACGAGCGGCGCGACCACGAGGAGCCCCTCCTCCCGCTCGTCCAGGAAGAGGAGGCGGGAGAGCGCCCCGTCCTCGAAGGCCGGAGTCGGAGCCACGCGCCAACCCTCGGCGCGCGCCGCGAGGCTCAGGTTCCCGAGGACATGCCCGCAGTCGAGGAGAATGCGGCGGTAGGCGCGATCGTGGTAGCGCCAACTCGAGCGCCGGAAGACCCCCGTGAGGAGAATCAGGGCGTCCGCGGCCTCGAACGCCGGGGTCGAGAAGGAGGCCCGGGCGACCTCGTCGAAGAAGGGTCCCTCGAAGACGGGCACGAGCTGGTGGCGATGGACGGCGTAGTCGTAGAGCCCCTCCTCGAGCCCGGAGTCCGGCCCCGGGACGACATACAGCTCCGCCGGGTAGAGGGCCCCGGCGGAGGGAGCCGCGCGGAAGAGGTGGTGCCCTCCCGGGACCTCCTGCACTCCGGTGACCCCATAGGTGTGGAAGAGGACTCGGGAGAGCCGCCCGACGAGCGGCGGGAGGAGGGCCGCGTCGCGCGGCTCCTGATAGGGCGCAGGACCCAGCGGGAACCGCTCGAAGGGGAGATCGGGGACGAGGTCGATCGGCCGCTCGCAGTGGAAGTCCTTGTAGGGGGACGGCTGGGCCTCGAGGTCCGGCGCCGGGGGAAAGGACTGGTCCTCCCGGTACTTCGTCCCCTCGTGGAACTGCTCCGCGACCGACGGCCTTCGGGACATCGTCCCCTCTACACTTCCAGGGACTTCGGGGCCCGGTTCAGGTTCCGGCACCCGTCCGCCGTGACGACGACGATGTCCTCGATCCGGCAACCTCCGAGCCCCGGGTAGTAGAGCCCGGGCTCGACCGTGACCACCATTCCCTCCTCGAGCTCCGGTCCGCCCTTCATCAGCCGCGGGAGCTCATGGATGTCGAGACCGACCCCATGGCCGGTCCCATGGAAGAACCCCACCCAGTCCCCGTCCCTCAGCTCCGTGGGGAAGCTCTCACGCGCGAAGACCTCCTCGACCGCGGCGTGAACCGCGTCCCCCGTCACTCTCGGGGCGATGGCGGCGATCGCGGCCTCCTGCGCCTTCTGGACCGCCGTATGGAGGCGCCGCACCTCCGCCGGCGCCTCGCCCTTGAACACCGTCCGGGTCATGTCCCCCCACATCATCGTGGTCAGGTGCCGGGGGAAGATGTCGATGATGATCGTCTCCCCCGCGCGGAGGGGTCCG
>JAFMMO010000184.1 GCA_017859655.1 Pseudomonadota bacterium | reverse complement strand
CCCGTCGGGATGATCGCCCGCGCGGCGACCAACGACGTGACCGCGACGACCGGCCTCGCTGGGGGGACCGCCCCCGACGCGACTCCTTCGATCGCGACCGCGGACCCCGTCGGGATGATCGCCCGCGCGGCGACCAACGACGTGACCGCGACGACCGGCCCCGCTGGGGGGACCGCCCCCGACGTGACTCCTTCGATCGCGACCGCGGACCCCGTCGGGACGATCGCCCGCGCGGCGACCAACGACGTGACCGCGCTGAGCGGCCGCGTCACGACTCCTTCGCCGGGGGCCGTCCCGGGGCAGGGGACCGCACCGCGAGGCGAGAGCGAGCTCCGCAGACGCAGAGTCGCCCGTGGTCAAACGAGTGGGATCGCGAGGGGACACGTCGCGCCACGCGAGAGAGCAGACCGGCCGGCCCCCGAGGGGACCGCCCCGAACCGCGACGCTGGAGCGATGACGGCCGGGAGATCCGCGGCGATCGGCACCGCGCACCGGAGAGTCCCCACGCTCGCCGACGCGGCCGGGTCGCGACACGGACGGAGTACACCCCGATCCAGCGCACCGCGGCGGACGGCTCCGATCTCTCCACCCGCGCTGCGGCGATCCATCTCCTCATCCAATGGGATGATCGGAAGCGGACGCCGATGGAGGAGCTCCTCGGCACCTACCTCTCCGACACGCATCTCGCCGGCTCGGACCGCGGGTTCCTCACCGAGATCTGCTACGGAGCGGTCCGACACCGCAACACCCTCCGCGCCCTAGCGGAGTTCTTCCTCTCCCGGCCGCTGAAGGACACCCATCGCTCCCTCCGCGCGGCCATCGCGGTCGGTCTCTACCAGCGGATCTACCTGCAGACTCCCCCCCACGCGGCCGTGGGCGAGACGGTGGCCGCCTGGCGCACTCTCGATCCGATCCCCGGACCCCGGGAGCAGACCGATGGTGCCGCCGGGCTCCTCAACGCGGTCCTGCGCCGGGCGTGCGAGTCGATCACTCATCTGCCGGAGGGGGAGGAGCCGACCGAACCTCTCTCCTGTGTGCGCATCGCGCGCGGGTGGGCGAAGATCGATGAGTTCCTGCTCCCGAAGGATCACCGGGCCGAGGCTCTCGGCATCCAGTACTCGCACCCGACCGAGATGGTCCGCCTCTGGCTTGAGCGCTACGACGACGCGACGCTGCGCCGACTCTTCGATCGAGACAACGAGACGCCGCCGCTCTACCTCGCCCTGCGTCGCGACCGGGACCCGGACGCATTCCTTCGCATGCTCCGCATCGCGGAGATCGAGGCGATCCAGGTCGAGGGGAAGGAGCTGCCGACCTTCCGTGTCCTCACCCCGACCCCGATCGAGCGGATTCCGGGCTTCGCATCGGGAGACTTCTGGGTCCAGGACATCACGGCGCGACGCCTGGTGAACCTCCTCCCGAAGCGCACCGGGGTCTCCCTCCTCGACCTCTGTTCGGCCCCCGGAGGCAAGCTCGCGACCATCCTCGACCGAGGAGGGATCGCGGAGGCGTTCGCCTGTGATGTCTCCGAGGCGAAGCTCCGACTCATCGCCGAGAACCTTCAGCGCCTGCGCCTTCACGGTGAGCCGGGGCAGGCGGATGTTCATGTCGCCGACATTCCTCGCGAGTCGGAGCGGCTGCGCTTCAATCGCAAGTTCGATCAGATCCTGGTCGACGCTCCCTGCTCGAACACCGGCGTGCTGAACCGTCGCCACGAGGCACGCTGGCGCTTCCTCCCCGAGGAGGTCCGAAGCCTCACGCGCATCCAGCACGCCCTCATCGAGGCGGGGATCCGACACCTCGCGCCCGGGGGCGATCTCCTCTACACCACCTGCTCGATCGAACCGGCGGAGAACGCGGACACGATCTTCGAGATCCTCGGACGCCACACCGACATCCACCTCGTCGAGCAGACCGAGGTCCTCCCCGGTGAAGGTGAGGGTGACGGAGGATATGCCGCGCTGCTGCGCCGCGACGGCTGGTAGGCCCCCGTCGCCTCAGGGTGGATCGAGCTTGGCGCCCTTTCTCGAGTTGCAGGAGGAGCACAGGGGTTGGAGATTGTCGATCGTGTTCGCCCCGCCCTTGGAGAGGGGAATGATGTGATCCACCGTCACGACCGTCTTCCGCCCTGGAAGGAGCGGGATCTCCTCCCATGCCCGCAGGCAACGAGGACATCGGTCGAACTGAGCCACGAGGCGCTGCCATTCCTCGAGTGAGTAGCTCCCCCCCGCCGCCAGCAGCCGAGCCCGGCGTCTTTGAGCGAAGACATGACGGTTGCAGTCCTTGCACGCTGAGAAGTAGGTCCCGTTCGATCGTCGGGTGAACTCCTCGTTCTCCAGTCTTCTTCTGCAGAGATAGCAGATGCGGTGGGTGTCCGTGTGCTGAAGCCGCGTCTTCTTGCCTGACCGCTTCTGGAGAATCTCGGAGAGGCATGGTCGACACATTCGATAGTGCCGGTCATCCACGCGCTCGATGAAGGCCTCGGCCGGGCGCACTTCCTTGCAGCGATAGCACCGACGGTTCGACACTCTGATCACGACTCTCTCGTTGGTGGTCCTGGCCTGCCCCCCGAAGCCTTGGAGGGGAAGGGCCAGCATCCTCCGAGGAGCCCCGGAGTGAAACCCCCATCGAAACCGTCTCGATCCGACCCCGCAGAGGATCTCGATCAGAAGCCCGGTCTCCGGTCCAGCTCCCTCAAGAGCTCCGGGTGCGTCCTCCCGAGCGCGCGGCGCCAGCGCTCCAGTTCGGACTCCCGGGAGCGCGGGGAGAGCTCCTTCAGGCGTGACCGCAGGAACGGAAGCGCGGACCTCCGAACCCAGTCTCGGGGCGCCCGCGCGAGGGCGTTTCTCAGGCCGGCGCTCAGGCGAGCCGCGTCGAGTGGATCCCCGGGCGCGCTCTGGCCCAACGCCTCTCCCACCGCCATTCCGAGCCTGTCCCTCGCTTCATCCCCATCCACCTGACCGAGCGCGACGAGGGCACGGGAGCGGACCCGCGGATCGGGATCCGTGTCGAGGACCTCGATGAGGAACCGCTCCGCCCCGTCGGCGTCGAGGGAGTGACGGGTCCAGCCGGCGAGGAGCTGCTCGCGCACCGCGGAGCTCTCCGCGGCGTGGTACGCCAGGATCAGGTCACCCCCGCGGTCCGCGCCGAGCTCGAGCCACGCGGGGGCGAGCGAAATCTCCGGGAACCGGTCATGCCACTCGAGGAGCTGCGCGACGCGAGTCGCGGGGGGGAGCTCTCCCGCGAGAGCGCACAGAAGCGTCTCTCGCTCCGACCTCTCCAGCTCCCTCACCTCCTCGAGGACGAGAGGCAGGAACCGCCCCGGATCGAGCCGCACGAGGAGACACCACCCGAGTCGTCGCAGACGGGGATCCTCATCCACGGTGAGAGGAAGCAGCGGATCGGCCTCCCCGAGGATCGTGACGATCCACTCGATGAGGTCACTCGCGCATCGGTGCCCGACCTCTCCCGAGAGACCCTCCCGCCAAAGTCGCAGGAGATGGTCGAAGTGAGGAGGCTCTCCGACCGAGCGACGCAGGAAGATCCCCCGCACCGCGAGCGCGGCGGAGTCGGAGACCGGGAGGAGATCGAGCCAACGCAGCGTCTGCTCGAGGTCGACGGGGCGTCCCGCGCGCTGACGCCGCCCGTCCTCGTCGCAGAGGAGCGCGGCCGTGACCGCGATCGACTCCTCATCTCCCTCCTCGATGGACAGGCGCAGATCCTCCTCCACCTGATCGATCCAACTCTCTCCGAAGCCGCCGCGGAGAAGCTCGATGGACCCCTCGATCACCTCCGGGTCGCTGGTTCTCGCGAGTGTCCGGTAGACCACCCAACGATCATGAGGAGGAGAGACCGCTGCCATCGGCGCGACGAAGGAGCCCAACGCTCCGACCTTCGATCCCGATGACGCGGACGCAGGAGGGAGGTGCGCGGAGGTCCCCGGAGAGGCGCCACCCGGCCGAGGCGGAGAGGGGCTCCGCCCCAGCGGTCCCTCGAGCAGAAGGAGCGCGGAGCCGAGGAGCACGCCGAGCAGCGCGATCCTCCCTTCGCAGCGGCGACCCCCCCCCTTCATGGACGCACCACCGGGGGAGTCGGCGAGGAGGGGGAGGTCCCCAGCGCCTCACAATCGGCGTCGCTCAGCGCCGTGAGCTGCACCTCGTGGATGGCGGTATCGAGCTCACGACACTCGTAGCTGACAATGAGCCCGAAGAGCCAGGTCTCATCGTCGCAGTAGAAGTGCGTGATCGTGCTCTCGACGATCTCCTCATCCACGACGCGCATTCCGGGAGCAGGCTCCTTTCGGTGGTAGGTGAGACCCGTGGTCACCCAGCGCGGACAGATCGTCGGGGGGGCACCCCCCCCGACGCCGGTCCCTCGGATGCTGGAGAAGACGCCGGCCGGGCACTCGATCGTCTCCCCGCTCTGCGTCGGCGGAGAGGTGGTGGGGAGATCCGCCCGCCGCTGGTGAGGGCATGCTGCGGCGCGGCAAGCCTCGCCATCGATCCCACCGAGGAGCAGCGCCAGCCCGAGAAGCGCCAGGCGTCGCGCCGATGGACGATGAGCCCCGGCGCGGAGGCAACCCAGCCGGGAGAGCGACCAGAGACGATGCCGACCGGGGAGGATCCGACTGGGAGAGACCGCTGCCCATCGGTCGTGCAGGCTCCGTGGCGGGGCACTCAGGTGCGGTGTCCTCGAGTGCTGCGTCCTCGAGTGCTGCGTCCTCGAGTGCTGCGTCCTCGAGTGCTGAGTCCTCCGGTGCGGCTCACTCCGAATCCAGGTGCTCCAGCCCTCCGAGCACGAATCCTCGCTCTCGCTTCGTCGCCCCCCCGCGTCACTCCCCGTCTCAGCGTCACTCCCAGTCCCAGCGTCACTCCCGCTCACCTCGAAGACTCTCCTTGCGGAATCCACCGTCATCTTCGGCCCTCTCCCTTCACCCGAGATCGCCGGAAGAGCGGAAGCAGGATCCATGCCGAGTCGGGGGACAGGGGATGAGGGGCCGACGGCGGCGGGAGGACCGGCCAAGGGAGCCTCCCACTCCCTCTCCTCGACCGTGCGAGGACTCGGGGCCGTCCAACGGCCGAGAACGGTCGGCGATTCCTCCTCCGATCGCTCTCCCCGGACTAGAATCGACCGGGCGCCCACCGCGCGTCGTGACCCAGTGCGCGAGAAGATCGGGAGGGAAGATGACCGCGATGAACATCCCCCGCGTCCTCCTGCGGAGATCGCTCCCCAGCGCCGCGCGACTCGCCGCGCCGCTCCTCGCGCTCATCCTGGGAGCATCCTCCCTCACGGCCTCCGCCGAGCTGCCGCCGCGGGACGAGTCCGGGCTGACCGACGAGGAGCTGCGGGCATGGGTGGAGCGGATCGAGACCGATCCCGAGACCGCGCTTCCGAGAATCGCGGCGGAGGGCCCGGCGGTCGCGCCTCGCGTTCGTGAACTGCTGCGCAACCCGACCGGGGAGTCTCCTTCGGTCCGGGGGACCGCGTACGGGATGGTGCTCGACCGACTCATCCGGGATGCGCTCGCCCGGGCGGAGGAGGAGGAGGGCTCGGTCCGCTACCGGGGTCAGTTCTCCTCACTTGCCCCTCTGGGTGCCGATGGAGCGACCATCCTCCTCGATCTCTTCGCCAGCGAGGACGAGCTGCTCCGGGTGCGCCGGCAGGCGGCGACCGCCCTCGGTGATCTCGGGGGGGAGGCGGAGCTCCCCGCGCTCCGACGCCTCGCGGACGACTTTCTCACCGAGCTCTGGGTGCAGGAAGAGGCGAGCTATCTCCTCGCCCGCTTTGGAGATCGCACCTGGGTGGACCGCTCGATCGCGGAGTGGCGCGCGATCATCGCGGAGGTGCCGACCGCGGCGACCCTCCCCGCGATCCTCACCGCGCACGGCGATCTCGGACATCTCCGCTACCGCCTCGGCGAGTACGCATCCGCGGTGGAGCACTACCGCGCGAAGGAGCGCCTCCTGCAGCAGCTCAAGGAGACGGTCCGCGAGGAGCTTCGCAGCTCGATTCAGGCGGAGATCGACCTGCTCCAGTACAACCTCGCGTGCTCCCTCGCCCTTGGGGGGGAGCTGGACGCCGCCTTCGCCGCTCTCGAGCGTTCGGTGGCCAGCCGGGACATCACCCTCGACATGATCCGCGTCGATGGGGATCTGCGCTCCCTGCGCGCCGATCCCCGCTACGAGGAGTGGTTCCGCCGCCTCGCAGCGGAGAGGCCCCCCGCCGGGGACGGACGGCCCGAGAGCCCCTGATGCGGTCGGGGAGGGCCAGTATCTTCATGAGGACCCGGTCCGGCCGCACTTCCTCCGGCCCACCCCTTCCCCTAAGATGATCTCTTGCATGGGTCCCGGGGCGCGCCGACGCGCTCCCCCGGTGCGAACGACTCCGAGCCCGCCGTCCCGAGGGACCCGGGCTCCAGGAAAGTGAAGCTGCGTTGGGCAAGAAGCTCAGGCAGGCTCGCCGGAGGATCCGGCGCCTGCGCGCGGAGAGTCCTTTCAAGATCAGTCTTCCTCGCCGGCGGCTGAACGCGCCGCTGCGTTGGCTCGTGCCCGTGCTCGAGCGCAGCGCGGGGTTGCACAAGCTCGCGGATGTCTACCATCACTCGGTGATGCTCTCCCAGGATGAGGAGTTCTGGCGGGCATGCCTCCGGACGATGGAGATGAACTACGAGATCGCCTCCGGGGACATCGAGCGGATCCCGGCGGAGGGCCCGGTCGTCGTCGTGGCGAACCATCCGTTCGGGGGGATCGAGGGCCTGATCCTCGCCGACCTCCTGCGGCGGCGGCGCCCGGACTCCAAGATCCTCGCCAGCTACCTCCTCTCCCGCGTCCCCGAGCTTCACGAGGTGTTCGTGCTCGTCGACCCCTTCGAGGGGGACACCGCCGCCCGTCGGAACATCGCGAGCGTGCGGGAGTCGCTGCGCTACCTCGAGGGGGGACACGCGA
>JAFMMO010000183.1 GCA_017859655.1 Pseudomonadota bacterium | reverse complement strand
GGACGCCCGGCCTCTCTCGACGGAGGACTTCGAGGCGATCGAGAAGGAGATGGCGGCGATCATCTCCGAGAACCGGCCCTTCACCCGCTACGAGCTCGCGCTCGAGCCCGGCATGGAGAAGCTCCGCGGGGAGGGATCGAAGTACAAGATCGACAATGCCGAGCGCGCCGTCGAGGCCGGCTCGGAGGTCCTCTCCTTCTATGCGACCGGGGAGCCGGGGACGAACTGGGAGGACCTCTGTCGGGGCCCCCATGTCCCGAGCACCGGGCGGATCGGTGCCTTCAAGGTGATGAGCGTCGCCTCGAGCTACTGGCACGGCGATGCGGACTCCGACAGCCTCACCCGGGTCTACGGGACCGCCTTCCCGCACGAGGAGCAGCTCGCCGAGCACCTCGATCGGCTGGAGGAGGCGAAGCGCCGCGATCACCGCGTCATCGGGAAGAAGCTGGGGCTCTTCCGCATCGACGAGGCGGTGGGGCAGGGGCTCGTCCTCTGGCTCCCGCGAGGCTCCGTCGTCCGGCGGGAGCTCGAGGAGTTCATCCGAACGGAGCTCGTCCGTCAGGGCTACCACACGATCTACACCCCGCATGTGGGGAAGCTCGATCTCTACCGCACCAGCGGGCACTTCCCCTACTACCGCGAGAGCCAGTACCCACCGCTGATCCACAACGAACACCTGGAGAGGCTGGCGAAGGAGGGGTGCAGCTGCGCGGAGCTCTCCAACCAGCTCGAGGCCGGCGAGGTCGACGGCTACCTCCTCAAGCCGATGAACTGCCCCCACCACATCCGGGTCTTCGCCTCCGAGCCCCACAGCTACCGCGACCTGCCGGTGAGGCTCGCGGAGTTCGGCACGGTCTACCGCTGGGAGCAGTCGGGGGAGCTGAACGGCATGACCCGGGTGCGCGGCTTCACCCAGGATGACGCCCACCTCTTCTGCACCGAGGAGCAGGTGGGGGACGAGGTCCGGGGCTGCCTGGGGCTCGTGCAGCTCGTGCTCGGGACGCTGGGGATGACCGACTACCGGGTGCGGGTGGGGCTGCGCGACCCGGACTCCACCAAGTACACCGGCGACCCCGCCCGCTGGGATCGGGCGGAGGCGGCGTGTCGCGACGCCGCAGCGTCCCTCGGGGTCCCCTTCACCGAGGAGCCGGGCGAGGCGGCGTTCTACGGACCCAAGATCGACTTCGTCGTCCAGGATGCCATCGGCCGCGAGTGGCAGCTCGGCACGGTGCAGGTCGACTACAACCTCCCCGAGCGGTTCGACCTCACCTACGTCGGCGCGGACAACGCGGTGCACCGCCCCGTGATGATCCACCGGGCGCCGTTCGGATCGATGGAGCGGTTCTGCGGCCTCCTCATCGAGCACTTCGAGGGGAGCTTCCCGACCTGGCTCGCTCCGGAGCAGGTCCGGGTTCTGCCGGTGAGCGAGAGGTTCCTCGACTACGGGAACAAGGTCCACGAGGCGCTGCGCGCGGACGGTCTCCGGGCGGAGATCGACCGGAGCAGCGATCGGGTCGGGGCCAAGATCAAGAACGGCGCCGATCGCAAGATCCCCTATCTCCTCGTCGTGGGGGGCAAGGATGAGGAGGCGGGCACCGTGTCGGTGCGCCGGCACGGGGTGGGGGACCAGGGGGCCGTGCCTCTCGACGAGTTCCGTGCGATGCTTCGGAAGGAGATCGAGGAGCGGGCGCTCCCCCCTCAGCCGGAGGGTGCCGGGTAGCCGATGCTCTTCACGATGGGACGCACCGAGATCTTCGTGATCGCGCTCGTCGTCTTCCTCCTGGTCATCCTCCCGTGGGGTCTCTGGTACCTCGCGCGAAGAAAGGAACGTCGATGCCAACGGTCGCGATCGTCGGGGCGAGCGGATGCGTCGGAGAAGAGCTGATCGATCTCCTGCGCTCCAGTCCGCTCGGTGAGACCCCGCCCCGTCTCTTCGGCTCTTCCCGCTCCGCCGGCTCGAGCCTCCCCTGGAAGGATGGCGTCGAGCTCGTCATCGAGGAGCTGCACGACGGTGCCGACCTCGCGGGAGTCGATGTGGCGCTCTTCTCCGCCTCTGGCGCGGTCTCCCGGGAGTGGGCGCCGCGCTTCGCCGCCGCGGGCGCGACCGTGATCGACAATTCGTCCGCTTTCCGGCTCGACCCCGCCGTGCCCCTCGTGGTGCCGGAGATCAACGGGGACCTCGTGAAGCGCGAGCCCGGCATCATCGCCAACCCGAACTGCTCGACGATCCTGCTCCTCCTCGCGATCGCGCCCCTGCGCCGCCTGGGGAGCTTCGGAGTCGTCGCCGACACCTATCAGGCGGTCTCCGGGGCCGGCCGCGCCGGCCTGGACGCGCTGGTGCGGGAGCGGGAGGGCGGGGGCTTCGAGGCGGGGAACCCCTTCCCCTTCCCGATCGAGGGGAACCTCTTCCCCCTGATCGGGGATGTCGGAGAGGACGGGGTCACCACCGAGGAGCGGAAGATGGTGGACGAGTCCCGGAAGATCCTCGACTGGCCCGATCTGCGGGTCCACACCACCTGCGTGCGGGTGCCGGTCGAGCGCTGCCACTCCATCGCCGTCACCCTCTCCTTCGATGCGCCGGCGCCGCTGGAGGAGGCCGCGTCCCTCCTCCGGGAGGCGGCGGGGGTCGTCTTCGCGGCGGACCCGAGCGAGCCGCCCACCCCGGGCCCCCTCGCCCGGACCCATCCGGTCCATGTCGGGCGCCTCCGCGCGGCGGGAGAGCGCGTCCTCCAGCTCTGGGTGGTGGGGGACCAGATCCTCAAGGGTGCCGCCCTCAACGCCGTGCAGATCGCCGAACTGTGGCGGACCCGCTGACCTCCGTCGTTCTTCGACTCGCCTACGACGGCACCGCCTTCCACGGCTTCGCGGAGAGTGAGGGGGTCCGTACCGTCTGTGGCGAGGTGCGGGCTGCGGCGGCGCGGGTCACCCGCTCGGAGGAGATCTCCATTCGAGGTGCTTCGCGCACCGACACCGGAGTGCATGCCCTCGACCAGTGCCTGCGCCTCGATGTCGCGAGCGACCTCGGCGCGCAGGAGCTGGGACGCGCCCTGACCTCCCTCGCCCCCGACGATCTGGAGGTCCTGTCCCACCGACCGGCGGAGCCGGACTTCGATCCGGTCCGGGGCGCCATCGAGAAGCTCTATGTCTACCGACTCTGGAACGCCCCCTCCACCCCGGTACTCGCGCGCTCGCGGCTCTGGGGATACCGAGGCCCACTCGACCTCTCCGCGATGCGGGAGGCGGCGGGCAGCCTCGTCGGTACCCACGACTTCGCCGCGTTCCGGACCCGCTCGAAGGGAGAGACGGAGAACACCGTGCGGACGCTACGAGCCCTCGAGATCTCCTCCTTCGGTCCGGAGCTCGCCTTCCAGGTGATCGGGGAGGGGTTCCTCTACCGCATGGTGCGGAACATCGTGGGCACCCTCGTGGAGGTGGGGCGGGGAGCCCGGCCGGTGGGCTCGGTGGCGGAGACCCTCGCGTCGGGAGATCGGCGACTCGCGGGTCCTTCCGCCCCGCCGCAGGGTCTTCATCTCGTCCGTCTCCGCTACGAGGGGGAGCCTCCCTGTCGTCCCCTCACCGCCCCGCTTGCCTTCTGAGCGGACGCCTCACCGGGAGCCTGGGGGAGGAGCTCCGAGAACGGCCTCGGAGGGGGCCCCAGAGGGCAGATGGGCGGCAATGGCCCGATCCTTGCCGTTCTCGCGCCGATGGACACCTCTCCGATCGTGTGTTATCACGATGGAGCATCCGCACTGGAGCCAGCGACCGCTCGACCCGCCTCGGGCGAACTCGGACCAAGAGGCGAAAACCGGGGCTCAGGCCCCACCATCCCCCCCCAGGGGGGGATGGGTCGACAGCAGACCGCTCCTCCGGCCCACGGCCTCCTGCGCCCGCGCGCAGGGGGGCGGGGCGAGGTCGGGCGGCGACGAAGGAGGCAGGATGATCATTCAGATCACCGCGCGGCACGACAGCGTCACCGACGGCATGAAGCGATACGCGGAGCAGAAGGGCGAGAAGCTCGTACGGATCTTCGATGGCCTGACGAAGATCGAGATCGTCCTCGATGGTCAGGGAGCTCGACAGAGCGCCGAGGCGATTCTCGCCGTGGCGGGGGGCGAGACGATCGTGGTCCGGGCCGAGGAGTCGAAGATGAACGCCGCGATCGACGCGATGATCGATCGCGCGGAGCGTCGGGTGCGGGACCACAAGGAGAAGCGCCGGGATCACCGGACGGAGAGCCCCGAGGTCTCGGACGCCGCGTCGGACGCGGGCGAGGACCTGGAGACCTACTCCGAGGTGATCGACCGCACCGAGTTCCCGAGTCCCTGAGGAACGGGCCGGCGGTCCTCCGCCGGCGCGGGCTCCCATCCCGACGAGGGGGAGGGTCGATGACCGCAGCGGATCGGGGGCCAGCCGAGGCCCCGTCCCGCCCGAGCCGAGAGCACGCGGTGGTCGCCTTCGGGGGCGGGACCGGCATGTCGTGCCTGCTCACCGGGCTGCGGGCGTTCGTCGACTCTATCACCGCCATCGTGGCGGTCACCGACAACGGCGGCTCGTCCGGTCGGCTGCGCATGGAGTTCGACATGGTCCCCCCCGGGGACATTCGCAACTGCCTGGTCGCCCTCTCCGGGGGTGAGCCGACGCTCACGCGCCTCCTCGACTACCGGTTCGAGGAGTCCGAGCTCGAGGGCCACAGCTTCGGGAACCTGCTCATCACCGCCCTCACCCGCGTCACGGGCAGCTTCGATCGCGCCGTGCGGGAGCTGAACGACCTCCTCGAGGTGCGGGGGCGGGTCCTCCCGGCGACCGGTCGCAAGGTCTCCCTGATCGCCACCCACCCGGACGGCACCAAGTCGACCGGGGAGGTGGAGATCACCGCCTCGGGGCTGGCGATCGAGCATCTGGAGATGCGACCCCGGGTCGAGGAGCCGGAGCCGGATGTCGCGCGGGCCATCGAGGAGGCGGACATCCTCCTCTTCGGACCGGGCAGCCTCTTCACCAGCGTGATCCCCGGACTCCTCGTGGAGGGGATCCGGCGCCGGGTGATCGAGAGCGACGCCCGGAAGATCTACGTCGCGAACGTGATGACCCAGCTCGGCGAGACGAACGGGCTGGATCTCGCCGCGCACGTCGATGCCCTGGAGAGACACGCGGGGGAGCGGTTCGTCACCGGCGTGCTCGCCCATGATGGGACCTTCCCCGTCGCGCTCCTCGACCGCTACGCCAAGCTCGGCTGCCAGCCGGTCACCGGGGCGGACGAGCTGCGAGCCCGAGGCCTCAGGGTCGTGGAGGCGAATCTGATCGATGAGGATTCCACCACCGCCCGTCACCATCCCCGGAGGCTGGCGGAAGCGCTCGCAGAGCACTTCCTCGGCACCGCAGCGCGAAGGACCGCCTGACGTGGAGCGCATCGAGACCCTCGAGATCACGCACAAGACCGGCCTCCACGCGAGGCCGTCCACCGAGTTCGTGAGGCTCGCCCAGACCTTTCACTCGGAGGTCCGCGTCTCCACTCCGGAGGGAGCGGAGGTCGACGGGAAGAGCATCATCGCGATCCTCGGCCTGGGGGTCGCCCCGGGGGGCAGCATCGTCGTGCGCGTCTCGGGGCCGGATGCGGACGCGGCGATGCAGGCCCTCGGCGACCTCGTGCGGAGCGACTTCGGCGCGAAGTAGTGGCCCGCGACCTGCGGGAGGGGGGGCGCGATGCAGCTGAAGAAGGGGATCCCCGTCTCTCCGGGGATCGTGATCCGCCAGGCCTTCGTCCTCGACACGGAGGAGCTGCGCATCCCCCAGCGCTTCGTGGAGTCGAAGGAGGTCGAGGCGGAGATCGAGCGGTTCGGAGCGGCGGTCCAGGACGCACAGCGGAGCCTCGCCGTCGAGATCGGTCGCCTCGACTCGAAGATCGAGATCCACACCCAGATCCTCGAGATCCACAAGGACCTCGTCGCCGACCCCATCCTCAACCAGGAGATCGTCGCGGGGATCCGCGGTCACCAGTACACCGCGGAGCATGCCGTCTCCCGCGTCCTCAACCGCTACATCAAGAAGTTCCAGGCGATGAACTCCCCGATCCTCGCCGAGCGGGTGCACGACCTCTACGACGTGGAGAAGTTGATCCTCTCCACCCTCCTGGGGCGGAGGATGGAGACGATCAACACCCTCGAACAGGAGGTCGTCCTCATCGCCCACAACCTCACGCCGGCCCAGACCGCGAAGCTGGACACCCGCTGGATCCACGGCTTCGCCACCGATGTCGGGGGGAAGACCTCCCACACGGCGATCATGGCGCGCGCGCTCGGGATCCCGGCGGTGGTGGGGCTCGACGACATCGCGACCGCGACGGTGGGGGGGGACACGGTGATCATCGACGGCTTCCGCGGCGTCGTCATCATCGACCCCGATGACCGGACCCTCGAGGAGTACCGCCACCGCGAGGCGGACACCCGCAAGGTCGCCCGTCGCCTGAGGCGCCAGACCCGGCTCCCCTCCGAGTCGATCGACGGGCACCAGGTCCAGATCCTCGCGAACATCGAGCTTCCTCAGGAGGTGCACAGTTCGGTCGAGCTGGGCGCGGACGGCATCGGGCTCTTCCGCACCGAGTTCCTCTACTTTCAGAGTCCTCGCAACGGCGAGGAGCTTCACTTCCAGAACTACCGGATGGTGATGCAGGAGCTCGGCGGGCGCCCGCTGACGATCCGCACCCTCGACATCGGCGGGGACAAGGCCCTCGAGAACTCCTCCCTCGTCGAGGACAACCCGTTCCTCGGCTGTCGCTCGATCCGATGGTGCCTGAATCGACCTGATGTCTTCCGCGAGCAGCTGCGGGCGATCCTGCGCGCCTCCGCGCTCGGTCCGGTGCGGCTCATGTACCCGATGATCACCTCGATCCACGAGCTCGACAGCGCCACGGTCCTCCTCGACGAGGTCCGGGATGACCTCCGCCAGGAGGGGGTCCCCTTCGATGAGG
>JAFMMO010000018.1 GCA_017859655.1 Pseudomonadota bacterium | reverse complement strand
CGGGGCGCAGGACGGCGCGCATCGGCGGAGCCCAACGCTCCCCCACATCGAAGCCGCCGCGGCCCCGCACGAAGCACTCCACGGGGCCCGGCGGGAGCGGCGGGAGCTCCTCCCCGGAGCCGATCCACCAGCTCCCGAGGAGGGAGCCATCCTCCGCGCGGACCTCCACCGAGCCGGGGCCGGACCCGACGGCCCCCGCCCGGTTCTCATCGATGATCTCGAAGCGCACCCGCGCCGGCTCCTCGAAGCGCCAGGTGAGCGGTCGCCCATCGAACGGGATCTCCCGCACCCCGTAGTCGACGCTCGTGATGGTGAGGAGGACCTCCTCGTCCCCTCCCCGCAGGGCGCTCGCGATCCGCTCCCCGGGAGCGATCCACACGGTGCCATCCGCATCCGTGGTCGAGGAGTGGGGGAAGTGGACCGCGCGGAGGTCCGCGAGGCGCAGCCCGAGCTGGACCGGCGTCACCCCGCCATCCGGCGCGAGGATGCGAACCGGCACCGCGGAGCCGGCGAGAGGAGGCAGGTCGAGGTCCACCACCACGACCTCGCTCCCCACGACCACCGTGGTGAGCGCGGAGACCGCCCCTCCCCGGTGCGCGATGCCGACCAGGTACTCTCCTGGCGGCACCCCGGACCAGGAGATGCGACCGCGCCCGCCCTCCCCGCTCCACGGGGAGGCGGCGAGGGAGAAGCTGCGGGAGAGGTCGTTTCCTCCCGCCTTCTCGAGCCAGGATCCCCAGCCGTGACGCCGCAACCAGAGTCCATCGGGAACGGGGCCGCGGGGGAGGGCCGCCACGAAGCCATCCGCCTCGACCGGTCCGTCGAGGCTGCCGACCGCGATCTCGATCCCCCCCGGCCAGGGGAGATCGACCGGGATCGGGCGCTCGACCCGCGCCTCCCCGAGGGAGATCGCGCGGGGGATCCGGCGTCCCCCCACCTCGATCCAACCCTCGAGTTCATCCTCACCTCCCGTCGCGCTCCGCAGCTCCCCGGTCCCCTCCCCGAACGCAGGGAGCCGAAGCACCCGGCCGGATCGCCACCGGTGGCGCTCCCCGCCGACCACCACCTCCGCGCCCTCCGGGATGCTCCCATCCGGATGACGCAGCTCGAAGAGCACGGGGTGAAGTCGCTCGACCTCCACCCGCAGGAAGGAGTCGGGGGCGAGGTCGATCGGCCGGAAGGAAGCGGAGAGCGGGCCGACGCCGTCCTCGACGGTCCGCCGCCACCGAGTCCTCTCCCCCTCCTCGACGAGCTCGATCGACCCGAGCTCCCCGGCCGGGACGAGCAGCTCGAAGCGACCGAGGAAGTCGGTCTCCGCCACGGGAGCCGGAGCGAAGCCGCCCCCATCGCTCCATCGGAGACCGAGCCCGCTGACCGGAGTGCGGTCTCGCGCCTCGACGACGCCGCGCAGGACTCGCTCGCCGCTCCGAGGCGTCGGAGCGGAGGAGCGTTCCGGTGAGAGAGGCTCTGCGTCACCCATGGGCTGCTCGATCGAGGGGGGCACCCCCTCCCGGAGCGCGGAGGGGGGATGAGCCGCGGGGTCGGGGCCGCGACCGATGGACCGTCCCAGCCCGATGCCGACGAGGAAGAGCAGGGCGACGATGAGCAGGAGAGGGAAGCTCCGAGAGACGGAGGACTCCGTTCTCATGGCTCCCCCTCGAAGCGGGGCGCGAGGGAGAGAGGCACCCTCCCCCGCTCCCCCTCGGGGAGAGACCTCACCTCGGAGGCGCCCCAGCTGCCCACCGTCACCGTTCGGGCTCCGGGGAGAGTCCGGACCACCGCATCCAGGTCCGCGAAGCGCCCGACCGGGACGCCGTCGATCTCCCGGATGCACACCCCCACCTCCAGCCCGTAGGCTGCGTGCACCTCCGCGCCGCTCGACCCGACGAGATACCCATTCGGACGGACCGGCGAGAAGCGGAGCGGTCCCGCCGCGGGAATGACGATCCGCTGACCCGATCCATCGGGGGCGACGATCGAGTGCCTTCCGGGCTCGAGCTCCTCGAAGCGGGCCTCTCCCCGCGAGTCCACGGTGCGTCGCAGCCGCAGGCCGCTCTCCAGGATCAACTCGAGTTCCTCCCCCGGCACGGCCACCTCGGGGGGAACGAGGATGCGGACGGAGAAGAGCGGCGGGAGGCTGAGGAGGATCGAGTCCGAGACCCCGGAGATCGAGGCCCTCACCTCGGGGAGGTCGGTGATCCCGACCTGTCCGTGGTGAAAGACATGGGGCCCCGGCCGGAGACGCGCCCGGGAGAAGCCGCGAAGATCGGGGCGAGAGGTCTGCCAGCTGCGGGGCTCCTCTCCCTCTCCCCAGGTCACGAAGCCGCCCCCCTGGATCGGATGCCCGACATAGTTCCCCAGCTCGATCGTGACGGGGATCCGCTCCGGCAGGATGACCGCCTGCGGTGTCTCGAGACCGAGCCGCAGGGGAATCTGGACCGAGCCGAGATCCCAGCTCGTGACCTCCAGCGCGAACGCGGTCTCCCGCCCCCCCGTCCGCCGAAGCCAGCGACCGTCGAGGCGGATAAGGAAGAGACCATCCCCGCGTGGGAGGACCTCCGGACGAAGGCGGGCCCGCGAGGTGCGACCATCCTCGACGCGGGTGACCTCGACGATCATCGCGGGCGCCTCGATCGCCCCGCCTCGATCGGTGCGCACCTCGACCACGGCGCGCCGGAGGCGGTCGGGCGGGGGGACGAGCAGCTCGACCGGGTGATCCCCCTCCCCCACCTCGATCGATCGTGTGTCGAGGACCTCGCCATCCCGGCCGAAGACCAGTGTCCCCGCACCTGAGGGAACGACCGCTCGGAAAGGAGGCCGCATCGGGATCCCCACGCCCCAGCCGCTCCATGAGACCCCGATCGGCGGCGGGACGACGGGACCGGCCGGGAGGACGCGCACCTCGAGGCCCCACAGGTCGGAGCGCTCCTTCAGCCCGACCCAGTCGATGCTGACGGTGGGAGCCGCCTCCCTCGTGCCGGCGGCGGGTTCAGGGGATGGGGGGTCGGGAGCCGCAGGCCGGGGGGGCGGCTCCACCCCGAGGGGGGGCGAGTCCCCCCCCGGATCGGCCACGGGGGCCACGGCGAGACCGAGCAGGAAGCCCGCCGCGGGAGCGAGGAGGAGCAGCAACGCCCGGCGCCTCATCGGGCCTCCCCCGGAAGGGCGGGGCGGTGACTCGATCGTCCCTCGCTCACCGCTCGCGCGAGTCCGCCCGACGCAGGGTCATCTGCCCGAGAGATGCGTTTCGGATGTGAAGGAGGTCTCCGTCGAACATGCAGTCGATCTCGGTCTTCTTCCCCTCGGCGTCGACCGACACGATCTTCAGGGCGTTCTCCGCCCGGGCGACGATCCGGTAGCTCTCCGGCTCGCCCTGCTCCGCGATCCTGATGCGAACGGTGTCGGCGGTGAAGACGAGCTCGACCGGGTTCGCCTCCGCGACCGCGAGCATTCTCTCCTGCTTCCCCGCATCGCTCCGCTTGTACGCCTCGGTCTCCCGGATCAACGCGGCATCGAGGAGCCATGTCCCGATGAGGGGATTGTCCGCCGCGGGCGCGGACGGAGCCGGCCGACTCGTGGCGCCGGGGCTCTCGCCCGGAGACGCCGGGCTCTCCTCGGCACCGCCACAGCCACCGAGCGCGAGGGACAGGGCGAGGAGACCGGCGGCCACCCGGGGGGTGTTCATGATCTTCACGGAGAGCACCTTCCCCATCGTCAGGCCGCAAGGTCGATCCCGAGGAGCGTGAAGACGCTCTCGAGGTTCTCGATCGGCACCGGCTTCGTCGGCCGACCGCCGAGCTGACCATCGCCGAGCTGGAGCACCTTCCACCCCTTGCCGCGGAGCGCGCGCTCGATCGAGGAGAGATGCCCCTCGAAGATGAGCCAACCCTCCTCGACATCGATCCGCGACACTCCCCAGGAGCCGAGGAGGATGCGCAGCTTCTGGAGACGGAGGAGGGTCCGGGTCTCCAGCGGCACCTTACCGTATCGATCGAAGAGATCCTCGGCGAGCGCATCGATCTCATCCGCCGCGAGCGCGGTCGCGATCGAGCGATAGGTCCGCAGACGCTGACGGGTGTCACCGATGTACTCGTCGGGGATCCGCGTCAGCCCCTCCAGCCCGATCTCGATGTCCGGCGGCTCGAGCCAGGGAGTCCCGCGGATGTCCGCCACCGCGCGCTCGAGGAGACGGCAGTAGAGGTCGTATCCGACAGTGGCGATGTGGCCGGACTGCTCCTTGCCGAGGATGTTGCCGGCCCCCCGGATCTCCAGGTCCCGCATCGCGATCTGGAAGCCGGACCCGAGGTCGCTGAACTCCTCGATCGCCTGCAGGCGATGCCGCGCCTCGGGCTTGATCGGCTTGTCATCGGGGAGGAGCAGGTAGCAGTAGGCCTTGTGCGTCCCGCGTCCGACACGACCCCGGAGCTGGTGCAGCTCCGCGAGACCGAAGCGATGCGCGCTCTCGATGATGATCGTGTTCGCGCTGGGGATGTCGAGGCCGCTCTCGATGATGGTGGTCGAGACGAGGACATCGACCTCCTTGTGGATGAACTTCGTCATCCGCTCCTCGAGGGTGTGCTCATCCATCTGCCCGTGCACCTCGAGCATCCTCGCCTCGGGCACGAGCCGCTCGAGCTCCTCCCGCTGGGGGATCAGGCTCTTCACGCGGTTGTGGAGGAAGAAGATCTGCCCGTCACGGTTGAGCTCCCGCAGGAGGATCTTCCGGAACCGCTGGGGATCGAAGTGGCAGACCTCGGTCTGCACGGGGCTCCGCCCCTGGGGCGCCTCCGACAGGCTGGAGATGTCCTTCACCCCGACGAGAGACATGTGGAGCGTCCGGGGGATCGGGGTCGCGGTCAGGGTGAGGACGTCGGCGAGGCGACGCAGATGCTTCAGGCGCTCCTTGTGGGCGACCCCGAAGCGCTGCTCCTCGTCGATGATGATGAGGCCGAGGTTCTGGAAGTGCACATCCTGGGAGAGGAGGCGATGCGTGCCGATGAGGACATCGAGGCGACCGGTGCGCGCCCGCTCGAGGATCTGCGTCTGCTCCGCCCGGCTGCGGAGACGGCTGAGGGCCTCGATCGTGACCGGGAACTCCGCCATTCGATCGCGGAAGGTCAGGCGGTGCTGTTCGGCAAGGACGGTCGTCGGCACGAGGACCGCGACCTGGCGTCCCGCCTGGACCGCCTTGAAGGCCGCGCGCATCGCCACCTCGGTCTTGCCGAAGCCGACATCCCCGCAGACGAGGCGGTCCATCGGCTTCGCCAACTCCATGTCGGCGCGGATCGACTCGATCGTGGAGAGCTGGTCCTCGGTCTCCTGGAACGGGAAGGCCGCCTCGAACTCCCGCTGGTGATGGGTGTCGGGAGGGAACGCCATCCCCTCCCGCTCCGTCCGCACCGCCTGCAGCTCGAGCAGCTCGGCCGCGAGGTCGTGCAGCCCCTCCGAGACCCGCGCCTTCTTCTTCCCCCAGCTCGTGCCACCCAGCTTGTCGAGGCGGAGATGCCGACCCTTGCCGCCGACATACTTCTGGACCAGGTCGATCCGCTCGATCGGGACGAGGAGCTGTACCCCCTCGGAGTACTCGAGGACGAGGAAGTCCCCCTGGCGGCGTCCCTGCGTCTGACGGCGAATCCCCCGGAAGCGGGCGATCCCGTGGGTGACATGGACGACGTGGGCGCCCTCCTCGAGCTCGAGGAAGCTGTCGACCGCGCGCCCCTCGACGCGCTGCTTCTGCCTTCGCGACATGGTGCGGGCCCGACCGAGGGCCGCGGAGCCGGAGAGGAAGATCCCGACTCCGGTCTCCGACTCGTTCCAGCGGAAGCCGCGCGAGAGGTCCCCGAGGGTCGGCACCACCGTGGGTCCGATCCCGGCCTCGGCGAGCACCTCGCGGAAGCGATCGACCTCCGCCTCCTGGCGGAAGAAGACCCGGATCGGCGTGCCCTTCCCCGCCTCCCGCTGGAGCGCGACCACCGTGCTCTCGAGAGATCCGGTGAACTCCTCGGTCGAGCCGGTCGGGAGGATGACGGCGTCGCGACCCCGCTCCGGCACGAGGGGATCCAGATGGAGGTGGGTCAGCTTCCCGCCCCGCGCCCAGAACTCGTCGCTGATGGCTCCCTCGCGGCGCGGCGCCCACTGGCCGATGAGGAACCGGGAGCGCTCCTGAAGGTCATGGGGGTTCGGCAGCGCGAGGACGAGCTCCGGGGGCAGCCGCTCGAAGAGGAGCGTCTCCTCCCCGGTGAATCCGCGGATGAAGTAGTCCCCCTTGGGCAGGAGGGTGAGGACGAGGAGGGAGACCTCCGCTCCCGACCGCTGGTCGCGGGTCGAGACGGTGCGAATGCTCTCCACCTCGTCATCGAAGAAGTCGATCCGATACGGGTGGGAGGCCTCGCGTGGGAAGATGTCGAAGATGCCGCCCCGGATGGAGAAGTCTCCCGGTCTCGCGACCTGAGGGAAGCGGCGATAGCCGGCGTTGACGAGGTTCCGCGCGAGGGTCTCCGGCGGGAAGGAGTCCCCCGTCCTCAGCAGGATCCGACGGTCATCCTTGGCGCCCGGGCGCCCGATCGGCTGGAGGAGCGCCTGCACCGGCGCCACGGCGGCCCGCACCGCACCCCCCTCAAGGCCCTCGATGCACTCGCTCCGCTCGCGATAGATGTCGGGGTCCGGCTCGGAGTCCGCCTCGAAGAGGGACTCCCAGGGGGGGAAGAGGTGGACCGCCTCGTCGGTGAAGGTCGCCCAGTCCCGCCGGAGTCGCTCCGCCTCATCGAGGCTGGCGGTGACCGCGAGGATGGGCCGGTCCCGAAGCTCGGTCAGAGCCCCCAGGAGGAAGCCGGTGGAGCCCTCCGCCGCCTTCCCGACCCGTACCTCGCCGCCCCCGCGGATCCGCCGCGCCACCTCCGCCAGCACGGCGGAGGAGGAGAAGATCGCGGAAGCGAGCCGGTCCTCGGCGCCGGTCGCGGACTCGGTGGGATCCTCGGTGGGATCGCGACTCTCGGTGGGGGTCATCGAGCTCGGACTCCTGGGGCTGGGGGGCGGGGCAGTGTACACCCGCCCCTCGGTCGTGGCGGAGAGGAAACCGGGGTGAAGCGGGGCGCGGGGAGCCCCCGATCCAAGCGAGGAACCGATCCACGGCAGTTGCTTCCGCGGATGCCAGCGGTTGAGATGGGAGCCCTCCCCGGTCCCCGCTGGAAAGGGCTGCCGTGCTGCTGCGATCCTTGCCGATCCTGGTGCTCGTCCTTTCGGCCGGCAGCGCGGTGACGGCCCAGACCGTCGTCCGCGGCCCCTACATCCAGCAGACGACCGAGACCTCCGCCATCCTCCGCTGGCGCACGAGCGCCCCCACCGACTCCCGGGTCGTCATCGGGGTCTCCCCCGGCGGAAACCTGCTCACGATCACCGACCCGGACACGGTCACCGATCACGAGGTCCTCGTCTCCGGTCTCTCCACCGACACCCTCTATCACTACCAGGTCGGAACGACGGCGCAGATCCTCACGGGGGGCGGGGCGGACCATCACTTCCGGACCCACCCGCCGATCGGCTCCACCGATCCGGTCCGCATCTGGGCGATCGGAGACGCCGGGACCGCGGACGGGAATCAGGCCGCGGTTCGCGATGCGTACTACGCCCACGCCGGCCTCGATTCCACGGATGTCTGGCTCCTCCTCGGCGACAACGCCTACGACAACGGGACCGACGCGGAGTATCAGGGCGCGCTCTTCGACATGTACGAGGCGCTCCTGCGCCGGACACCGTTCTGGGCGACCCGCGGCAACCACGAGAACAACGCGGGAGTGCACTACGGGCTGTGCAGCAACCCGACCGGGGGCGAGGCGGGGGGAGCTCCCTCCGGGACCGAGGCGTTCTACTCCTTCGACCACGGGAACGTGCACTTCGTCTGCCTCGACTCCGACCAGAGCGACCGCTCCCCCACCGGACCGATGCTGACCTGGCTCGCGGCGGACCTCGCAGGGAACCTGCAGCCGTGGACGATCGCCTTCTGGCATCACCCCCCCTACACGAAGGGCTCCCACGACTCCGACGACCCCTCCGACTCCGGAGGTCGCATGGAGGAGATGCGGCAGAACGCGCTCCCGATCCTCGAGGCGGGGGGCGTGGACCTCGTCCTCTCCGGGCACAGCCACTGCTACGAGCGATCGAACCTGATCGACGGCCATTACGGGCTCTCCCCGACCTTCGACCCGCTCACGATGCTTCTCGACGGGGGGGATGGCAGCCCGACCGGGAACGGCGCCTACGAGAAGACGACCGGCGTCGCGAACGATGGCGCGGTCTACATCGTCATGGGGAGCAGCGGCAAGACCGGCGGGGGGACCTTCGACCATCCCGTTATGGAGGTCTCCTTCCCCCAGCTCGGCTCCCTCGTCATCGATGTTCAGGGGAACACCCTCACCGGCACGATGCTGCGGGACACCTCCGCCACCCCGGACATCTTCCAGATCGTGAAGGACGGCGGGAGCGGTGGACCGGAGTTCCGACGCGGGAGCGTGGGCAGCTCGCCGACCGTCACGATCAGCGACGCGATCATCATCCTGCAGGGGCTGTTCATGCCCGGCTTCGATCTGCTCTGTCAGGATGCGGCGGATGTGGATGACGATGGATTCCTGACGATCGCCGATCCGATCGCGCTCCTCGGGTGGCTCTTCCAGGGAGGTCCGACTCCGGCATCCCCCGGCCCGGGCTGCGGGACGGACCCGACCCCGGATGCCCTCGACTGCGCGACCTCTCCGAACTGCCCCTGAGGGGACGCCCCCGGAAGCCGGGGCGCGGCGCTCACTCCCCGTTCGGGAGCTCGACCCCGAGCATCTCCAGCGACTCCTCGGCGGCGGACTGCTCCGCCTCCTTCTTGTTCTTCCCACGCCCGAGCCCGAGCTTCCGCTTCCCGAGGAGCGCCTGGACGGTGAACTCCTTCGAGTGGTCGGGGCCGTGCTCGCTGATCACCTTGTAGGTGGGCGTCCGGTTCTCCTCCTTCTGGAGGTGCTGCTGGAGGAGCGACTTGAAGTTCAGCGAGTGCTGGTTCTTCTTCACCGCGATGACCTGGTGGTACAGGTTGCGGATGCAGAACTCCCGCGCCTGCTCGAAGCCGCTGTCGAGATAGATCGCCGCGACCACCGCCTCGAAGACGTTGGCGAGGAGCGAGTTCGGGAGCTTGCGTCGGTTCGTGACGCCCTTGCCGACCTGGAACGCGTCATCGAGCCCGAGCCGCTCCGACTCCGCCGCGAGGGTGTTCGTGGAGACGACCACCGACTTGATCTGGGTCAGCTCCCCCTCGGCGAGATCATCGAAGAAGTTGAAGAGGAACTCGGTCATCACGAGGCCGAGGACGGAGTCCCCGAGGAACTCCATCCGCTCGTTGCAGGGGTTGTCGATCGACTTGATCGAGGAGTGGGTGAGCGCCTGCAGGAGATGGTCGGGATCCTGGAAGGTGTAGCCGATCCTCTGCTCGCACGCTTCGAGGCGCTTGAGATCCTCCGGAGGAATATGCTCGTGCTCGAAGCTGCGTGGACCTGCCATCGACCGTTCCATTGGGGGCTCCCGGGCGGGGGCCGACCCGACTCGTCGCTCCGCGACCACGCCTGGCGGGGCCGCTTCCCGATGCCTGAGTGGAGCAGGGCGCACTCCTCCACCATTTCGGACCCCGCCGCCGCTGGAGCGGATGGGCCCTTACCGTGGTATCGGCAGTTCCGAGGGCGGGATGCACCTCGGAATCGGACCGGATCGCCCGAACCACGGGGTCCGAGAACCTTCTCGGAAGATGGAGCAGTGTCCCGGACGGCGAGAGGGGGCAGGTCCCCGTCCGGACCGCGTCGCCCCGCCTCGGAACGAGGGGGGTCGCGACGCGGGGCATGAGTATATCGAGCGGCGGGCTCCGGGAGCAAGACGAGCAGAGAGACCGCGGCTCGGCGCCCCCGGGGTGGCCCGCGGTGCCCGGAGTGGATAGAACGACGGGACCGACGCGGGGGTCCGATCGAGGAGGAGTGGCCGATGACCGAGAGTTCCGGGAAGGTCCCCAAAGACCCCTGCTACCCCACCGGGGGGCAGGTCCTCTCCATCTTCGATCTGCTCGCCCGCTTCGCGGAGCCGGCGTACATGGTCGACGGAGTGTCCCGACTCTCCGACCTCCACATGACGGTCGGCGAGCCGCTGCGCTACCGGTTCGATGGGGAGCTGGTGACGCTCCCGGACAGCTTCCCCGTCACCCCGGAGATCCTGACCCGGCTCCTTTTCCCCCTCCTCGACGAGTCCGCCCGGGAGCTGCTCCTCGCCGACTCCCGGTCGACCATCGATGCGGGGTTCGACTGGCAGGAGCGGGGAATGAGCTTCCGGATCAACGCCTTCCACGACCGCCACGGCCTCGCGGCCGCGATCCGCGTGCTGCCGCGGGAGATCCCCGCGCTCGACGCGATCGGGTTCCCCGAGGATGAGATCTGGCGATCGATCATCGAGGCGGACCAGGGACTCGTCATCGTGACGGGGGTCACCGGGAGCGGGAAGTCGACCACGATCGCCAGCCTCCTGCAGGCGATCAACCGACGGCGGGGCGCGCGGATCATCACCCTCGAGGATCCGATCGAGTACGTCCTCGAGAGCGAGAAGTCGCTCATCTCCCAGCGTGAGCTCGGTCGCCATCTCTCGAGCTTCTCGGACGGCCTTCGCAGCGCCCTGCGCGAGGATCCGGATGTCATCTTCGTGGGGGAGATCCGCGATCAGGAGACCGCGAGCCTCGCGCTCTCGGCCGCGGAGACCGGGCACCTCGTCCTGACCACGCTGCACACCCGCGACACCCGCGGCGCGATCACACGCCTCGTCGACATGTTCCCCGCGGATCGGACGAAGGAGCTGTGCAGCCAGCTCTCCTTCGCGATCCACACCATCGTCGGTCAGAAGCTCGTGCCGAAGGCGACCGGAGGGGGCCGGCGTGTCGCGATGGAGGTCCTCAAGAACATCCCCGCCATGGCGCATCTCATTCGGAGCGGCAAGTGGGAGCAGATCTACGCGACCCTCGAGACCCAGCGCGCCGCGGGGATGTGGACCCTGGAGCGGCATCTCCTCCAGCTCGTGGAGCAGGGGAGGATCGAGCTCGAGGTCGGGTTGCGGGCGGCGAACACCCGGTCGGTGCTGACCGCCTACAGCAAGGGGAGAACGACACCACCCCCGGTCGGCGACTGAGCGGCGCGCCGCTCCCCCCGAGGGCGCGCCCCGAACGGCTCGCCGATCGTCGTCCCCGCCGGAACCTCCTCCCCGTTCCGCTTCACGCCCCGGGCACCGACCGTGACCCCGGTCGGCGTGAGGAGGAGGGTCCCTCCCCGCGGGAGGAGGAAGGAGCCGAAGGCCGCCTCCCGTCGGGCCCGCACCTCGAGCGTCCCCTCCCGCACGAGAGGGAGACCCGCCTCGAAGGCGAAGATCGTCCCCTCCGCGATCGACAGCTCCAGCGGCCCGCGGCCGAGGAGGAGGGTGGACCCCGCGCGGTAGCCCTCCCCCTCCTCGATCCGGTCGAGATGGCCTCTCAGCGGGCTCCAACCATCGACCGTGATCCGGATGCCGTCCCCGGAGAAGGGGCCGAAGCCCTGCGACGGCACGGAGGCGGCCGGGGGCTCGTCGTTGCGCTCGTGAGGAGACGAGCGGAGGAGGAGTCCGACCGCGAGCTTGAAGAGGAGGATCATGAGAACGATGAGCGCGGTGTTGATGACGACGGCACGCACGAATCGAGCTCCTCTCCGTTCGGGTTCCGAGCCGGATCATCGGTCCCCGCCCCCTCGGGGTCGAGAGGGCACCCGCCTGCGATGGCGACCCTCTCCCCCGTGCGCCCGAGCCCCCCTCTCCCTATCATGACGAGGAGATCAGTCCCGGGAGAGGAGCTCGCATGACGATCCGGATCGAGCGGCGCATCGGCGCGGACACGGCGGAGATCCTCGATCGCGTGGCGGCGCTCCGGATCGAGGTCTTCCGCGAATATCCGTATCTCTACGAGGGGGATCTCTCCTACGAGCAGGGATACCTCCGGGCTCTCGCCGCCGCTGAGCGCGCGGTGATCGTCTGCGCGATCGAGGGCGGGGAGGTCGTCGGAGCCGCCACCGGAGCCCCCCTCGTGACGCAGGTCGAGGATTTCCGCGCGCCGCTGGAGGGCGCGGGGCTGAGGGCGGAGGAGGTCTTCTACTTCGGAGAGTCGGTCCTCCTCGCGCCCTGGCGCGGGAGAGGGATCGGGCACGCCTTCTTCGATGAGCGCGAGGGGCACGCCCGGGAGATCGACGGGATCCGACACTGCTCCTTCTGCGGGGTCGTCCGACCGGAGGATCACCCCGCTCGCCCCGCCGACCATCGCCCCCTCGATGGGTTCTGGAGAGGGCGCGGTTACACGCCGCTCCCCGGGGCCATCGGCAGCTTCTCCTGGAAGGAGCTCGGGGACAGCGCCGAGACGCCGCACCCGATGCAGTTCTGGCTCCGCACGCTCTGACCGCGCCGGGGGCCTCGTGTCGCTACTCCCCCGCGGCCGGGATGGCGTTGAGGGTGTAGTACGCGACCGGATGGAGGAGGGGCACGCCCTCCGGCGTCCGCAGCCCATCGAGATGGAGCTGGTGGACATAGCCGGCGCGCAGCCCGACACAGTGGATCTCCACCGAGAGCCCGTCCGCGGCCGGGACGGCGGTGGTGACCAGCACCCTCCCGCGATCCACCTCGGGGCTGCCGTACGGCTCGTGCAGGAGGTAGGTGTAGGACTCCATCCGATAGGAGCGGGGGTCCGCGAGGAGCTCTCGATCCATCGGCTGCGTGAAGACGAGGCGGAAGCCATGGGGGAGCGCCTCCATGCGGAGGACCTCGTTCGGGACCTCACCGGTCCAGACCAGGCGCTGGATCCCGTAGGGTCGGTTCCCGAGGGAGCCCCAGCCGCGGTTCGACATCCCGGCGACCATCGAGCCATCCTCCCCCCAGCAGATGCGGAGGATCCCGCAGCCGAACCCCTCCCGGAAGGGGAAGCAGGCTCCCTGCCACTCGCCGTCGACCATCTCAAGGTGGGCGCGCATCACGTTGGCGGAGTGCTGATCGGCGATGAAGAGCTGACCTCCGAACGGCCCGAAGGTGCCGTCGCTCGTGTCCCAGAGCATCCCGGAGGGGCTCCGGCCCATCTTGTCGTAGGGGAGCCAGAGCGCGGGCAGCTGCAGGTTCGGAAGCTCCCGCGCGACCTCGGGGATCTTCCTTCCGTTCGGGACCTCACCCGGGTGCCGCACGTCCGACTCGGGGAGGTCGCTGCTGTCGATCCCCCAGGGGTGCCCGTGGAAGGTCCCGGGGCGCAGATGCGCGATCTTGTTCGTGGGGCACCACTCCCCCTGGTTGTCGGAGTAGAAGACATCCCCCCAGGGGGAGACCTCGACCCCGCAGGGGGAGCGGAGTCCGCTGCAGACCGCGCGCGCCTCGCCGTCCGGCGTGATCCGCATCGCCCAGCCGCGAAAGGGCACCTTGCCGAACGGCTCCGCCCCGAACGGCTTGTTGAGGGTCACCCAGAGGTTCCCCTCCCGATCGGCGCGCGGGCCGAAGGCATACTCGTGGTAGTTGCCGCTGATGCGCCACGCATCGGTGACGCACTCGACCTCATCCCCCCGTCCATCGCCATCCGCGTCGCGCATCCGCGACAGCTCCCCGCGCTGGGCGGTGTAGATCCAGCCGTTCAGCTGAAGGAGTCCGAGCGGCTCCTGAAGGCCATCGATCCAGAGAGAGAAGACAGGCTCGTCCCCGTACGCATCCTCGATCCGCCAGACCTCCCCCCGCCGGGTCGCGGCGTAGAGGAGCCCTTCTCCCGGAGCGATGAGGCCCCCCACCTCGAGGACGACATCCTCGGGGGCGTTCAGGTCGACGAGGCGGTAGTAGTCTCCCTCGGAGGGCACTTCGGCCGCGGGACCGGGCGGCGGCGCAGGATCTCCCTGCGGAACGATCAGGGCGAGCAGCCCCACGAGCGCGACGACGACTCCGTTCACCACTGCACCTCCACCTCGATCGTGCCCCCGCCGGCGGGGATCCTCACGCGCAGCTCACGGCCCTCCGCCCCGTCCACGAGGGTGGGGATCCCGCCGGCCACGCGGTAAAGGACGCCCGCATCGGTGCGGAAGTCCTCACCCTCCCGCTCGATCTCCCCCGCCACCGCGAGGCGAAGGAGGAGACTCTCCCCTCCCCACACCCGGATGCTCCGGATGGCGGTGGATCCCCCGGCGTCGTAGCGCGGTCGGATGCTCTCCTCGACCTCCACCCCGTCGCCGGCGTGGAGGCGACGGAAGATCGGTCGTCGCTCCGCATCCCGCCGCACCGCGGCGTGGCGCCACCCCGCCTCGCGTCCGGAGAGGATCGGCCAGGGCGCGGACGCATCCTCGAGCGACACGATCGCGTCACCGGGCGGGAGCGTCAGGAGGCTCGAGCCCTCGGGGGTCTCCAGCTGGCCCGCCCGACCCTGCCAGGTCCCCCGGGCGTTCATGAAGTCCCCCCGCCAGAGGAGCGCGAGCCGGGAGTGCTCGGCGTCGTAGGCGAGGGAGAGTCGCTCGGGGAAGCCGCAGCAGATGGTCCGCGGGCTGAGCCCCTCGAAGAACGCTCCGAAGAGGATCGGTTCGTCGACCGGGACGAGGTCGAAGTCGCGGCGATCGACGACGAGGCCGGGGGGAAGAGGTGCGGACTCCCCGAGGGAGAGGTAGGTCCAGGTCGCGTCGATCTGACGATCGGCATCCCCGTCGAGGACATCCGGGAAGAGCTCGAGCCCCTCCGCCCAGAACGCGGGCATCCGGGTTCCGGGTCGCTTCGCGAGCGGGTCCTTCATGTACTCGTGATACCAGCGCGGCTGGAGCCTTCCCTCCAGCGTGGCGAGATCGATCGCCGGCTCCCCGAGCGAGTCGTGCCCGGCGAAGCCGTGACAGTCGATGCAGCGGAAGCCACCTCCACCGACGAGCTCGCGGCCGATCTCCACCGCCCTGGTCCCGAACTCCGGGACGCCCGCGTCGTCATCTCCTCCGTCCTGCCGGTGAAGCCGCTCGGCGAGCATCTCCCCCACCGCGCTGCCGTAGCTCGGCATGCGGGTGACCATGTAGGGACGCACCGACTCCCCATGCCCGATGACGCGCTCCAGCGCCTCGTGGCGGAGCTTGGCGCCGACCCCGCTCAGGTCGGGTGGGAGGCGGCCTTCGTCTCCGAGCTCGGCGGTGCCCGTGAAGAACGGGCTCTCCTCGAGGGTCGGCCCCCCCTCGCCGTCGCGGGCGTGGCACTCCCGGCAGGAGAAGCGGTCGAAAGCGAGCTCGATCGCGCGGCCATCCTCGGCCGGGCTGTCGTGCGCGGAGAGGGCGGCGACCCAGTCGACGAGGGCCTCCCGCTCCCCTGCCTCGAAGGCGAAGCTCGGGGCGGGAGCCCGGCGGGCCGGATCGGTCTCGAGGCAGCCGGAGTCCGAGCCCGAGAGCTCCGCGAGGGGCGGAGCGCCGGCGGTGGGGGCGCCGTTCGAGTGGCAGGTCGCGCAGCCGAGCTCCATGAAGCGGGTCTGTCCTCGGCGTCGGCGGTCGCGATCGACGGCGAGCTTCTCCCCCCCGGGGTCGTGCACGGTGGTCCGGGCCCGCAGCGCGGCAGGGGGCACGGCGGCCCGCGCGACGCCGGGGCCGCTCCAGTCGAGGGAGAGCTCCTCCCCCTCGCTGTACTCGAACATCGACACGCGGATCCCGTGCCACCCCGCGTCGAGGTCGACGCTGCCCTCCCGGCGCGAGGGCGCGTGAAGCCCCTCGTGGACGACGACCTCCCGACCATCGATCCAGAGGCGAGACCCATCGTCCGAGGTCAGGCCGAAGGTCCAGCTGCCGCCGACCGGGACCTCGATCTCGCCCTCCAGGATCACGCCGAAGAAGTCCTCGCGATGCTCCGGGGGGAGACCGACCTCCCGGATGGTCCCGGCGCCGACCGGCTCGGCCTCGAGGAGCGCGGGCCCGCAGTCGGAGAACTTCCCCTCGAAGTAGCGGTAGCGCAGACCCTCCACCTCGGTGATCCGCTCCGAGCCATCGTCGTTCCGCGCCTGATCGCGCAGGAGGTGGAGCGCGATCACGTGCGCTTCGTCCTCGGTCAGCCGCAGGGAGGGCATCACCCCCGAAGGGAGACGATGGTGAGGATCGAGCAGGTGGGCGGTGAGCGTCGTGACATTGGTCTTCTCCGCGAGGGAGCGTCTCCACGCGGGATCATCCTCGTGGCAGGCCCGACAGCCGATGGTCGAGAAGAGACGCTCTCCCTGCTCGATCTCCGCGGGAGTCGAGGCCTGCGGGCGACGATCGAAGAGCCCCCCTCGGCTGCCGAGGAAGTGGACCAGGTCCTCGATCACCTCGCTCTTCTCACCGGCATCGAGGCCCGCGAGAACATCCGGCATCGAGGTCCCGGGGCGCACTCCCTGAGGATCGGCGAGGAATCGGCGAAGGTGCTCCGGCTGATACTCCCGCCCGCTCGTGTGGAGGTTCGGGGCGGGCACCGGCGCGAAGCGGGAGGCGAGGGCGCTGCCCTCTTCCGCGGTGTGGCACCCGAGGCAGGCTCGGTCGCGGATCGAGTTCTCGACGGAGACGGGGAGGATGGTCTCTCCCCCATCCTCGCCGATCCCGGGATCCGCGGCGCTGAGGAGCAGGAGGAGGACCGCGGCCGGCAGGGCCACGAAGGTCCGCCCGAACCGGACCGGATCCGGCTCCGGGGGGCACAGGGGGGAAGACGGCGTCACGGCGACCCGCTTTCACTCCGAGTTGAGGGGATGACGGGGGGACGAGCTCCCCGAGAGCGGGGATGGTAGCAAACCCCACCGTGCGTCGAAAGTGAGCCCCCCCGGGGACCCTCGCGCTCAGTCCTTGATCGGGCGGAGATGAACCTCCGTCTGGGGATAGGGAATGGTGATCCCTTCCTCGTCGAAGCGCTTCTTCACCGAACGCGTGATGTCGCAGCGGACATCCCAGTGATCGCTGGTGCGCGTCCAGGGGCGCACCACGAAGTTGACCGAGGAGTCCGCGAGCTCGGAGAGGCGGACACTGGGCGCGGGGTCGGCCAGCACCTTCGGGTGGGACTCGACGATCTCGGTGAGGATCCGCTCCGCCTTGTCGATGTCGTCGTCGTAGCCGATCCCGAAGACGAGGTCGACGCGCCGCTTCTCCTGCACGGTCACGTTCTGGATGACATCCCCCCACACCTTGCCGTTGGGGACGATGATCAGCTGGTTGTCGCCGGTCTTGAAACGGGTGGAGACGAGGTTGATGTCGATCACCTTGCCGGTCACCCCGGCGGCGTTGACGGTGTTGCCGATCTCGAACGGACGGTACATCAGGATCATCACCCCGGCCGCGAAGTTCCCCAGGGTCTCCTGCAGGGCGAAGCCGACCACGAAGCCCCCCACCCCGATGGCGGCGATGAAGGGGCCGATGTCGACGCCCAGCATGCTCAGCGCGAGGATCACGCCGATGACAAGGACGAGCTTCCGCACGATCCCGAGGAAAAACCGACGAAGGCCCTCGGAGATGTCGAGGTGGGAGCGCTCCACGGCGGCGGCGGTGACCTTCCCCGCGAGCCCGGAGAGGAGCTTGAAGATGAGCAGGGTCAGGATCGCGAAGATCGTGTTCTTCAGCCAGCGGACGCCGCCATCCTCCTTGAGCGCCCACTCCTGAATCGCCATGGCGCTCCCTCCGACATCCTTGGCATCGACGGAGAGGCCTCGGATCGAGTCGCGATAGACGACGAAGGAGGCGATGTCCCCTCCCTTGGAGCGGAGCGCCTTCATCGCCGCCCACATCCGATCGAGCTCCCGCGCCTTGCGACTGTCGAGACTGGTGCGTCGGGCGATGTCGACCGGAGTCTCGAGGAGGAGGAGAGAGATCTCCGCCTGGGTGCCCTGCGCCTGCTGCATCCAGTGACGCACCACCTCCTCGATCTCCTCCGCCTCGAACGGACGGAGGATCAGCCCCAGCCGCTCGGCCGGGACCTCCGGGGCGATCGCGCGCGCCCGCAGGTCGTCGAGGCGCTCCCGAGGGGTCACGGCCTCTCCGGCGGCCTCCGGCACCTGCGCCTCGGCAGGCGCGAGGAGGAGCAGCAGCAACATGACCGGACGGCACACCGCGAACGACTCACGAGTCCACATTGAACGAACCTCCCGCTCCGACACCCGGTCCACCGCGAGCATCAGAAGGTGTAGGAGTAGCCGAGCCCCAGCAGGAGCTCGACATCCTCGCGCCGCTTGCCCTCGGCCGGTGTGTTGTCCCACTTGTAGTTGAGCTGGATCGACGCGTAGAAGTCCTTGAGCAGGGTCAGCCGAACGCCGGACTGGGTGTCCACGAGGAGGTCATCCGTGTCCTCGAGGCCGAGAAAGACCTCGTGGAAGTGGAAGATGGTCACGCGGTCCGGATCGAAGGCCCAGTCGAGCTTGCCGCTGAAGCGGGCGGTCGCGTAGTCATCGTCCTCCGCCACGTCGAACCTATCATCGACATAGGAGATCCCCAACTCCTCGTAGTACTTGCAGGTGTCACTGTCGAGGAGCTGGTATCCCGCCCCGGCGCCGAGGGTGCTGCGGAGGTCGAGGTCCGCGAAGTCATCCCGACGGCCGGAGGCGTTCGCGTAGGTGAAGAGGCGCTCATCGAAGAAGTGGTCCACCTTCCCCCGGAGGCTCGCGTTCCGCTCGGTCAGCTCTCCGAAGTCCTGTGCGTAGTTCCAGTCGGCGAGGACGGTGAGGCGGTTCTCCTTCGTGCGGCGGACGTACTCGGCGTTCGCGGTCACCTTCTTCTGGCGGGTGTTGCCATCGGTGACCTTCCCGGAGAGCGTGATGTTCCCCTCGTGGGTCACGGGTGGCTCGGGAGGGGGTGGATCGATCGCCTGGACCTGCGCGAGGCTCACCGGCTCACGCCCGGTCGCGCCGACGATCTCCACCGACTCGCCCCGAAGCTCGAAGCGGACCCGCCGCGCGCTCCCATCCGCCAGCACCACCTCGCGGTCCTCGTCGGTCGTGATGGAGAGCACCCGGGAGAAGGGGAGGTGCAGCTCTTCGATCGTTTCCCCGACGATGGTCAGCCGACCCGCATCGAGGGTCTTCACCCGGCCGACGATGCGCGTCCCGTCGATCAGGACGACCTCATCCGCTCCGACCGGGTGGCTGAAGACGAGGAGGAGGATGAGGAGAGGCGTGCGCAGGGAGAAGGACAAGGGGCACCTCTTTCGGAGGACTCACTGGCCGGGGTCCCCGCGATCGGGGTCCCCGCGATCGGGGTCCCGCTGGGTCACCCCGCGGGCCGGAGGGTGAAGCCCGGACGGGCGGATTCTAGACCGCCCGCCGATCCGGGCGCGACAGGATCCGGCAGATCCTCGAACCGCCTCCCCGGAGGGTCTGCCCCCACGCAACGACGGAGAACGATCGGCTCGATGCCGTCGTGGCAGGGCGGTACCTTCTCCGTCTCGAAGCGCGACGAGGCGGCTGCCCCGTCGCGATCCCGAACGAACCCAGGAAAGGAACCTCGATGATTCGTCTCGCCTCCCTGCTCGCCATCTCCCTCTGGCTCGCCGGCTGCAACGGAGGCAGCCCCGCCCTCATCGATGACCCGGTCTTCACCCCGGAGGTCGCCCAGGAGTTCGCGGTCGACACCGTTCACTCCTCGACGATGTTCAAGATCCTCCACGCGGGGACCGCCGAGTTCTTCGGGAGCTTCGGGAAGATGAGCGGAACCCTCCGGTTCGCCCCCCGGGACCTCGAGAACAGCTCGGTCCGCGTGGTGATCGAGACGGCGAGCGTCGACACGAACAACCCCGACCGTGACGCCCATGTCCGAGAGGTCTTCGAGGTGGAGAAGTACCCGCAGGCGATCTTCGAGGCCTCCAACTTCCGGAGCATGGGGGGCAACTCCTACCGGGTGGACGGGACGATGACCTTCCACGGGGTCACCCAGCCGCTTCAGGTCGAGGCGGAGCTGGTCGGCTCCTCGAACACCGACCGGTTCGGGCCGAAGCTCGGGTTCACCGCTCGCTTCGTGATCGATCGCGTGGCGTTCCAGGTGGGGCCCGAGTGGGCGGATTCGGTGCTCGGCACCAAGGTGGAGGTCGCGATCGGGATCGAGGCAAACCTCCAGAAGTAGGCGGTCGGACGACCGGAAAAAGAGAACACCCCGTCGACGCAGCGAGCGTCGGCGGGGTGTTCTCACTTACGGGCGGAAGTCCCTCGATCCGAGCCCTCAGGACCGACCGTCCGGCCTCTGCATCCGCACACGCCCCTCGGGAAAGCGCTCCCGTAGGGCCGCTCGGGCGCGCGCGCGCTCCTCTCCCTCGAGGGCGCCGCTGCCATCCGCGTCGAAGCGCTTCAGTAGACCCGCCCGCAGCGCGGCCCCCGGCCGCCCGATCCCGGACTGTCCTTCTCCCGACCTCCCGGCTCCCGTCCTCCCGGCTCTCGGTGCGACCTCGGTGCGCCCTCCCTGGCGACCCCGGGCTTCGGGAGCGACCGCGCCCGGCCGGGCCTCGCCGAGCCGCCGACGCATCGCCTCCCGGGCCCGCGAGCGCTCATCGGCCTCCAGCACTCCGCTGCCGTCGCGGTCGAAGCGCTCGACGATGCGGGCCCGCACCTCCGGGGAGAGGGCACGAGGACGCTGCATCCCTCCCCGACGACCGAAGGGACGCCGCTCTGCCCCGCGAGGACGCATCTCGGGACGGTCCGTCGCCCGCTCCCGGACCCGCCGCCGCTCGACTTGCGTGTCCTGCCCCGCTGCGCGGCGCTCCGCCCGGCGCTCCGCCCGACGCTCGCCCTGGCGCTCCGCGCGGCGCTCCACTCGGCGTTCCGCCCTGCGTTCCGCCCTGCGATCGACTCGTTCGACGACCGGGGCTCCGCGACGCTGGACTCGCTCTCGGTCGGGGCGGCCGGACTGGGCCTCGGTGACGGTGGGTGCGAGGATGAGGCAGACGAGCGCGAGGCCCGCACCTCTGACAAGGGAAGTTCGTGGATGTTGGATCATGAGAGTCTCCTTCGGGGTTGAGCGCCCGCGGCGCGGCGCGACCGATCCGACTCGGGAACCCCGGGAAGGAGGCTCGGTTTCTCAGAATCGACGCGTGCCCTCAGACGCGCCCGGGGAAGGCGAGACGGAAGAGACGGGCGACCGACTCGTCGCTGGCGATCTCCCCCAGCTCTCCCGGAGCGAACCAGTCGAGCGCGATCGACTCGCGGCTGATCGATTCGACCGCTCCGGATGGAGCATGGACGAGGAACCTCACATCGAGGTGAAGATGCTCCGGCTCGGACCCCCGCGCGGGGATGGTGTGGATGTCGAGGTCGATGGGAGAGGGGTCGATGGCGAGGCCCTCGATCCCCGACTCCTCGGTCGCCTCGCGCCATGCGCTGCGCACCAGATTCCCATCCCCGTCGCAGTGTCCGCCGAGCTGCAGCCAGAGGCCGAGCTTGCGGTGATGAGTCAGCAGCGCTCGCTCCCGAGGCGCATCAAGGACGAGCGCGGAGGTCGTGAGGTGTCCCTCGAGGCAGCTCCGCAGGAGAGCATCGGGATGAGCATCGATGAACGCGAGGATCCGCCGCCGCTCCTCCCGCTGATGAGGATCCGCCGCGGAGTAGGCCGCGACGATCGCCCGGGCATCCTCCAGGCTGCCGTCCTGCCGGAGACGGGGATCATCGCTCGACCAGAGCTCCTCTTGCATCGGGCTCCTCCACGGCGGGGCTCGCGCCCGGGCCTCAGCTCTGCGTGAAGATGTTCCGGATCACGTGACCGGCGATCTTCGGGTTCTCGCGGAGGCGTCGGCTGGAGTAGGCGTACCACTCCTCGCCGAACGGGACATAGACCCGCAGCGGCTCCCCCGCGCTGACGAGCTCGGTACGGATCCCCTCGGTGACGCCGAGGAGCATCTGGAACTCGTAGCGCTCCTTCGGGACACCGAGCTCCCGGATGAGGTCGAGCGCGCCCTCGATCAGGGGTCGATCATGGGTCGCGATCCCGACCCGCGTCGCCCCTCCCTCGAAGAGCTGCCGAAGCACCTCCATGTAGGCGGTGCGGATCCTCTCCCGGCCCTGGTGGGCGACCTCGAAGGGCTCGACATAGATCCCCTTGCAGAGGCGGAGGTGCGCGATTCCCTCCTCCAGCATCCGCGCGACGTCATCCGGGGTCCGCTTCAGGTAGGACTGGACCACGGTGCCCACCGCATCGCTTCTCCGGCGAAGGTCGCGGTAGAGGTCGAGGGTCGCGTCGGTGACGGAGGAGTCCTCCATGTCGATGCGGACGAAGTTCCCGCGCCGGGTCGCCTCCGCCACGAGGTCCTCGAGGATCCCGCGGCAGAGCTCCACATCGAAGCGGAGCGCCATCTGGGAGAGCTTCACGCTGACATTGCAGTCGAGGCCGGCGCGCTCGATCGAGGCCAGCGCCTCCAGATAGAGATCCCGCCCGGCGACCGCCGCCTCCTCCCGCGTGGCGTCCTCCCCGAGGACATCGAGGGTCGCGGACATGCCGCGCTCGTTCAGGGATCGGACGGTGGCGAGGGCATCATCGAGGGTGCGCCCCGCGATGTAGCGGCGGGAGACCCGCCAGACGAGCGAGCGGGGGACGAGGGGCATGAGGGTGACGACAGCTCGATTGATCATGATCCACTCGGGCTCGGGGTCCGCCTCGCTCCGCACGCCGGGTCCTCCCGGATCGGTCGAGGGTGGCGGGATCATACCCGAGCGACCCCGGGAACCGGAGTGGTCGTGGGGTGAACCGTAGGGGTACGACCGAGGCGGGGCCTTCGGTATCATTGCGAGGCCCGAGGTCGCGCGCGGGGGATGCTCCTGGCCACGGACCCACCCCGAGGAGGCTCATGAAGACGACCGGAGAGCCCGGTTCCCCGGCGGAGCGCAGCTCCGGGGCGACGAGCCCGGGGAGGCGCTCGATCCTCGTGCCCTTCGGCCCGTTCGAGTGGCTCCTCGTCGGCTACCTCGTCGTGAGCGGCCTGATCCACGTGGGGCTCGGCGTCACCCCCCTCTGGCGGGGGGACCCCTTCACCCGCCTCCACTCCTTCCGGATCGCCACCGGCGTCTTCTCGCTCCTGCTGACCGGCCAGTTGATCCATCGCGTGCCGGTGGCGCGCTACTCGATCTCCCTGATCTTCATCATGCAGATCGGCCTCTTCCTCAAGCTGTACGTCATCGAGTCTCCGCTCCTCTGGAGCGGGCTCACGACGGCGGAGCGCCTGCAGCGCGTGGGGGAGTTCGGCTTCTGGGTGATCGCGGTGTTCCTCGTGCTCACGAGGCCCTGGCGGGTGGCGCACTACGCCGATCTGCCGACGGTCCAGAGCGGCGCCTCGCAGGGAGCCGAGGACGAGCGCCTTCAATGAGCGGGAGCGTGCTCTAGGTCGCCTCGGGGGAGCTGCCGAGCTCCGCCTCGAGCTGGGCGACGACCGCCCGAGCCCGGCGGACATCCTCCAGATACATGGCGATCGTGGCGTCGGAGCGCAGGATCTGCTCCGCGGAGCCGTCGAGGAGGCGGGCCGCGACATACTCTCCGAGCTGGCGGTGCCGGCGCTCCAGGTCCTTGCGGGCGTCGGAGAGCTCCAGCTTGAGGTTCGCGACCTCACCGAGCCTGCGGGCGCCGTCGCCGGCCGCCTGCAGCTTCTCCTTCATGCGATCCATGAACGAGCTCATGACTCCTCCTCCCCGAACCCCGCGGAGCGCGGGTGCTCCTCAGGGTACCACCCCGGGGGCGCCCCCTCGACCGTCACGCGCCGGTGGGTCGGCTCAGGATGAGGTCTCCGACTCGAAATCGGAGGCGTGGGAGTCCGCGGTGGCATCCCCGGCAGCGGCACCTCCGCGGCGGGAGGCGATGCCGAGCTCCCGGAGGCAGTCGATCACCTGCTCGCCGAGGCGGGCCCCGACCTCCTCCTCCTCATCCACGATGCGCACCCCCTCGCGACGCGCGAAGCGGTCCCGGTGGATGTGATAGCGGGAGCGGACGACGATCGGCATCCCCGGCCGCAGTCGGCCCACCGTCTCGATCACGCGCTCGGTCGCGTTCGGATCGGGGAGCGTGATCACCGCGAGCTCGAGCTCCTCGATGCCGGAGTGCTCGAGGACCTCCGGGTGGGCGGCATCCCCCACCGTGCCGAGGTGGCCCTGCTCCCGGGCGCGGAGAATGCTCCCGGAGTTGAGGTCGAGGACGAGGAGCCGCCTCCCGGTGCGGGAGATCTCCGCCGCCGCCCGCTGCCCCGAAGGCCCGTAGCCGACGAGGAGGACGGAGGCGAGCTCCTTCCGCTCACGCGTCTCCCCGTCCCCTCCCGCGCCGCGGAGAATCCACCGCTCGATCGGGCCTCCGAGGAGGACGAAGTACGGGGTGACGAGGAGACTCAGCAGGATGACGGAGACGAGGTAGGGCTGCATCGCGGCCGAGACGACGGCCCCCTCGCCGAGCTCCACGAGGAGGAAGCTGAACTCCCCCACCTGGGCGAGGGCGAGTCCGCTCGCGACGGCGTGGAGCCACCGGCCGGTGACGAGTCGCACGACCGCCGCGACGACCAGGGTCTTCAGGAGGATCAACGCCCCGAGGAGCCCGACGAGCTCGGGGAGGTGCTCCAGCATCCAGCGAGGATCCGCGAGCATCCCGACCGAGCCGAAGAAGAGCGTGAGCAGCAGGGTCTTCAGCGCCCCGACATCGCTGCGGATCTGCACCGCGAAGGGAGAGCCCGCAAGGACGATCCCGGCGATGAACGCGCCGAGCGCGGGGGAGACCCCCACCGCGTGGGCTCCCGCGGCCGCGCCGAGCCCGGAGACGACCGCGAGCACCAGGGCGAGCTCCCGGTTGCCCATCAGGACACGACTCCCGAGGAGGAGCGGGGCGAGGTAGTGGAGCACGGCCCAGAGGCCCACGCCGAACCCGATCGCACCTCCGAGGAGGGCCCATGGTCCGACCCCGCTCTGGCCCGCGTCCCCCATCGAGAGGAACTCCATGGCAAAGGCGAGCGGGATGACCGCGACATCCTGAACGAGGAGCACGCCGAGGGCGTTCCGCCCGGGTCCGCTGTCGAGCTGGGCGCGATCGGTGAGCACCCGAAGGACGCAGGCGGTGCTGGAGAGGGCGACGATCAGCCCGAGACCGACCGAGGCCCGCCAGTGCAGACCGAAGGCCGCGCACCCCGCGGTCGCGAGGCCGGCGGTCGCGATCACCTGCCAGACTCCGAGGACGCTCGCCGAGCGGAGCCGCGCGAGCTTGCTGCGAGAGAACTCGAGGCCGATCCCGAAGAGGAGGAAGGAGACACCCAGCTCGGCGAGGAGCTTCACCTCATCGGTCGACTCGACGGCATCGAGGCCATGCGGCCCGAGGATCATCCCCGCGAGGATGAACCCGACCACGGCGCTCTGCCGCGCCCGCTCGAGGAGTGCTCCGATGATGAGCGCGCCGAGGAGCAGGAACAGGATGTCGAGGAGAGCGTGCCAGATCTCCAAGGAGGACCTCCGCGGACCGATTCGGGATGAGGCGAGGTGTCGGGCGGCACCTCGGGGGCGGATCGTCGCTCCCGGAGGGAACCGCCTCCCACAAGACTACGACTCTTCGGGCTCCCCGCGCAATCCTCCAGCGGAGCGTCCATCGTTCGGCAAGTCCCGGGCCCGGGCGCGTCGCCGTCGGCGCAGGACCGGCGTGGCCCAGATGAAGACCCCGCTGATGGAGAGGAAGAGGAGACCCAGGGCGACCAGCGGCATCGCGTAGTCGTGCCACCATCCGGCGCACCAGCTCCCGTCGTGGATCGCCTCGATGAGATCGGAGCGGCGCCAGGAGGTGGAGAGGACCGCGCCGGTGACGGCATCGACCTGGATCTCCTTCCAGCCGTGACGGGAGCGCACCTTGTGGACCCGCTTCCCCGGCCGGAAGTCGATCCGGTCGATGTCATCGACCGTGGCGAAGTCCGGGTCTCCGGACTCCCGCACCGCCGCGAGAACGGCGGAGAGGGGGAGGAAGTCCTCGACCTCACCGACCTCTCCCACGAGGGTCGGCGGCTGGAGCGACGGAAACTCCTTCTTCACGAGGAGCAGGAACCCCGTGACCGAGATCGTCAGGACGACGAGGGAGAGGGTCAGGCCGATCCACTTGTGAAGATCCCAGGTGAGCTTGAAGAGGGTCATGCCGGGAGTGTCGCAACTGGGACGCCCATCGGCAACACGACCCGGAGGAGCGCGAGCCCCAGCGGCCCAGAATCAGCGGCCCAGAATCAGCGGCCCAGTATCGGCGGCCCAGTATCGGCGGCCCAGTATCGGTGCCACAGTATCGGTGCCACAGCATCGGCGACCCGAAGTCGACAGTCCCGACTGACCGGGTCGGTGTCCTCGGATCGGGGGCTCCACGCTCAGGCCCCGCGGACCCCCGCTCTCTCCACACCCCACGCGCCGATGATCCGGCGGATCCTCGGCGTCGGCCGGGGCCAGGGCCACCAGCGTCGAGGGAGACGCACCTCGACCAGATCGATGCGGATCCCCCCTCGTCCCGCTCCTCCTCGCTTCCGTTCCTCTCGCCTCCGTACTCCTCCATGGAGA
>JAFMMO010000182.1 GCA_017859655.1 Pseudomonadota bacterium | reverse complement strand
GGACTCATGACGTGGGGGCGAGCGAAGAGATCGGGCCGGGGTGCGGTCCTCCGGGCGCGTGGCCCCGCCCGGGCGGGCGGAGCGGGACCGTCACCTTCAGGCCAAACCGGATGATAGCGGAATCCCCGGAGACTCGAAAGCGAACCGAGACCCTGCGCCGCCCCACCCAACACTTTTCATGGCATGAACTTACGCACTCGACGCTGCTCCCTTGCGCGCCCCGGGAATCCCCCTCGTCGGATCGCTTCTCCTCGGCAGGGGAGAGCCGCGTTGTTAGAAGGAGAGGCGGGGAGACCGTCTCCCCCCCGGACCCATCCCCCCCGCTCCCCCGAGGTCGGCGATGATCGAGGTCGAGAACCTCCGCAAGACATTCAAGGTCCACAAGAAGGCCCCGGGTCTGAAGGCCTCGATCCGCTCCCTCTTCGTCCGCGAGCGGATCGAGAAGGAGGCGGTGCGGAGCGCCACCTTCCGGGTCAACGAGGGGGAGATCGTGGGCCTGATCGGCGCGAACGGCGCCGGGAAGACGACCCTCGTGAAGATGCTCGCCGGCATCATCCACCCCAGCGGAGGGAGCGCGACGGTCCTCGGGCATGTCCCCTGGGAGCGCTCGAACGCGCTTCGTCGTCAGGTCGCCCTCATCATGGGACAGAAGGCCCAGCTCTGGTGGGACCTCCCCGCCGCGGACTGCTTCCTGCTCCTGCGGGACATCTACCAGGTCCCCGCCGCGGAGCACGCGGCGCAGGTCGAGCGCCTCGCGGCCATGCTCGGGGTCGAGGACGAGCTCCATGTCCAGGTCCGTCGACTCTCCCTCGGCGAGCGGATGAAGATGGAGCTGATCGCCGCGCTCCTCCACTCTCCCCGGGTCGTCTATCTCGATGAGCCGACGATCGGGCTCGACCTGACCGCGCAGCGCGCGATCCGGAACTTCATCCTCGAGTACCGTCGCGAGCATGCCCCGGCGATGCTCCTGACCAGTCACTACATGGAGGACATCGAGCGGCTCTGCGAGCGGATCCTCGTCATCCGGGCGGGGGAGATCGTCTACGACGGCTCCCTCCGCCGGGTCGTGGAGGAGTATGCGACCCACCGCATCATCACCGCCCACCTCAGGTCGGAGGCGACCCTCGCCGCGGACCGCCCCGCGAGCGCGCCGGCTGGGCTGGTCGGCATCGGCGAGGTGATCGAGTCGAGCGGCACCACCCTGCGGATCCGCGTGCCGCGGGACCGGGTCGCCGAGGCGGCCCAGCGGATCCTCGGAGCCCACCGCGTGGCGGACCTCGCGATCGAGGAGCCGGAGATCGGGGACACGATCGAGCGGATCATGACGAGCCGGGAGACCGGCGGGGCCGCGCCGTGAGCGGCGGACTCATCCTCCACCTGATCCGGCTCGAGGCCTCGAAGCTGATGAGCTACCGCGCCGACTTCTGGATCACCGCGGTCGCGAACCTCCTGTCCACCGTCGTCGTCCACTGGTTCCTCTGGCGGGCGATCTTCGCGACGACCGGCGCGGAGGAGCTCGGGGGCTACGACTTCCCGGTGCTGATGACCTACCTCATCCTCGTGAACCTGATCGGGCGCGTCGTCCGCGGCTCCGACCTGCAGATGGGGATCGCGACGGAGATCTATGACGGGGGACTGAGCCGGTACTTCCTCTACCCCACCCGCTACCTGCCCTTCAAGTACGCGCAGCACTTCGGCTCCATCATCCCCGAGTTCGCCCAGATGGTCCTCTTCGCGGCGATCCTCGTGGCGCTGTTCGGGCTCCCGGCGGGCGCGGGGGTGACGCTCACCAGCCTCCTCCTGACGCTGCCGGCCCTGCTCGTGGCGAACCTCCTGTACTTCCTCCTCAGCACCCCGCTGCAGTGCGTCGCGTTCTGGGCGGACAACGTGTGGAGCCTGGGGGTCCTCCTCCGCTTCGCCAGCCTCCTTCTCGGCGGCGCGATGCTCCCGCTCACGATGTTTCCCGATTGGGCCGCCGAGACCCTGCGCTGGCTCCCCTTCGTGGCCTGCTACGAGTTCCCCGTCCGGGTCGCCATGGGAGACATCACCGGGACCGGGGAGCTCCTCCTCGGGCTCGCCCGGGGGCTCGGCTGGTGCGGGATCACGGCCCTCTGCACCCGGCCGCTCTGGCGGCGGGGGCAGCTCGGCTACACCGGCGTCGGGATCTAGGGGGGGCGATGCGCATGGGGCGATACGGGAGGCTCTACCTCAACTTCCTCCGCTTCTCCTTCAGCCGGGCGCTCGAGTTCCGCGTCGACTTCTACTTCCGCATCGTGATGGACTGCGCCTTCTACGCGGTGAACCTCATCTTCTTCTCCCTGCTCTACGGCCAGACGGAGACGATCGGCGGCTGGGATGTCCACCAGACGATGATCTTCATCGCGGGGTTCTTCCTCGTCGATGCGATCCACATGACGCTCTTCTCCAACAACATGTGGTGGCTCCCGGTCCTCGTGAACCGGGGAGACCTCGACTACTACCTCGTGCGGCCGGTCTCGAGCCTCTTCTTCCTCAGCCTCCGCGAGTTCGCGGCGAACTCCTTCGTGAACCTGCTCATCGCCCTCGGGATCCTGACCTGGGCGATCGCCCGCCACCCCGGCGACCTCGGCGCCGCCAACCTGGCCGGGTTCGGCGTCCTCATCCTCTGCGGCGCGTTCATCCACTTCGTGCTGCACCTCCTGTTCGTGCTCCCCGTCTTCTGGCTCCACACGAACCGCGGTCTCGGGATGGTCTTCTTCTCCATCACCAAGCTGGCCGAGCGACCCGACCGGATCTACACCGGGGTCACCCGCCGGGTCCTCATGACGATCCTGCCGCTCTGCTGGATCGCATCCGTGCCGGCCGATGTGCTCTTCGGGGGGATCACGACGGAGCGGGTCATCCACCTGCTCCTCGTGATGGGGGGGCTCTTCGGGGTGCTGCTCGTCGTGTGGTCGCGCGCGCTGCGGGACTACGCCTCCGCGTCCTCCTGAGGGCGGCCCCCGGGGAGCCCGGATCGCGGAAAGGCCGCGCGGAAGGCGCGATGGAGCGCGAGGGAGTCGCGGGGATCGTCGACCGCATCATCCCGGTCCGGATCGAGGCCGCTGCGAACGCCGACCACGCGCACGAGCGCGTCCTCCGCCTCGAGCCTGTACTCCACCCGCCAGGTGCGCCACGACCAGACGAGGAGCCCCGCGTCCCCCGCGGCGATCCGGCGACCCCGCCGCGGCTCCGGCTGCTCGGCGAGCGTCGAGCGGATCCGCTCCCCGAGCGGGACGCCCCGGGCACCGAGCCAGTCGAGGCGACGCGCGGCCTCCGCCCCCACCTCGAGGGGGAGAGCGGAGGGCGGCCCCTCCACCCAGCCGGTGGTGGAATCGGGGTGGGCATCGACCCAGGGGAGGTAGGGCTTCAGGTCGAGCACCGGGGTGCCGTCGAGGAGGTCGTGATCCTCGATGGTGATGCACCGGCCCTCGATCCCCGTGACGCGGACGCAGGAGAGGCCCACGGGGTTCGGCCGATGCGGGGAGCGGGTCGCGAAGACCCCCCGCTTCCGCTCGCCGCGGGGGGGCAGCACCCGGGGTCGCCACCCGGTCGCGCGATCGAGCCAGGTGATGACCCAGATCCGCTCGAATCCGGAGAGGTCGTCAAGGGCCTCGAGGGGGATCTCGGCGGCGAGCTCGATGACGCCGGCGGGGCCGCGTCCGAGCCCGGGCTGGCGGGGGAGGTCTCCCTTGCCGAGGGCGGGGGCGCGCACGCGACCGATCACCCGCCAGGGCGGCGGAGGGGTCGCGCCGCCTCCGTCGCTCACATGTTCCGGCGGTACTGACCGCCGACGCGGTAGAGGGCCTCGGTGATCTGTCCGAGGCTCGCGCTGCGCACCGTGCGCATCAGCTCGGCGAAGACGTTGCCGCCCTCCACCGCGACCCGCTGGAGCCGCTCGAGCGCGGGTCCCGCCTCATCGCGGTTGCGCTCGTGGAACGCGGCGAGGTCGGCGAGCCGCTGCACCTTCTCCTCGGGGGTCGCGCGCCTCAGCTCGACGTCACGCGGCATCTCGGCCGCGCCCCCCTCCCGGAGGAAGGTGTTGATCCCCACGATCGGGAGGTCCCCCGTGTGCTTGCGGTGCTCGTAGTGGAGGGACTCCTCCTGGATCTTCGAGCGCTGGTACTGGCGCTCCATCGCGCCGAGCACCCCGCCCCGCTCGTCGAGGCGGCGGAACTCCGCGAGCACGGCCTCCTCGACGAGGTCGGTGAGCTCCTCCACGATGTAGGCCCCCTGGAGGGGATTGTCGTTCTGCGCGAGGCCGAGCTCCTTGGCGACGATGAGCTGGATCGCCATCGCGCGCCGCACCGAGTCCTCGGTCGGGGTCGTGATCGCCTCGTCGTAGGCGTTCGTGTGGAGGCTGTTGCAGTTGTCGTGGTAGGCCATCAGCGCCTGCAGCGTGGTGCGCACGTCGTTGAAGTCGATCTCCATCGCGTGGAGGGAGCGCCCGGAGGTCTGGATGTGGTACTTCAGCTTCTGCGAGCGCTCCGAGGTCCCGTAGAGGTCCCGCATGGCGATCGCCCAGATCCTCCGCGCCACGCGGCCCAGAACGGTGTACTCCGGGTCGAGGCCGTTGGAGAAGAAGAAGCTCAGGTTCGGCGCGAAGGCATCCACCTCCATGCCCCGGGCCTTGTAGTACTCGACGTAGGTGAACCCGTTCGCGAGGGTGAAGGCGAGCTGCGTGATCGGGTTCGCCCCGGCCTCGGCGATGTGATAGCCGCTGATCGAGACCGAGTAGTAGTTCCGCACGCCGTGCTCGATGAAGTACTCCTGGATGTCCCCCATCATGCGGAGGGCGAACTCGGTCGAGAAGATGCAGGTGTTCTGCGCCTGATCCTCCTTGAGGATGTCCGCCTGCACGGTCCCCCTCACGGTGCGCAGGACGAGCGCGAGGAGCTCCCCGCGCTCGGCCTCGTCCGGCGCGCGCCCGTGCTCGGCGCGGAAGCGGTCGACCTGCTGCTCGAGGGCCGTGTTGAAGTACATGGCGAGGAGCATCGGCGCGGGGCCGTTGATCGTCATGGAGACGCTGGTGGTCGGCGCGAGGAGGTCGAACCCGGCGTAGAGGGTGTTCATGTCGTCCAGCGTGCAGATGCTCACGCCGCTCTCCCCCACCTTGCCGTAGATGTCCGGACGGGGGTCGGGGTCCTCACCGTAGAGGGTGACGGAGTCGAACGCGGTGGAGAGGCGGTGGGCGTCCTCCCCCTCGCAGAGGTAGTGGAAGCGGGCGTTCGTCTTCCCCGGAGGCCCCTCCCCCGCGAACATCCGCTTGGGGAGCTCGTCCCGTCGGCGGAAGGGGAAGACCCCCCCCGTGAACGGGAAGGAGCCGGGCAGGTTCTCGAGGAGGAGGAATCGCAGCAGGGTCCCATCGTCCTCGAAGCGCGGCAGGGAGATGCGGGGGATCGACTCGCCGGCGAGGCTGATGTAGCGCAGGGACTCCCGCCGCTCGCGATCCCGGACGGTGTAGACGAACTCCTCCTGGCGGTAGCGCTCGGCGAGGGCGGGCCACGCGGAGAGGAGCTCGCGGCTCGACTCGGGCAGGCGCCGCTCCAGCTCCCGGGAGCGGGCGAGGAGCGACTCCGCCTCCGCTCCCTCGGAGAGCTCGGCGCTGCGGCGCAGCGCGGCGGCATCCCGCGCGATCCCGACCTGCTCCTCGACCGACGCCTTGTAGTCGTGGACCGCCTTCGCGACCTCGCGCAGGTAGCCCTGGCGGTCGGGGGGGATCGGGCTCGTCCTCGCGAGGCCGCTCCCCAGCTCGCGCTCGCGGGCGGGGGTCCAGTCCCCCCCCTTCTCCGCGAGGCGGGAGAGGACGTGCCGGTAGAACCGCTCCACCCCGCTGTCGTTGAAGTGGCTGGCGACGGTCCCGAAGACGGGCAGCTCCTCATCCTCGACGGTCCCCTCGAAGAGCTTCCGGGCCCGGCGGTACTGCTTGCGGACATCCCGCAGGGCGTCCTGGCTCCCCCCCCGGTCGAACTTGTTCAGGACCACGACATCCGCGTAGTCGATCATGTCGATCTTCTCGAGCTGGCTGGCCGCTCCGTACTCCGCCGTCATCACATAGACCGAGAGATCCGAGACATCGACGATGGAGGAGTCCCCCTGCCCGATCCCGGAGGTCTCGAGGACGATGAGGTCGAAGTCCTCGGAGCGGACCTGCTTCAGGGAGTCGCGGATCGCGCCGGGCAGCTCGACGCCGCTCTCGCGGGTGGCGAAGGAGCGCATGTAGACCCGGGGGTGGTGGACCGCGTTCATGCGAATCCGGTCCCCGAGGAGCGCGCCGCCCGTCCTCCGCTTGGAGGGGTCCACGGAGAGGACGGCGAAGCGTCGCTCCGGGAAGTCGTGCACGAGGCGGCGGACCAGCTCATCGGTCAGGGACGACTTCCCGGCCCCGCCGGTTCCGGTGAGCCCCACGACGAGGGTCGTGCCCCCCTGCGCCCGGCTCTCCTCGCCGCACTCGATGCGCGTCAGGCGCTGCGGGAGCGCCGGGAGGGCCTCGCGGCCGTTCCGCCCGATCGTCCCCCGGGTCCGCTCGATCATGTCGAGGATCATCCCCTCGAGCCCGAGCTGGCGGCCATCCTCCGGGGAGTAGATCCGCTCTACGCCGTACTCCTGCAGGGCGGCGATCTCGTCCGGAACGATCACCCCCCCGCCGCCGCCGAAGAGGCGGATCCAGGGCGCCCCCTTGTCGCGCAGCAGATCGAACATGAACCGGAAGAACTCGTTGTGCCCCCCCTGGTACGAGCTGACCGCGATGGCGTCCGCGTCCTCCTGGATCGCGGTGTCGACGATCTCCTCCGCCGAGCGGTTGTGCCCGAGGTGGATCACCTCCACCCCCTGGTCCTGAAGGACCCGGCGCATGATGTTGATCGACGCGTCGTGACCGTCGTAGAGGCTGGCGGCCGTGACGAAGCGTAGCGGTCGGTCCATGTCGGATCGCTCCCGGCTGGCGGTACGGGGAAGAGGCCGGACCCGGCGCGCCCGTCACGGGGTCCGAGGGGACCTCCGTGGGCGGGAGTGGTCCGGGCAGATGGAGCGATCAT
>JAFMMO010000181.1 GCA_017859655.1 Pseudomonadota bacterium | reverse complement strand
GAGCAGGGCCGAGAAAACGATCGCCACGAGCAACATGATCCTGGGCATGCGCATGGTCGAGATCCCCATGTCTGGATCCCCGCCGGCTGCGGGAAGCGGCTCCGCGATCCCTCTCGGGCCGGAACCTCTCCGGCCGCGACGGGGAGCGCGTGGAGGGCCCGATCGGCCCCGTTGCGAAACACCCCTCTCCCTCCGCTGGGCCGGAGCCGCACGGACAGGAGAGAACATCTCCGTGCCTCGATTCTACCTCCGACGGAGTCGGGAGAACAGACTCCCTGCCGCTCCCGGAATCTTCAGGTCCGGGCGGAGGTGTCGATGGCTCAGGAGGGGGGCAAGTCCTTCCAACGCGAGACCTTGCGGACTTGCTCCTTCGGCAGAGGAACGCCATTCACCTCCGCGTAGGGGTAGATGAAGAAGTTGAGCGGCGGACCCGCCTGGGGCGGCGCGAGAATGAGATCCCGCCCCGTGCTCAAGGTGACCCGGTTCGAGGTGTGGGAGCCGAAGAAGAACTCCGCCTGCGCCGGATCCTTGTCCGCCTCCGAGATGTCGACCGGGACCCAGCCCCGCCCGGGGACATGAAACTCGGCCCAGCAGTGGTACCCCCCGGTCTCGTACTCGCCCTCGACGACGTCGTACTTCCCGTAGATCCCGATCTGGAACCGGGAGGGGATCCCACGCGCGAGGCAGAGCGCCGTGAAGTACGAGTGGAAGTCGGTGCAGTTCCCCTTCCCCACCGAGCAGGCGTGCTCGATGCTCCCGCGCCCCCAGCCGCTGTGCTGCTTGTCGTAGCTCATGCTGGAGAGGACATGGTCGTAGAAGCGGCGGCCCTGCGCGAGCGTCCCGGCCTCACCCGTATTGAGGGTCGCCGCCTCCATCTCGACCTGGGCGTTCGCGAAGGCGAGGCTCGACGGCTCGAGGTAGAGGTCCCAGGTCGCGGACTCCGGTGCGTCGACCGCGAAGGCCTGCAGGTCCACCGCGTAGCGGAAGCGATCAACCTCGTAGGTCACCGTGAAGTCCATCGTCGGCGAGGTCACGGCCCCCGAGAAGTGGAGCATCGTGTTGCCATGGACCGGGTCGCTCCGCTTCACGCCATCGAGGGGGCCCGACCAGTCGAGGCGGGTGATCCGCTGTTGTGCGTCGTCGTGCGGGACCGGGATCCAGAGGTCGAGCTCCGCCCCCGGCTTCAGCTCGGAGAGGGTCGCGACATAGGTCACGCGGAAGGCGCGCTCCGGTTCGGCGCCGACGGGGGGAGACCCGTAGCGGTCCGTATGCGCGCAGCCGGAGAGGGTGACGAGGATGGTCGTCAGGAAGAGGGTGACCGGGGTGACGATGGAACGAGGAATCGTGGGCATGAGCTTATCCTTCGCCCAGACTCGAGGTGAGCCGTGGCTGAGTGGGAGGATCATGAGTCGGTCTCGATCGGAGGGTGAGCTCGCGGCTCGACGAGTCGCGAGGAGGAGAGTGGTGGGTCCACAGCGATCGGCCCCGGCAGCGCGGCCGGGGCGAGGGATCCGGACGGGGTGAGACTCACCCCGCGGCGTGGACCTTCGATCAACCGTCCGGGAGGTGAGCGGCCCAGCGGATGGCGGGGCGGGGTGAGGCGTGCATCACCGACTCCTCCTCTCCGTACGACGGGGGGTGAAGAGCGGGGGCCGCTGCGCGGAGACGCAGCCTCGACTCACCCCTCACTCCTGAGGAGGAGTTTGTACTGTCTCGACGCCCAAGTCCAGACGGACTGCTCTCCTTCGGGCTCCCCACGGGACGGGAGGCTCCTCAGGGACAGGCCGCGCCGACCGGGCACTGAGTGCTGTCGAGGGTGGGATCGGCGTCGCAGGCCGGGTACGGCGGAGGCGGAGGCGCCCCCCCCACGAAGAGGAAGGTGAGGCTGAAGATCGCGTCGCTCAGGTCGATGTTTCCGCTGTCGTTGAGGTCGCAGGCGGACCCGCAGAAGGGCGCGACTCCTCCGGCGAAGAGGAACTCGAGGAGGAAGATCGGGTCGGAAATCGAGATCGACGCGTCGTTGTTGCAGTTCCCCCGCAGGAACGGGGCTCCCCCGCTCTGGCAGATGTCGGGGACGCCGTTCTGATCCCCATCGGGTGAGCCGCCCGCGATGTCACAGGAGTCCGGCACCCCGTTGAGATCGCAGTCGGGGGCTCCGGCCGCGAGATCGCAGACATCGAGCACGCCGTTCGCATCACAGTCCCCGGCGGTACCGGCGGCGAGCTGACAGGCGTCGATCTCCCCGTCTCCGTCGCAGTCCTGCGCGCTGCCGGCCGCGAGCTCGCAGCCGTCGATCTGGCCGTTCCCATCGCAGTCGAGGGACGGCTGGGACGCGATCTCGCAGCTGTCGAGCTGTCCGTTCCCATCGCAGTCGAGGGCCGGCAGGGACGCGATCTCGCAGCTGTCGAGCTGTCCGTTCCCGTCGCAGTCCCCGAGCCCGAGGGCCAGCTCGCAGGTGTCGATCTGGCCGCTCCCGTCACAGTCCATCGCGGTGCCCGCCAGGATCTCGCAAGGGTCGAGGGCGCCGGAGCCGTCGCAATCCAGAGACGGATCGAGCGCGATCTCGCAGCTGTCGATCTGACCGTCTCCGTCGCAGTCCTCGACGGTTCCGGCGAGCAGCTCACAGGAGTCGATCTGTCCCGAGCCGTCGCAGTCGAGGCCCGGGTCGAGGGCGATCTCACAGCTGTCGAGGACCCCGTTCCCGTCGCAGTCGATCCCGCCCCCATTGAGGTCGCAGGAGTCGAGGACACCGTTCCCGTTGCAGTCGGTCTCGGTGCCGCTCACCAGCTCGCAGTCATCCGGCATTCCATCGACGTCGCAGTCGAGCGCGGTCCCGAGGTCGATCTCGCAGGAGTCGAGGAGGCCATCCCCGTCGCAGTCCCCCGCGATCCCCGCGGCGATGGCGCAGAGGTCCGGAGTCCCGTCCGCGTCGCAGTCCGCCACGCTGCCGCTCGCGATCGCGCACGAGTCGAGCATCCCGTCCAGATCACAGTCGAGTCCGGGCTGAAGCCCGATCTCGCAGACATCGAGCGCTCCGTTGCCGTCGCAGTCGCCGAGTCCGGCCGCCAGCTGGCAGCCATCGGGGACCCCATCGAGGTCGCAGTCCGGCGCGCCCGAGGCGATCTGGCAGGAGTCCGGGATGCCGTCGAGGTCGCAGTCCGGGACCTGGCCCACGGCGATGGCGCAGCTGTCCGGGATGAGGTCTCCGTCGCAGTCCACCAGCAGGCCATCGGCGATGTCGCAGGCGTCGGGTCGGGCGTTGCCGTCGCAGTCGAGGCTCGCGCCCTGGGCGATCTCGATCAGGTCGTCGAGGCCATTGCCGTTGCAGTCCTCGCCGATCCGCTCGATCACGCCGTCGACGGGACTGGGAGTGATCTCGACAAGGTTGGTGATGACCAGCAGCTCGACGGGGGGAGCCCCCAGAGCGCTCGTGGGCAGGAGCGAGGTCGCGCCGCTGCCGTTGCCGGGGAGCACCTGGTACTCCCCGCGGAGGACCTCGTGGCCCACCCCGGCCTCGAGCTGCTGACTCAGGTCCATGGTGAGGATGCAGGCGAAGACATAGCCGGCCCCACCCGCGGGGGTGAGATCGAGAATGAGATACTCCGGATCCACCCCTCCGAGCAGCGGATCGATGGCGCTGCCGGTCTGGACTCCGAGGAGCAGCACTTCCGTCGCCGGGTGCGAGATCCCGAAGCTGAACGCCTCGAACGGGGTGGAGCACTGAACGAGGACGGGGACCAGCACGGTCTGTCCATCCGCGCCCGTGGCGGCCCCCACCTCGATCAGGGCGGTCTGCCCCGAGGCGGCTCCGCTCCCGAGGAGGGCGAGGAGGACAAGGACCGCCCATCGGAGCGAGGACGGGGCACGCGCGTCGCGCCGCCCGCGGCGGGGTTGGTGCTGAGGGTGATCCATGGTCCTTCGCCTCTTCGACGGCGCCGTCGCCGTCGCTCTTCGCTTCACTCTCCTGCCGTCTGCCGCGCGCAGCGGAGACGGGCCGCCGTCCCGGACGAGCGAGAGGGGACGCGCCACCTCCGGTCTCCCACCGGGAGATCGGAGGAACGGCTTCACAGGAGATGGGAACCTGATAGCTTGCACACCGTTCCGCCCCGGTAGCTCAGTTGGACAGAGCAGCCGCCTTCTAAGCGGCCGGTCGGGGGTTCGAGTCCTCCCCGGGGCGCCATTCAGGACTCCGCGCCATCACGGCACATCCGCCCTTCGCCGACGCACGGATCTCCTCTCGGGGATCCACACGCGGAACTCGGCCTCCCGATGATATCGCGTGCGCGGCTTCGGTCGATGGAGGGAGTGCGGAAGCGCGCCCACTCTCTCCTGACCTGGCTGCCATTCCGAACCGGCGTGTACGAGCGCCCCTCACTCCTCCGTCGGCAGGAGCACCCGGGCTCGGCGAGCGCGGGAGAGAGCCTCCACCGCCCCCCTGCCATCTCCCCGACGGATGCGACGCTCCCGGAGGAGGAGCCAGCCGTCCACGGTGTCATCCTCGATCAGGGCCGCCTCCCGCGCGCTCCTCTCCGCGTCGTCGCTCGACGCCGCGGCCGCATCCGCGAGCCAGGCCCGAGCCACCCGGAGCGGAGGTCCCGCCGCGCCCGACGAGGGGAGCCCCTCGAGCAGCTCGGTCGCCTCGTCCACCCTGCGGAACGCCACCGCGACATCGACATAGCCTCGCAGCACCGGGAGGTCGCTCGGGTCCGCGAGGACGAGGTCTCGCAGGCGCGGCGCGAGGATCTCCCAGCCCGCCCCTCGACGGGCGAGGCAATCCACCTCGAGCCAGGCCCTCCGTCGAGGATCGTGAGCGCGGTCGACGCGATCGAGGACCTCGATCGCGCGCGCGACCTCACCCCTCGCGATGAGGATCTCCGCGATCTCCAGACGGAGATCACTCCGGGAGCGATCGAGCGCGACCGCGCTCCCCAGCGCCCTCAGAGCCGCGGCGGGGTCCCCCACCGCCCACGCCGCCCGCCCCTCGGCGGCGAGGAGCCGGGCGCGGAGCGCCGGGGGAGTCTCGGACGACGCCCCCGTGGCGACCGCGCGGGCCTCCCGCGGACGGCCATCCCCGAGGAGTCGCTCCGCCAGCTCGGCTCTCAGAGCCGGGGTGTCCCTCCCCTCGTGGATCTCCCGCCCCAGCCGATCGATCCGCTCCCGGCGGTCGCGGGTCGCCCGGAACCTCGCGAGCAGGATCCGGCCGCGCTCCCGGGTCGGCTCTTCACGGACGAGCAGGCCCCCCACGAGCTGGAGCGCCGCCACATGGTCGGGGTCCCGCTCGAGCACCTCCCAGCCGAGCCGCAGCGCCGCGTCGATCTCCCCCCGCCCGCGGTGATCGCCCGCGAGGGCCATGCGCGCCGCGAGATGCCCGGGCGCATCCGCGAGCAGGGAGCGGAGGAGCGCCCGCCCCTCCTCCCCCCGCCCGAGCTCGAGCGCCGCCGCGCCTTGGATCCATCGCTGCGGGGCGGCCTCGGCCCCGCACTCGAGCGCCTCCTCTGCGGCGGCATACGCGACCGCCGGGTCTCCCACCGCCCGAGCGAGGCGCGCCCGCGCGGACCAGAGGACCGGACTTCGGGCCCGGGCGGAGAGGGCTGCGTCGACCCTCCGGATGGCACGGAGAACGAAGCCCTCCTCCGCCTCCCAGCCGGCGATGGCGACGATCGCGAGGGGAGGGAGATCCCCGCGGGCTCCGGCGGCCTCGACGAGCGCCCGCCCCTTCCGCGGGAGGCGGCCCTCCCGACAGGCGTCGAGGAGAAGGGGGAGCACCTCCGCCGGGGCCTCCTCCCAGCTCTCCCCCAGGCGCTCGAGAACGAGCGCCGGCTCCCCGCGAGCAAGAGCGGCCCTCCCTTCCTCGAGGCGAGCCCGGAGCGTCGCCGCCGGCTCATCCCCTCCCCGCCTCCCCGCGGCGGAGGGGCCGGGCAGGGGGCGTTCCCTTGGTGCACCGGCGGCCTGAAGAGAGGCGACAAGAAGACCGCGGGCCGGCGGGAAGAGGAGGAGGCAAGCAAGAACACAGAGAGGGACGCAGAGCAGGCCCCTGTGAACTCCGCCGCGGAGACGCGGCGGGACGGCGGGACAGGAGAGGAGGGGGCGGGAGCGCTTCGTCACCGCGGGCCCGCCGCGTCCGGTCCGGTCAGGACGAGGACCCGGTCGACCTCGACCGCCGCTCGTTCGACCCGCGACCCATCCGGCCAGTGGACGATGACGGTCACCGGGCCGGGGTCCGCTCCCAGCCCGAAGGTCGCCTCCGGCTCGGTCGCCGTCAGATAGGAGCCCCCGCTCCCGAGGGCGTGGACCCAGCGTCGCTGCTCCCCGTGGACCTCCACTCGCGCTCCCGCCACCACCCGTCCGAGTCCTCGGGCCTCGAGTCGGATCGTCAACCAGTGACCGGCGCCGGCCCCGTTCGATCGATAGAGGACCGCCGGCCCGTCGCACTGCGAGACGAGCCAGTCGAGGTCTCCGTCGCCATCCGCGTCCCCCACCGCGAGCCCACGCCCGACCCCGGGGAGCAGGTCTCCCGAGAGCCAGCCCGCCGGCTCCTCGAAGCGGGTGGGGCCTCCCCGGAAGAGCTGGTCGCGCTGTCGGTAATCGAAGAGGTCGCCGAACTCATGGATGTTGTCGATCACGTGTCCGTTGGCCACGACCAGGTCGAGATGCCCATCCCGATCGAAGTCCGCGAGCGCGGTTCCGAAGCCGGTCATCGGGAGACTCGGGGCGGCGAGGCCCCGGGCGCGGGTCGCGTCGCGGTAGAAGCCCCCTCCCTCGGCGAGATAGAGGGTGTTCGTCTCCGAGGAGAGGTGCGTGACGAGGAGATCGACGCGTGCATCCCCGTCCACATCCCCCGCCGCGATCCCCATCCCGGCCTCCGCGGCGCCGTTCGCGTCGTAGCCCGCCCCGCTGATGAGGGAGTCATCCTCGAACGTCCCATCCCCCCGATTGCGGAAGAGCGCGTTCTCCTCGCCGTCGTTCGCCACGTAGATGTCGACATCGAGGTCCCCGTCGAGATCCCCGAGCCAGACTCCCAGTCCCCGCCCCGACCTCGCGCCGACCCCGACCGTCGCGCCGACCTCCTCGAAGCGCCCCGCCCCATCGTTCCGATAGAGGAGGTC
>JAFMMO010000017.1 GCA_017859655.1 Pseudomonadota bacterium | reverse complement strand
TCGCCCGCGCTCCCCCGACCGAGGACCCGTTCGCGCGGATCGGCGCGACCCGGGGTCGACCGTCCCCGGGTCGTCGACGGAGGAGCGCCGACGGGGAGAGACTAGGTGGGCCCGAGGACCCGGTCAAAGGGAATCTCGAGCCCCCGATTCGGCAGGACTGATCGGGGCGGACTGCTAGACTGTCGCGGGCGTCCGAGGGAGCCCCGGTGCAGCAGAGGCCCCTCGAGACCGACGCTCCTCAAGACTGACGCTCTTCGAGACCCACGACCGAAGGCGCGGACCTTCGTCCAGGAGGGAGTCCACCATGGCCGGCGACCGAAGCCCGACGGAAGAGCGGACGATGGAGAAGATCGTCTCCCTCTGCCGGCGACGCGGTTTCCTCTTCCAGTCGAGCGAGATCTACGGCGGCATGAACGGCTGCTGGGACTACGGACCGCTCGGGGTCGAGTTGAAGCGGAACGTCAAGGACGCCTGGTGGCAGGACATGGTCAGTCGCCACGACGACAGCCGACCCCTCGAGGGCGCCCCGGCCTCCTTCGAGATGGTCGGGCTCGACTGCACGATCATCATGCACCCCCAGGTCTGGAAGTGCTCCGGCCACTACGATCTCTTCCACGACGAGATGGTGGACTGTCGGGAGACGAAGAAGCGCTACCGCTTCGACCAGATCCGGGCCCGCTGGGCGCTGGCGAAGGGGCGGCGCGTCTGCATCGCCGTCATCGCCGACGCCGAGGAGGAGCACGAGATCGCCACCGCCCGGGCGATGAAGCACTTCCGGCTCCGCGCCAAGAACGCGGAGGAGCTGAGCTGGGATGGGGAGTTCTTCGGCCTCGACGAGCTCGGCGACACGAGCGAGGTCCTCGCGCCCGACGCCAAGGAGGTCGGCACGCTCACCGAGCCGCGCGAGTTCAATCTGATGTTCCAGACCAACGTGGGGGCGATGGTCGATGCGGATGCGACCGCGTTCCTCCGACCCGAGACCGCGCAGGGGATCTTCGTCAACTTCAAGAACGTCGTCGACAGCTCCCGGGTCTCGATCCCGTTCGGCGTGGCCCAGGTGGGGAAGAGCTTCCGAAACGAGATCACCCCCCGCAACTTCACCTTCCGCTCCCGGGAGTTCGAGCAGATGGAGATCGAGTTCTTCTGCCACCCGAGTGAGAGCGCGGAGTGGTATCGGTACTGGCGGGACCGTCGTCTCTCCTGGTACCACCGCTACGGCCTCGCGGGAGAGCACCTGCGCATGCGGGAGCACGAAGCCGACGAGCTCAGCCACTACTCCACCGGGACGGCGGACATCGAGTACGCCTTCCCCTTCCTCGCCGAAGGAGACTTCGGCGAGCTCGAGGGGGTGGCGCACCGGGGAGACTTCGATCTTCGCAGTCACTCGGAGGGGAAGCTCGATCCGAGCTCGAATCCCCTGACCGTCCAACGGGGAGAGGATGGCAAGCCGGTGCACCGGGGGAGCGGGAAGGACCTCTCCTATCGGGATCCGGTCACGAACGAGCGCTTCCTCCCCCACGTGATCGAGCCCTCCGCCGGCGCGGATCGGGCGACTCTCGCCTTCCTGTGCGAGGCCTACACCGAGGATGAGGCCCCGGACGATGCGGGGAAGCTCCAGTCCCGGACGGTGCTCCGCTTCCACCCCCGCCTCGCGCCGGTGAAGGCCGCCGTGCTCCCGCTCGTCAAGAAGGACGGGATGCCGGAGCATGCTCAGGCTCTCTACCGAGAGCTGAAGCAGGAGTTCCCGACCTACTACGATGAGAAGGCTGCGGTCGGGCGACGCTATCGCCGACAGGACGAGATCGGGACCCCCTTCTGCATCACCGTCGACGGCGAGTCCCTCAGCGACGGCACGGTCACCCTCCGGGAGCGCGACTCGATGGAGCAGCGCCGGGTGAGCCCGGACGAGGTCGTCTCGATCATCCGTGACGCGATACGGGGCTGAACCGATGGCGGAGGCCCCGCTTCGCGTGGTTGTCGCCGGAGCCGGCGGTCGAACCGGTCGACCGGTCTGCGAGGCGATCCGGCGGGCGGGGGACCTGTCCCTCGTCGGAACCGTGGGCCGCGGGGATGACCTCGCGGCCGTGCTCCGTCGGACCTCTCCCCATGTCTTCGTCGACTTCACCCTCCCGGAGTGCGGGGCCGAGCATCTCCACTGCGCCCTGGACCTCGCCGTCCATCCCGTGGTCGGGACGACCGGCCTCGATCCCGAGCGGGTCCAGGCGGCGTGTCGGAAGGCGGAGGAGTCGGGGGTCGGCGGGGTCGTGGCCCCGAACTTCTCGGTCGGCGCACTGCTCCTCCTCGAGCTCGCGAGACGGGCGGCTCCGCATCTTCTCGAGGCGACGATCATCGAGGCCCATCCCCCCTCCAAGGTCGATGCCCCCTCCGGCACGGCGCTTCGCACGCAGGAGCTCATCGCGGCGGAGAGAGGGGCCGATCCCCGTGAGATCCCGATTCACAGCATTCGGAGCTCCGGCTTCGTGGCGAGCCAGGAGGTGATCCTCGGCGGGGCGGGAGAGCGCCTCACCCTCCGGCACGACGCCCTTGATCGCGGCTGCTACGCTCCGGGTGTCCTCCTCGCGATCCGCAGCGCCCCGGGACTGCGTCGCCTCATCCGCGATCTCACTCCTCTGCTCCTCGCGGGGGACGCGACCGAGCCCGGAGGCAGCGATCCTGTCGCCGGCTCCCGGCGAGGGGCTCCCGCGTGATCCTCTCGGGTATCGGTCGGTGGGGTCTCCTGGTCCCGACGTTGCTGCTCCTGACCTCGATCGCCGGAGGCGAGGGTGCGGAGCCGGAGCCGCCCTCTCGCGCCTCCTCACCGTTCGCCGGGCGGGAGACGGGCCGGACGGTGACGGAGTGGTTCACGAGCGCCGACGGGGCACGGCGAAGCCTCCGCTGGACGCCGCTCGGGGAGACCGGAATCGTCGCACGCCTCGATTCCGGGCCGCACGGGGGGCTCGCGCTCTTCCATCTCGATCGCCCCTGGGAGACCGACTTCGCGACCGGTGTCGCCTTCGGCCGGGAGACGATCGAGCGAGGGAGGCTGGAGGGGCGCTCCCGCGTCTGGGCGCGCGGCGAGCGTCGAGAAGCGCAGCGCCTCCCGGTCCCCGCCGCGACGGAGCTCCAGCTCGCCCTCGTCCTGCGCAAGGTCGACTGGAGATTCGGGGAGACCTTCACCACGGCGGTCCTCTGGGCGCCGGAGCGCGCCGGAGGCGACGAGCCGGAGCCGGTTCGGCGGGCCACGGTCCGCTGTGTGGGGCGCGAGACGATTCGAAGTGCGGGGGAGGTGATTCCCTGCTGGCGCGTCGTCGTCGAGTCGCAGGGGCGGAAGGCGCCGATCCGCGGCCTCTTCTGGATCTCGGTGGCCGCGCCGGGCACGCTGGAGCGCTGGGAGACCTCGAGCGGGCTCCGCCTCGAGCGGGTGCGCCTCCCCCCTCCTTCCCCAAAGGCCGGGGAGAGGGGCTCGACGGACGCTCCCGGGGAGCGCAGGATGGACGGCGGAGGCTGAGGAGTCTCACCGCCCGCCGGGTTCTCCTGCCCCCGGTGGTCCCCTGAGGCCTCCGTTACGGCCCGAGGCCGCTGCAACTCGGCAATCGCCGGCTGAGGGAGCCTGTTCGCTGATTGCCAAGGTCCAAGTCCGCAATCCGATGACCCCCGCGCTCTCTGGAGAAGCCTCATGCTCGCGAGACCCCGCCCGACCCTGCTGCTCGCTCTCAGCCTCCCGCTGCTGCTCGCCCGCCCCCTTCCGGCGGGAGACAAGGAGCTTGGCCAGCTCCTCAAGGCGCACGACTCCGGAGGATTGGCGCGCCGCTTCGCGGCCCTCGTCGACGAGGATCCGGGAGCCGCGGCGAAGGAGATCCCCGTGGCGATCTCCCGGATCTACGGCAAGGACGCCGACGACTATCACGCGACCGACCGCTACCGGTGCTTCATCCGCGCGGCCCGGGAACTGTCGCGGATCCGCTCCGACGCGGCGAAGGAGGTGCTGGCCGCGCAGGTGATGGCGGGGAAGGAGTGGCCCGCCCGGGCGGTCGCGCTGCACGCCGCCCTGCAGAGCAGCGAGATGGACGGGGTCCAGCTCGCCCTCGTCGCGATCACCGATGCGGCGCCGGCCGTGGTTCGCGCGGGCGCCCATGCCCTCGGACACTCGAAGCAGGCGATCGTCATCTCCCCCCTTGTCCAGGCGATGGAGAAGTGGGAATCGGAGGAGACGCTGGAGAAGGCGACGAAGCGGGGGCGCAAGGGAGTGGGGGAGGACGAGCGAGGCCGCACCTGGCTCTCGATCCGGGATGCGCTCGAACGGCTCACCGGTCAGAGCCTTCACAGCGCCGTCGCCTACCGGACCTACTACGACACGCATCGCGGGGAGATCGATCCGACCAAGGTGGACCTCTCCGCGGAGCGGGAGCGGAGCACCGGCCTCGGCCTCTTCGGACTGGAGCTCACGGGGAGAAACATCGCCTTCGTCCTCGACATCTCCGGCAGCATGATGAGCAGCGACGCCCTCACCCCCGAGCAGCTCGAGAAGCTGCGCCGGAGCACCGGCGTGGAGGGGACCGACAACCTGGAGCGTCGCATGATGGAGGATCGCCGTCGCATCGTGCGGGCGAAGCGGGAGCTGAAGGGGGTCGTCTCCGGACTCCCCGAGGACAAGAACTTCAACATCATCGCGTACTCGACCGATGTCCTCCCCTGGCAGAAGGTGCTCGTCGAGGGTGTGAAGAAGAACCGGGAGGCCGCGGTCGGCTTCGTCGAGTCCCTCGAGGCGGAAGGGATCACGGTGACCGACTGGGCCCTGCAGGAGGCCCTGCTCGATCCCCGGGTCGACACGGTCTACCTGATCACCGACGGCGCTCCGACCCATGTGGGGCTGACCGGACCGGGGCTCCCCCGGGACGCGAGGGAGCTGATGCAGCGGATCCTGGAGGAAACTCGGGCCATCAACCACCTTCGCGGAGTCAGGATCTTCACTTTGGGGTTCGAAGGAGCCGAAGAAGGATTTCTGGAGAAGCTCTCCGAGGAGAATGGGGGGCGCTACGTCCGGATCGAGTGAGCGGACCGTCTGTCAAGTCCGCCTCCGGACCGCCTCCAGCCGTCTCCCCCCCGGTGAGAGGTCGCCCCCATGGTCCGTGAAGTGGTCGTGGTTGATGGTCTGAGGACTCCCTTCGCGAAGGCGGGTGGGGCCCTCGAGTCGGTCTCGGTGCGGGAGATCGGTCGCGCAGTGACGCGCGAGCTGCTCGATCGGACCGCCGTCGATCCCCGCGAGATCGACGAGGTGATCTTCGGGTGCGCGGGATCCCCCTCCGACACCGCTAACCCCGCGCGGGTGATCGCGCTCCTCGCCGGAGTCCCCCAGGAGGTCCCGGCGTACACCGTGGCCCGAAACTGCGCTTCCGGCCTGGAAGCGGTCACGCAGGGGGTCGAGAAGATCCGAAGCGGCCGCTCCGATGTGGTCCTCGTCGGTGGGGTCGAGTCGATGTCGGCCTTCCCCCTTCAGTACCCCCGCTCCTTCGCGCGGAAGACCGCCTCGCTGGCGGGGGCGCGCTCACTCGTGGAGCGCCTGCTCGGCCTCGCCGCCTACCGTCCCCGGGACTTCAAGCCGATCATCACGATTCTCGAGGGGCTCACCGATCCGATCACCGGAGAGATCATGGGCCTGACCGCCGAACGGCTCGCCCGGGAGTTCGGCATCTCGCGGGAAGAGCAGGATGCGTTCGCCCTCGAGAGCCACCGTCGCGCGGTTGCCGCCCGGGCCCGGCTCGCGGGTGAGATCGCTCCTCTGGCGGTGCCCCCGCGACTCGCGGAGCGGGTCACCACCGATGTGGGTCCGCGGGAGACGCAGAGCATGGAGGCCCTCGGGAAGCTCCGACCCTACTTCGATCGCCGCTACGGCTCGGTCACGGTGGGGAACTCCTGCCCGGTGACCGACGGCGGGGTCGCGCTGCTCCTCATGGAGGCGGAGCGGGCGAAGGCGCTCGGTCACACCCCCCTCGGTTGGGTCCGCGGCCACGCCTACCGCGGGCTTGATCCCCATCGGATGGGGCTCGGACCGGTTCACGCCACGGTTCCGGCGCTCGCCGAGGCGGGGATCGGGCTCTCCGACCTCGCGACGATCGAGCTGAATGAGGCATTCGCGGCGCAGGCCCTCGCGTGCTGTCGGGCCTTCGAGTCCCGGAGCTTCGCCGAGACCCTCGGGCTCGGCGCGCCGATCGGGACGGTCGATCCCGACCTCCTGAACCCGAATGGAGGCGCGATCGCCCTCGGTCATCCGGTGGGGGCGACCGGAGCGCGGCTCGTCCTGACCGCGCTCCATGAGCTTCGGCGCAAGGGAGGGGGCTTCGGCCTCGCGACCCTCTGCATCGGCGGCGGCCAGGGGGGCGCGGTGGTCCTGGAAGGGATGGCGGCATGAGCTACTGGAGCTGGTATCGAGGGGGACTCTCCCACACCGGATCCGGGCCGGCCCCGGAGGTCGAGCGGGGCGAGGTCATTCACCTCGTCGCGGACGGGGAGAGCGCCGCGAACGCCCTGACCCGGGAGAGCATCGAGGAGCTCGATGGCCTCCTCGACCGGATCGCGGTGGAGTCGGCTGTGAAGCTGGTGCTCCTCTCGAGCGCCAAGGATGGGCACTTCATCGCGGGAGCGGATGTGGAGCGGATCGGCGCCCTCACCGATCCCGAGGAGGCGGCGGCCCTCGCGAGCACCGCCCAGCGGGTCTTCGGGAAGCTCGGAGAGCTTCCCTTCCCGACGATCGCCCTGATCCGGGGGACCTGCCTCGGAGGCGGTCTCGAGCTCGCGCTGGGGTGCACCCATCGCATCGCGGTCGACGACCCCCGGACACGGATCGGGCTCCCCGAGGTGCAGCTCGGGATCATCCCCGGATTCGGGGGGAGCCAGCGTCTCCCTCGGCTGATCGGGATCCCGAAGGCGCTCCCGTTGATCCTCTCCGGCACTCGGCTGCCGGCCCGCGCGGCCTTTAAGAGCGGGGTGGTCGATGCGGTGGTCCCCTCCGAGGGTGCCATCGAGGTCGGACTCCGCGCGGCGGTCGGTCTCCTCGCGGACGGGGGGCGGGGCGTTCGGCGGCATCGACAGCGCGCCCGCGGGTCCCTCATCGAGCGCGCGATCGCCGGCACGGCGCTCGGGCGGGCGTGGATCGCGAAGAAGGCCCGACAGGGGGTCCTCGCGCGCACCGGGGGGCACTACCCGGCGCCTCTCGCCGCGATCGACCTCGTGATCCCGGCCACCACCCGCCCCCTCGCCGAGGGGCTCGCCGAGGAGGCGCGGGTGGTCGGAGAGCTCGTCGTGTCCCCTGTCTGCAAAAACCTCGTCGGCGTCTTCTTCGCCTCGGAGCGGGCTCGGAAGCTCGATGGACCCGCGGAGGGGCCGGAGGGGCGCTGGCCGGCCGGTGCCCAGCTCGGGATCCTCGGGGCTGGCGTGATGGGCGCGGGAGTGGCGAGCGTCGCCCTCGACCGGGGACTCTCGGTTCGTCTCCGTGATCTGGAGGAGGGTCCGCTCCTGCGGGGTCTGGGCCAGATCGCCCGGGACGGGGAGAGGAAGGTGAGGCGTCGACGCCGGACGCCGAGGGAGCAGGAGCAGCTCCTCGCGCGCCTCACGCACACGACCGACCTCCAGGGCTTCGGGCGCTGCGATGCCGTGCTGGAGGCGATCGTCGAGCGCATGGACATCAAGCAGCGGGCGCTCCGGGAGATCGAGCCGTCGCTCCGGGAGGACTGCCTCTTCCTCACCAACACGAGCGCGCTCAGCGTCTCCGAGCTGCAGGCCGCGGCCGAGCTTCCCGAGCGGGTCGTCGGACTGCACTTCTTCAATCCGGTGCCCCGCATGCCCCTCGTCGAGGTGGTGGCGGGCGAGCGGACCGCGCCGTGGGCGGTCTCCCGCGCGATCGGTCTCGCCCAGGCCCTGGGCAAGTACCCGGTCGTGGTGCAGGACTCCCCGGGCTTCGTCGTGAATCGACTCCTGATGCCGTACCTCGATGCCGCCGTGCGTCTCCTCGAAGAGGGAGTCCCGGGGCCACGCATCGATGCGGTGGCCCGCGGCTTCGGGCTGCCGATGGGGCCCCTGCGCCTCATCGATGAGGTCGGGGTGGACATCGGGGTGGAGGTCGCTCGGACCCTGCACGAGGCGTTCGGGGACCGGGTCGCCCCCAGCCCGCTCCTCGAGGCGATGGCGGCGGAAGGATGGCTCGGTTGCAAGTCCGGTCGGGGCTTCTATCGACACGACGGGAAATCCCCGACCTGGAGCGCGGACGTGTCGAAGCTCCTGCCGAGGGTCGGCGCCGCGGACCGCTCCGATGAGGAGATCATCACCACGCTCGTCGATCCGATGGTCGACGAGGCGGCCCACTGCCTCGACGAGGGCATCGTCGAAACGGCGGAGGCGGTCGACCTCGCGATGGTGATGGGGACCGGCTTCCCGCCCTTCCGGGGGGGGCTCCTCCGTCACGCGGATGACTCCGGGCTCTCGGCGATCGTGGCGCGGATCGAAGCTCGGGGCGGAGCGCGGACCCCGAGCGAGCTGCTCGTCGATCTGGCCGCATCCGGGGCGACCTTCCATGGCGCCGGGCTCTCTCCGGCGGATGCGATCGGCTCCGCCTGAGCCCCGTCCGCCGGATTTCGGTTGCGCGCAAGGGGGGGCTCCTGATCCGATGGGTCCCTGCCCCTGCGGGGATCGGCGGCGCGAACCCCGGTCCTCCCGACCGAGGAGTCGCCGTGTCCCTTCGTCCTCCCCGATCCTGGTCCGGCGCCGTCGGTGCCGGCATCATCGCCCTGCTGATCGCGGCGGCCCCCGCCTCGACCTGTCTCGCCGGTGAGACCCTCGGGCGTGGAACTCCCGGCCGTGGAGATCCCCCCGGACCCGCCCTCCCGGCTGCCGTGAAGACGGACGATGGTGAGCCCGATGATCCGCTCCCCGAGTGGTGGGCGGAGCCGATCGAGGCGCTCCGCTCCGGGAGCATCGCGGAGCGGGGGGAGGCCGCCGAGGCCCTCCTGGCGGACCCCGACCCCCGGCAGCTCCCCTTCCTCGTCGACGCGCTCGGTCACTCCTACCGATCCCTCCGGGTGCGGATCACCAACGGAGTCCTCGGAGCATTTCCGGATCGGGCGGCGGACCTCTTCCTCTCGCTCCTCGACGATGAGGACCTCGATCGTCGCGAGGCGGCGGTCTTCGCCCTCAGCGCCCTCGATGATCCCCGGGTCGTTCCGCGCCTCGTCCGTCTGCTCGACGACGGCCCGGAGGAGCTGGAGTCGGGGAGCGCCGCCCAGGTCATGGATGAGGCGGCGGCCCGCTCCCTGCTGAATCGCGGTCGGCAGGCGGCGAACGCGGCGTTCTCCCGGGCGACCGGCCGCAGCACCCGTCAGGCGGAGCTGCTCCTCGGAGTGTACGAGCGGACCGCTGAGGTGCTCCTCGAGGAGCTCCTCGATGGGGGGCGGAAGACGGAGTTCCGTCGCCTGCTCTTCCGGCGCTACGCCGACGCCGCGGCGATCTCCGCGGCACGTCGCGCGCTGCGCGATGCCAACCCCGAGGATCCGGTGGGCGAGAAGATCGTGGAGCTCGGGGAGCGGCTCGCTCCCTGGTGCCCTCGCCCGGAGTTCCCCACTCCGGGGACCCTCCGCTACACCATCCACATTCAGAACCTCTTCGTGGGGTCGGAGAAGAGCGTCTCGATCCAGGTCTCCGATCGCGACCTGGGTCCGCTCCTCTACTGGAGCTACGCCCTCGACCGAGCGGTCCGGTGCGAGCTCCCCCTGGACCTGCTGCTCCTCGACCCGACGGCCTGCGCTCCGCGCTGGGTGGACTCCGAGGAAGGGGGACGGATCCTCTATCGCCTTCCCCCCCGGACGATCCTCGAGGTGGGGATCGGGATCCTCAACATCGCCTACTGGTCCGGCACCGTCAGCGATGGGGAGACGGTCGAGCTCGAGCTCGATCCCGCATCCGGTCTCCCCAGCCGGGAGACGGTCCGCGGTGCGGATGGCGCGCCCCGCATGATCGTCACCTATCGGGAGTTCGTCCCGGTCCGTGAGGGCGGCTTCGCGCCGCTCGGGGTGAATGTCGACATCCTGCGCGCGCGCATCGGCGCGCGGGAGATCCCGATGCGCTACCAGTTCCGCTTCGTGGTCGAGGATGGTCTGTGGCGCTTCGACGCAGGAGAGACGATCGGGCTCGGGAGCCCGGGGGGCGAGCTCGACGAGGACGAGGTGACGCTCCCCCTGGGTCAGGAGGAGGTGCGGGCGATCGCCTCGTTGAGCGACGTCCGTTGGCTTCCGGAGCCGCCCGCGGCCGGGGACGACGATGCCCCGGAGGGCCCGGGGCAGAGCTCTGGGACCGGGTCTCCCGCCGGGGGAGACTGAGGCTCCGTCCCCGTCACTCCCCGTCCCCCGCCGCCTCCGCCGGAGCGGGGGAGTGGGAGCGGAGGGAGGGAGGGGAGAGGACGGGTGATTCGACCGTCCAGCCGCGCTCGGCGGTCTCACCTCGCGCGTAGCGCGCGAGGTTCTCCTCGAGCACCCGAACCTCGAGGTCCAGGCCGGCCCCGCGGGCGGCGGCCAGCGCCTTCTCCTGCAGCTCCACCGCCAGCTCACGCTGCCCGAGGGCGGCGTACGCCATTGCGCAGGTCTCGACGTGTTCGAGGGAGCTCTCCTCCTCGACGAGGGAGCGCGCGAGCTCGAAGGCGCGGGGCGCGTCGACGGGGGAGGCGCCCGTGCAGAGGAGCCGGGCGAGGGCGTTGCGGACGCCCGGGTCCTCCGCGTCGAGGGCCAGCGCCGCCTCCAGCACCCGCCGAGCGGCGGGATCCTCTCCCTCGCGAGCGAGGGCGAGCGCCTGCCCGAGGCGGGCCTCCGTGCGCTGAGGTGCCTGCCGCACGACTCCCTCGTAGGCCTCGGCGGCTTCCCGGAACCGGCCCAGTCGGCGGAGGGCGTTTCCACGATTGAAGTCGGCGTCGTGCAGGCCGGGGTCGCACTCGACCGCCCGACGATAGTACTCGACCGCGCGGAGGTCCTGTCCGGCTCGCCCGGCCAGCACCCCGAGATTGAACCAGGGGAGCGCGGCGCCGGGGTCGAGCTGGGCGGCCGCCTCGAAGTGGGGGAGCGCCTCGCCCGCCCGACCGACGCGCACGAGAGCGGTCCCGAGATTCAGGCGGACCGTGGCGACATCGGGAGCGGAGATGACCGCCTGCTCGAACTCCTCGAGGGCGAAGTCGAATCGACCCTCGGTGAAGAGGCTGGTTCCGCGTCGGAGGTGGACCCTCCATCCGGCCGGGGCCTCCCGCACCCGCTGGAGGTGCGGGTCTTCGGGGGGGGCGGCCAGCATCCCCCGCTGCTCCATCTCGGCGATGGCGCGCTCGTCGTCTCCCAGTCCTCGGTAGGCGAGCCCGAGGGGATACCGGTACGCGCTCGCCTGCGGCGCGAGCCGAAGAGCCTCCTCGAGGGAGCGGGCCGCGGCGGCGTGATCGCGCCGCTCCAGCCGAACGCGACCGAGGCCGGCATGCGCGGCCGCGGTGCCCGGCGAGAGCTCGCGGGCGCGCAGGAAGGCGGCCTCCGCCTCCTCCGTCCGGTCGAGATCGAAGAGGACCTCCCCGAGGGCGATCCACGCGGCGACGAGGCCCGCATCCCGATCGAGGGCGCTGCGGAACGCCTCGACGGCGCCCTGCACATCCTCCCCGACCCGGAGGGTGTGTCCACGGAGGTACGGCCAGCGTGCGCTTCGCGGATCGAGGGCCTCCGCGCGAGAGTAGGCGCTGCGTGCGGCCATTCGGAGGGCATAGCCGTGGTAGACGATGCCCGCCTCCCCGAAGGCCTGCCCGAGGGAGAGGGAGTCCGCTTCCGCCGAGAGCGCGGACTCGAGGGTCGCGCGCGTCTCGATGAGGTGCTCGCGCACATCGGCCTCGACGCCATCGAGCTCCGGCCAGGGGAAGGCCGCGGCCTCGGTCGGCGGAGGGGGGGATCCGTCGGTGTCGCATCCGGGCAGAAGGGCGCTGACGATCCAAAGGACGAGGAGGAGGGACGGAGCTCGATCCTGACTCATCGCGGCGACCTCGAGGCGGGCGGGGGCAGGATGGTGTGGTAGCGGCCTCGCTCGATCGTGCCGAGCGCGATGCGCCGACCATCGCTCAGGATCAGCTCGCCGGTGATCGGGCCCGGACCCGCGTTCGCGAGCCCGAAGAGGAGGCGAGGATCATTCGCGCAGAGGTAGCTGGCCGCGACCCGCACGCGCCGCTCGAGGGTACCCCCCGAGGAGAACCTCAGGCGGACCTTCGCTCCCAGCAGCGGCGCACCTCCCGCGGCGCTGCGCACATCGAACCCGACCCAGGAGTCCGGGGCGGGGGGGCGGCCGAGGAGCAGCCGCGCGGGCTGGCTGTTGTTGAGCACCACCAGATCACAGGCGCCATCTCCGTCGATGTCGCCGGCGATGAGCCCCCGCCCGACCGCCGGTGGGAGGAGGAAGGGCGCCTCCTCGGGGGGGACCTCCTCGAAGGCCCCTCCACCGTCGTTCCTGAAGAGCTGGTCCGGCTGGTGGAGGGGGTACGGGTCTCCGCGTGCGGCGAGCTCCTCGACCGTCTTCACCGCGCCGTTCGCGATGAAGAGGTCGAGATCCCCGTCCTGATCGAAGTCGAGGGTCGCCGTTCCGAAGCCGGTATACGCCCGACTCGGGACCCCGAGCCCGCTGCGGGCGGAGAGGTCCTCGAAGGTGCCCCGCCCATCGTTGCTGTAGAGGGTGTTCGTCTCGTCGGTGAGGTGCGTGAGGAAGATGTCGGGATCCCCGTCCGCGTCGAAGTCCGCGACCTCGACGCCCATGCTCGCCTCCGCCCGGCCGTCCCGGTTGTAGGCGCAACCGGCGAGCAGGCCGGTGTTCTCGAAGGTCCCGTCTCCGCGGTTTCTCCAGAGGTGGTTCGGAGTCCCGTCGTTCGCGACATAGATGTCGAGGAGGCCGTCCCCGTCGAAGTCCGCGGTGGCGAGCCCGAGCCCGGCGCCGACCTCGCTCCCGATCCGGGAGGCCTCGCTGCCGTCCTCGAAGGTCCCATCGCCGCGGTTGAGATAGAGCCGATCCGGCAGGGGGCGGTAGCTGCTCGGCCCGCAGTAGTCGACGGCGCTCGTCTCCGAGTAGCAGGGCTTGTGGTTCTCGAGGGTGTAGTCGACATAGGAGCAGACATAGAGGTCGAGGTCTCCGTCCCCCTCGACATCGATGAAGGCGGCGCTCGTCGTCCAGCGTGCGTCGCCGAGGCCGGAGGCCCCGGTGCCATCCTCGAAGGTGCCGTCGCCCCGATTGAGGTAGAGCCGATCGGGGCCGAAGTTCGTCACGAAGAGGTCCAGATCGCCGTCGCCGTCGACATCCCCGACGGTGCAGCCCATGCCGTAGTCCTCGATCGCGAAGCCGGCCGCGCGGGAGCGGTCCTCGAAGCGCAGCTCTCCCGTCTCCGAGAGGAGATTCAGGAAGAGTCGGTCTCCGGCGGGGGCCGCCGCCGGCGGCGGGAAGGTCGACTCCGCCAGGGGAACCCCTCCGAGGGAGCTGCCCTGGGTGATGAAGAGATCGAGGTCCCCGTCCCCATCGGCGTCGAAGAGCGCCCCCCCCGGTCCGACCATCTCACAGAAGTAGCGCTCGCCGCTCATCCCGTTCACATGCGTGAAGGAGAAGCCGAGCTCAGCGCCGGCGGGGCGGAAAGCGGGGAGGCCGGAGGACCCCTCGCCGGGGGCTCCCTCGCCGCTGCACGCGAGCGGCATCAGGGCGAGCAGCATCAGAAGGGCCGGGAGCCGCGGATGACGGCCGCACGGGAGGTCATGAGCAGAATCGCCGCAGGGACGGGGCAAGGGCCTCTCCGATCTCGAGGGGCGGGGCGATACCTCCGGGGAGACGGGGGGAATTCCCGCGATCCGCTTTTTCCCGGCCCGTTTCCAGCGATGCTGGCCTGAGGATCGTACCAGAGGAGTTTCGACTCCGGGGCAGATCGTCCGTTCCCCGAGCCCCGCCGCGCGGGGTGAGGGACGGTGCGACCCGGCGGCGAATTCGGGGTTCACCCGATGGGAGCCGCTTCCGTCGGTTCGAGGCCGACCCCGCGCGATCTCCGCCCGACCGCGCCCCACGCGAAGGAGAGCCATGAAGGATCGAAGACCCGGCGCCCCTCCGGTCACCCTCCTCGGGCTGGGCCTGCTGCTCTGCGTTCTGGGGAGCGGCCCCCTGCTCGCGGATCTCTTCCGGCTGAAGGACGGCCGGGAGTTGGAGGGCTCGATCGTCCGGGAGATCGGCGACCTCGTCAGCATCCGCACGGCCGCTGGCATCGTCACGATCGATCGATCCGAGATCGAGGAACACGAGAGGTCCAGGACCAGCTACGACGAGTACCAGGAGCGACTCCGCAAGCTTGACGACGGCGACGCCGCCGGCCATCTCGCCCTCGCACGCTTCTGCGAGTCCGAGGGACTCGAGGGGGAGGCTGCCTCCCTCTACAAGCGTGTGGTGGAGATCGACAGCCACAACAGCGTGGCCCGGGAGAAGCTCGGGTATGTCTGGTACGCGGGGGGCTGGTACCTCGACGGCTCCGCGGAGCTCGAGGCGAAGCGCAAGGAGGTCGAGTCGGTCGACGTGGGGGGAGCGAAGGACCTCGACCCCGCAGCCGTCTCCCGCCCTCCGGCGCGGAAGCCGTCCCTCCCGCCTCTCCCCTCCAGCAGTGCTGCCATGGCGATCAAGCTGGACGAGCGGATCGGTCGTGATCCCGTGGAGAACTCCGGGGCGGCCTACGTCATCGGCTCTCTCTGTCGCACGCTCACGAAGCCGATCCAGGCTGCGCCGGGCTTCGACCCCACGAAGACCCCCTACGTGATGGAGGTGAAGATCCGCACCGCCTTCCTGAAGCAGGTCCAGTTCTACAACCTCCCGCTGACGAACATCTATCAGTGCAAGGTGGACGTGGGCATTGGGGAGCGGAACCCGGATGGCTCGCTGCGTCGGGTGGGCACCCTTCGCTTCTCCCAGGAGTTCAAGCTGGCCAGCCGGGTGGACAAGGAGAGGGGTATGCGGAGCGCCTACCACGCGGGAATCGAGGAGCTCGATCGCAGGCTGCGGAAGATGACGTTCTTCCGGAAGCTGGGGGCGAAGCCCCTCCCGGAGAAGGCGCCTCGCTGAGGTCGATGGGACACCCCGACGATCGTGGGGTATCCTCGAACAGGAGCGATCCGCACCACGGAGAGGTCCGAGCCTTGAACCGCCGACCCGTCCCTGGACCGGAGCCGAGCCTCGGGGCCCGGCTGACGATCCTCCGAACCCTTGTGGTTGTCCTGGGCGAGACCCTCGTCTCCGGCCTCCGCCTGCTCCTCTTCCCCCTCGTCCGGCGGAGCTGGCGGGCGAGGATCGCGGAGAGGATCTCCGCCGACGAGGACCGCCCGGCTTCGCCGCCCCCGAGACCGGACCCAGCCCCATTGCGACCGGAGGCCTCATGACCCTGCGACCCTTCCCACTGAACACTCGCGTCCTGAGGGCGCTGCTCCCCGCGCTCATCCTCCTCGGCGTGACCGGCTGTCGCAGCGTGGGTCCGAGCTCCTCCTGGGAGCTCCTCACGGCAGGGAGCGACATGGGGTCGCGCGGGCTGGAGCGGACCGTCTCCCTCCTCGACCGGGGGACCGGCTGGGACGATGTGCGACGGACCGCCGACCTCTTCCAGAATGGCCCGAAGGGGAGCTTCGGGACCGTCGCGAGCGACGCGCGGACTTTCGTGGAGCCCTTCTCCTGGGCGTCGATGCGGAGTACCTTCCGGCACCTGCGCTGAGCGCGCCGAGCCCTCGCTCCCGAGGCGTTGGCGTCTCGACCACGGACGAGAGGCGCCAAGGATGCTGAACCTCACCGATCTCATCGCCCGCGCGCAGCCCGGGGACGCGGTGCTTGTCCGCTCCGATCTGAACGCTCCCCTCGGGGGCTCTCCGCCGTCGGTCACGGATGAGACGCGTCTCGTCGCCTCCCTGCCCACCCTGCGCTCCCTCGTCTCGGCGGGCCTGCGGGTCGTGCTCTGCTCGCACCTCGGTCGCCCGACCGGTCCGGATCCCGCCCTCTCCCTCGCCCCGGTTGCCGAGAAGCTCGCTGGCCTCCTCGCCGCCCGGGGAGCCGCCGTACCGGTTCACTTCACCGGGGGAATGCCGACCGGTCCCGACCGGGAGCGGCTCCTCGGAGAGGTGGGACCGGGGGAGGTCGGCCTCCTCGAGAACCTCCGCTTCGATCCGAGGGAGAAGGGGAACGACCCCACCTTCGCGGACGAGCTCGTGTCCGGTCTTCAGCACTTCGTGAACGATGCCTTCGGAACCTGCCACCGCGCCCATGCCTCGGTCGTCGGGGTCGCGGAGCGACTGCCCGCCTGCGGAGGTCTCCTCGTGGAGCGGGAGCTGGAGGTCCTCTCCGACCTGCGAGGGCGCCCGGCCCGACCGTACTGGGTGATCCTCGGAGGGGCGAAGGTGAGCGACAAGATCGGGGTGGTCGAGAGGCTTCGCGACCTCGTCGACGGCTTCGTCGTCGGCGGCGGCATGGCGAACACCTTCCTCGCGGCGAAGGGGGTCCGGGTCGGGGGATCCCGGGTCGAAGAGGGGGCGGTGGAGCTCGCCCGTCAGCTCCTCGAGCACTCCGGGGAGGCCCGATGGGTGCTTCCGGTGGATGGGGTCGTGGCCGCAGGGCTCGATGAGCCGGAGGGGACCGTCGTCGACCTCGAGACCGGGGAGGTCGAGGGGATGATCCTCGACATCGGGCCGCGCACGATCGATCTCGCGGCGAGGGCCCTGCACGGGGCTCGCACGATCTTCTGGAACGGCCCGCCGGGAGTCTTCGAGAAGGCGCCGTTCGCGGAAGGAACCCGGAGCTTCGCGGAGCTCCTCGCCGACCATCCGGCGCGGGTGGTCGTCGGCGGTGGCGATACGGCGGCGGCGGCCCGGCGCTTCGGCATCGCCGAGCGGGTCTCCCACGTCTGCACCGGAGGGGGAGCCGCGCTCGAGTATCTGGAGGGGAAGGACCTCCCGGGGCTCGTCGCGCTCGAGGCTTCCGCGCTCCGACAGGGACCGCGGTGAGCCCCGATCCGCGGGTTCTCTTCGGCCGGGCCCATGCCCGCCGCTTCCTCGCCGATCTGCGCGCGACCGCCCCGCCGGTCCGCCACGACCTCGATGCCGACCTCGAGCTCCGCTTTCATGAGGCGGTCGCCCGACGGTTTCCGGATGACCCCGTGGTGGGAGAGGAGCTCCCGCCGAAGGGGGAGTGGGTCGGGGAGGGGTGGCTGATCGATCCGATCGACGGGACCTCGAACCTGCGCCAGGGACTTCCCTGGTACGGCACCAGTCTCGCCTACTTCAGCAAGGGCCGACCGGTGCTCGGCTGGGTGACCGATCCGGTCCGAGGGGAGATCTACGAGGCGATCGCAGGGGGGGGCGCGACGGTGGAGGGGATGCCGATCGACCTGCGCGGAACCCCACCCAGCCAGCTCGTCGCCGCCTCTCGTCGCTGGCGCCGCTCCCGCCCGGGGTGGCGTGGGCACCTCCCACCGGGGGCGAAGGACCGACTCCTCGGCGCGACCGCGCTCGAGCTCGCCTGGATCGCACGGGGGATCCTCGGCGCGGGGGCCTGGGGGAGGACGCGGAGCTTCGATGTCGCCGCGGGTTGGTTGATCCTCTCCGAGTCCGGGGCATGGCTGCGCTCCAGCGCGGGACGAGGGCCCATCGACTCCTGGGCTCCGCTCCTCGGGTCCGATCCCACCGATGCTCCCCTGGACCTCGTCGCCGGTCACCCCGCCCACGCCGCGTGGTTGGAGCCGCTGCTCGATCCCCCGGCCACGACCTGAGGTCTCAAGCCCTCTTCCAATCGGGCTTTCCGACGAATCTCCCTCGACCTGCGTGATGACTGCGGGCTAGAATCACGGCACTGCCGGGGTCCCACGCCAGGGCTCCGCGAAAGGTCGCCCGTGGTGGACCTGGTCGAAGTCGAGATCCAGAAGCTCATCGGGCCGACCGCCCACGGCGCCGCCGTGCTCCTCGGCAACGAGGAGAAGTCCTTCGTGGTCTTCATCGGTCCCTTCGAGGCGGAGGCGATCCGTCGCGAGCTGACGGGAACCCGCGCCGAGCGTCCGCTCACCCATGACCTCGTCCACTCGATCCTGATCGGCTTCGATCTCGAGGTCCGGCGGGTGGTCATCACGCAGATCGTCGAGAATGCCTTCTGCGCGACGCTCGTCCTCGACCAGAAGGTGACGGAGCAGAATCATGCCTGGGTCGGCCGCCGGAACGAGGTTCGGATCGATGCCCGCCCGAGTGACTGTCTGGTGCTGGCGCTGAAGAACCGAGTCGACATACACGTGACCCGTGACGTCTTCGATCAGGTCCAGGACGTCTCGCATCTCGAGCCCGCGGACCTGATCCTCGAAGGTTCGACCCCCTCGGCCGGAGCCGATGGGATCGAGGAGGTTGAGTTCCTCTCGAGCTGGGGAGCCGACCCCGAATCCGAAGGAGATGATGATGACCAAGTCTGACAGGTCGGCGATGCGCCCGGCCCTTCGTCCGAGCCCCATCGGCCGCAGCGTCCTGCTCGTGGCGGTGGGAGTGATTCTCGGGAGCCTGCTCTCCCCCGGAGGCGGGGACCGCTTCCCGCTGCCTACCGGCCTCTTCGCCCAGGAGGGCGTGGAGAGCGGGGGGATGAGCGTGGAGGGGGACTACCAGTACTTCACCTTCCGCCGGAATCTCTGGGCGATCCACCGCCCGACCGGTCGCGTCCAGTTCATGCTCTTCCCGGATGGCCGCGAGGATGCGCTCGTGCGCTCCGCGGTGCATCAGGTCGATCCGACCGAGTTCCCGCCGGAGCAGGTGCGATTCCAGCTGAGTGAGCGGAACCTCACCAACTACCTCTGGGTCCTGAACCCGGTCACCGGCAAGGCCCGCTACCTGCGGGCCGGTCGGGACGCGGTCCTTGAGGCCTCGGAGATCCACTCGGCGGGTGCTCTCGCCCAGTGAGGAGGCGGCGCGGGCCCTCGATCACTCCTCCCCGGGGGTCTCGGGGCGGTCCGGCCCGTCGAGGAGCCCTCCTCGTCGGTCTCCTGATGCTGCTCTGCCCTGTCGTGTCCGGTTGCTGCGGGGCGCCCGCGCCCCGGGCGGAGAAGTTCTTCGACCGGTCCACTCCCGCCCACGCGGTCCGGATGCTCCGCTACGCCGTCGAGGCGGAGCAGTGGGACGCGGTCCACGCCTGCATGACCGAGGCGTGGCGGGAGCAGAACTCACAGACGGCGATGGCCCTCGCGATCCAGTACGGGACATGGAGCGGGCACACCATCGAGGAGTGGATCGTCGAGGCGGAGCAGTACGACGGGTGGCAGGCCTTCCGTCCGGGCGGGGATCCGACTCGCGAGTACGCGGCGGTGATCCTTGAGGTGATCTGGCCGGAGGAGTTCCTCGTTCACGCTCTCTGGCTCGAGCGCGAGGGGGACGAGTGGCGCGTCGCCATCGACAAGGACCCGGCGGCCTTCATCACCGATGGGCGCGCGTGGCCGCCCGCCTCCCCCTTCGCGGGGCTGGTGCGGCGCGCGTCTCCCTGAGTGGGGGCCGGGGCGGATGATCTATCTCGACAACAACGCGACGACCCCGCTCGATCCCCGGGTCGCCCGGGTGATGGTCGAGGAGCTGGAGCGGGGAGCCCCGGCGAATCCCTCCTCTCTGCACGGGGCGGGACGGGACGCACGGTCCCGCCTCGAGCGGGCCCGCGAGCAGCTCGCGGGGCGGCTCGCCGTCGATCCGTCCGAGCTGACCTTCACCTCCGGCGGGACCGAGAGCAACAACCTCGCGCTCCTCGGGGTGGCGGAGCCGGAGCAGCCCCTCTTCATCAGCGCGATCGAGCACCCCAGCGTCCGTGAGGCCGCGCGACGGCGCTGGGCCGCCGGAGCGCCGGGGGGGGAGCTCCCCGTGGATGGAGAGGGTCGCCTCGATCGGTCGATCCGTGAGCGGGGAGCGGAGTTCGAAGGCGCACTCGTCTCCATCCAGTGGGTGAACAACGAGGTCGGCACGATCCAGGCTCTCGCGGACTGGGCCGCGTGGTTTCACGAGCAGGGCGCGCTGGTGCACACCGACGGGGCACAGGGCTTCTTCCGACTCCCTGACACGATCCCCGAGCTGGGGGTCGACCTCGCCACGATCACCGCCCACAAGTCCTTCGGTCCCACCGGGGTCGGCGCGCTCTGGGTGCGCCGGGGGGTCCTCCTCGACCCTCTCCTCCGCGGGGGTCCACAGGAGAAGAAGGTCCGCGCCGGAACGGAGAATCTCCCCGCGATCATCGGAATGGGCGCGCTGGCCGCCCTCGATCAGGAGGCGCCGCTCTGGGCCGACCGTGGCCTCGCGGAGCGGTTGGGGCGGTTCCGGGCGGAGTTGGCAGGGATCGACGGGGTGCGGGTGCTCTCTCCCGAGGGGGCCTTCCCGACCTGCGTCTCCATCGCCGTGGCCGACTGCCTGGCCGAGACGATCCTCGTCCGCCTCGACCTGGAGGGGGTCGCGGCCTCGAGCGGGTCAGCGTGCTCCTCGGGAGCTCGGGAGCCGTCCCACGTCCTCGCCGCCATGGGGGTCCCCGATCGGGAGATCCGCGGGGCGATCCGGCTCTCCGCCGCGCCGTCCACCACCGAGGAGGAGCTCTCCCGGGTGGCGGGGCACCTCGCGCGAATCGTGGAGGATCTCCGACGCCGTCCTCGCACGGATTGATGCCGGGGAGTTCCCGGGATGCGGAAAGAGGGACGAGGCCGCGGCCCCATCCCTCTTCTCCGGGTGCTCCGTTCCCAGGAGAGCGCTCAGCTGTTGCGGAGCTTCTCCCAGTACTGGACCGGCATCTCACGGGCGAGCTTGAGCGCGCCGTTCGCTCCGGCGAAGACCGGCTCGTCGACGAGCATGACGTTGCCGCCGCCGATCGCCTCCATTCCCTCCGCGATCGCCTCGCGAAGGCCGTAGATCTGGGAGCCACCGCCGCCGACGAAGACCCGGTCACGGATCATCGCCTGGAACTCGGGGTCGAAGCTCGACACCAGGCTGCGAATGCCCTCGACGATCCCCGGGACGATCAGGTTCACCGACTCCCGCACCTCGCTCGAGATGTCGATGTCGGTGGGGACGCCGTTGACGGGGAAGTTCACGATCGCCCGCTGAGCATGATCGGTGACGGACGAGAACTTCTCCTTCGCCTTCTTGATCATGTTGATCGTGAACTGGGCCTCGGGGTGGCTGGCGCGGAGACGCTTGGCGATCTCCTCGTCGACGAAGTTCCCCGCCTTGAAGACGGTGATCTGGTCCTCGGCGCTGGGCAGGGTGCCCGACATGCGGCAGAGGTCGATGGTGCCGGCGCCGATGTCGATCACGATCGCGCTCTCGAGAGCGTCGACGGTGTAGGCGACCGCGAACGGCTCCGAGACCACCATGACCGAGTCGAAGCCGGCGTCCCGCGCGATGTCGATGATCGCCTGCTTGTTCGCCTTGGTCGCCTCGGCGGGGGCGCCGATCACGGCGTAGACCTTCTGGTCGGCGACGGGACTGGCCATGACTCGCAGTTGCGCGATCAGCTCCTCAGCGGCGCGGCGAGACCGGGCCCGGTCGTCTCCCTGGAGGTCGGTGAAGGTGAGGTTCCCGTCGGCGAGCGGCCACACCACATCGAGGGCGAGGCGGTGCTTGAGCACGTCCTCCCCGAACTTCGTTCGGGTCCCGTGCAGCTTCGTCGAGATGTTGTCCTTGGGGTAGCCGACCACGCTGGCGACGAGGTCGCGGACCCCGTTGCTCGCGGCGACCGCGGAGCGGGAGGTGCCCAGGTCGATTCCGACGTAGAGGACGTCGGTGGCGGTGGCTGAGGGGTCGACACTCACGTCGGCTCCTTTCGTCTCGGTCTTCGGGGTCTTCTCGGCCTTGACGGCCTTGACGGCCTGCTCGCTGCTGGTGCTCTTCTTGCTCTCCGGCTGGAGGTCCACTTCGGGGTTCATCCTTCTCCTCACTGTCCGTTCGGGGCCCGAGGGCCCGGGTCCAAGTTCCTGATTCGCTGGGTGGGGGGCTCCGGTTCGGAGCTCACTGATCCTCGCCCGCCTCGAGCTCCCGGAGAGCGAGGTTCGCCTCGAAGAGCTGCTCGAGGAGCTCGTTCTTGATGCCGCCGAGCGCGCCGCTGCTGGCGGGGGTGGCGGGGCCGGCGCCGGCGGCGGACGGCCGCTCCATCAGCCGCTCGACCTGATCGAGCGCTCCCATGAGCGCCTCGATTCTCGACTCGAGGCGGTCGATCGTGCTGCGCTGGGAGTCCTGGGCGCTCTGGATCTCGTCGCGCCAGTTCGTCGACACGAGCCGCCCGACCTCCTCGATGATCCGGGAGCTCAGCGCATCTAGGTCGATCGCCGGAGTCGCGGCAGGCTCGGGGCTCGCGGCTTGAACGGTTGTACGAGTCGGGGCGGGGAGGGGGCTCCCTCCGAGACGAGCGAGGGCGCGCTCGATCAGCTTCTCCCGGTCCGAAACGGAGAGGGGGAGCTCGTCCACGACGGCGAGGATCTCCGTGGAGACCGCCTCGCGAATCGCTCCGTCGAGCTGCGACTGGCTGATGAGGCGGACATTCGCGATCCCGCGCCCGGCCAGGTCCCCGACCGGGTGCAGTCTCCCTCCCTGGGTGAGGGGTGCGCCTCCGTTGGAGGCACCGTTCGCGGGGATCTGTGCAGACATGGGGGGTCCAATCCAGGGTCGAGGGAGAAGCCCCGGGCGGAGTCCGGGGGGGTGCAGGGGGAGTTGGGCAAGGCGCGGGCCCGGTCGGCCGAATTGGCGGGATGGTCCCGGAAAGGCGGTGGGGGGGCGGAACGGGGGGGGCCTCGGGTCGGAGAGGTCCGGCTTCGACCCGGGGTCACCGCCCGAATCGGGGCTCAGCGTCGAGGAGGTGGACACTCCTCCCGAACCTGACTTCCGTCGGGAACCCCTCTTTTCCGGCTCCCCTCGGAATCGGTGCCTTCTGTGCTATGATGGGGCGGTGTGGAAACCTCTGGGCCATTTCAGAGGTCTCACGGGCTCCGCGCGTCCAGCGCGTCCACCTGCCTCCCGCGGCGGTGGGGCAACCGGGCGATGGTCTGAAGCGACCCCGAAAATCCGAACCTTCGGGCTCGGCCCGGCTCCCGCTCGCGAGCCCGGTCCGGACCCCATCCAGCTATCTGGCGGCTCCGACCGGGGCCGCAGCGAGAGAGAGGCAAGATGTCGCGCATTCTCGCCGCCATCCTCTTCGTCGTCGCCTGTGGCGCCGGCTCCGCTTCCGCGCAGGACTACACGCTCTCGATGAGCACCGGGCTCTCCGGCGCTCCGGGGGACACCGTCCTTGTGCAGTGTCTCCTGGACATCGCTCCGGGGGCGGCCCCCCTCTCCGGCTGGTCGCAGGGGATCTGCCATGATCCGTCCCTCGTCCACCCCCTCGAGGCGAACTCCGGCTCGACCACGCAGACCTCGAACAACGGGGCTCCCCCCGGCTTCGAGCAGGTCGGGATCACGGAGACGGCGCCCGGCATCGGAGTGACCCAGGGGGTCGTCATCAGCCTGCTGGGGACCGCGACGCTGCCCCCGGGGACCGGCTACGAGACGCTGACCGTGCTCTACGAGCTCATGGGGGCGGACGGGGACTTCGCCACTCTCTCCTACTGCGACGACGCGGGCGCCCCGCCGGTGGAGACGGTCGTCGTCCCGGCCGGAATCTCCGTGACTCCGGCGCAGGTGGGGACCACCATCACCATCGAGGTGATTCCGCTGGTCCTCTTCTTCGGGACCGCGGATCCGATCGCCCAGGGGCAGAGCACCGACCTCTCCGTGCTCCTCACGAACTCCTCCGCCGTCTACGGCTTCCAGCTCGGGGTCGCCCATGACGGGGCCACCCTTCAGGCGACCGCGGTCGAGGCCGGCGCGGCTCTCGGCGCCCTCAATGGCGGCGCGGGCCCGGACTTCTTCGTCGAGAGCCTCGACCCCGAGGGCGGCGATGGAATCACCCTCGGGTGCCTCTTCTCCACCGTCGGCCTGAGCGAGCAGCTGCTGCCGGGAGTCGATCAGGAGATCGCTCGCATCACCTATCAGGCTCAGCCGACCGCTCCCCTCGGAGACACGACGGTCCAGTTCACGGACAGCCTCTCTCCGGGCGCCCCGGCCCCGGCGGTCGAGACCCTGATCAGCACAGGGGAAGAAGTGGAGACTCCGATCCAGTCCCCGGGCACGCTCACGATCGAGGTGGGCGGGGCGGTCTTCATTCGCGGCGATGTCACCGGCGACGCTGTTGTGGACATCGGTGACCCGGTCACCCTGCTCGGCTTCCTCTTCGGCGGCGACTCCGCTCCTCCTTGCCTGGATGCGGGCGACTTCGACAATGGAGGAGGGCTCGACATCGGGGACGCGGTGAACATTCTCACCTACCTCTTCGGAGGCGGACCGTCTCCTGCCGCTCCCTTCCCGGAGTGCGGCATCGACCCCGAGGGGGACTCCGACTCCGTCACCTGCGAGACCAGCGCCTCGGGCTGCTGAGCCCCGCGCCTCCCTTGCTGTCCGCAGCGATCCCGGCTCTCTCCTGAAGGGGGGGGCCGGGATCGTCTGCATCCGGGCGGATCTCTCGATGCAACGCCGAGCCGGGATGGTACTCTCCTGCGCCTCGCCCCGGGGGGGCGGGAACCAGGACGGCTCTCTCGCGCGACCCTCGCGCCCGGCGGGACCGGAGGTGGGACTTCGATGGGTGAAGACAAGGACCTGATCGGGATCCGCGAGCGGCTCGTGGAGCAGCTCCGCGCCCTGAACGCGGATGTCGTCCACGACCTCGACTCCCTGGGCACGGAGGACGGGACCCATCTCGCCGACATCGAAGACCTCGCCGGGGACTCGAGCTCGGACGCGGTGATCTTCGAGAGATTCCGGGCCGGAGGGGCCACCCTCGACCAGCTCCAACGCGCGATCGATCGGATCGACCGGGGCACCTACGGCATCTGCGAGGAGTGCGAGGCGCCGATCGCCGCCCCGCGGCTCGAGGCTCTCCCTTTCGCCACCCATTGCATTGACTGCAAGCGCCGCCTCGAGGCGGAAGGTGCGTAGCCGGAGCGGCACGCTCGAACGGGGAGGGATCGGATGACCGAGGGGGGAGACTTGATCCCGATCATCGCCCCGGAGCACCTGCGAGGGGACGGAGCGGTCCTCCTCGAGTGGTTCATCGAGGAGGGGGAGAGCACGCGCGAGGGTCAGCCCATCGCCCAGCTCCTGGGAGCCGGGGGATGCGAGGACCTCCTCGCGCCCCTCACGGGGTTGCTCGTGGAGCACTGGGTCGAGGAGGGGGCTTCGGTCACCGCAGGGCAGCAGGTCGCGACCATCGAGGCCGGCCCCGATCTCCTGGATCCCGATCCCCTCCGCCCCGATAGCGGCTGATTTCTATCCGGGCGGAAACTGCCCTTGTGCCGTAAGCGGAAACGCTGCCGAGGCTTATCGACTCGCACGGGTTCCTTGGCTGCTTTCTAGCCACTTCCGCCGCTGGCGCGTCTTTCGTCATTTCTCCACAAGTTCAGTCTTGGCAAGGGTTTGGGGGTTTGGCTCCTGATTGGCACCACCTGTGCTTATCGGAAGTGGGCTCTCAGGGACTGGAAAGAGGGGGTGTGGGGCTGACCGGACTGGTCGGCAAATCCCTCTTTCCGCCTCACTCTCTCTCCGGAGAGAGGGCCTCCTCTCGGGGAGGCTTCGCGCGAAGCGTGCCGACTCTCACGCTTCGCCCTGCACAGGGAGGATCGCGCTCCGCGATTCTGCTCTGCTTGCTTCATTTCTTTCCGAGGGGGCGCCTTTTCCCCGAAGGCGCCTCTTTTTTTATGGCCGGCCTTCTTCATGGCCGGACCGAAGGAGGCATCCCCTGTGGATGCACGTCCCGGGTCTCCTGCCCCGGACCCGCGGAGGTGCTTCACCTCTCCAGCGGGGCCTCTCCACCCCGGTCCCCGCTCTCGTCTCTCTTGAGAGCTCCTCCGCAACTCCTGAGAGCCCCTCGAGGGTCCCGTGGGTCCCGCTCTCCATGCTGACCGTCTCTTGCGCTCCCGAACGATCCGGGCGCGCTGGCGGCGGGACTCGGTGCCTCAGAGGGCAGGCGGAGCGCGTCCGGCCCCCCCGTCGATCTCCTCACCTCGCGACTCTGCAGCCTCCGCTGCCGGGGACCCGTCTACGAAGAAGCTCGCACTCCTTCAGTGGATGCGAGGTGCCGGGAATCAGGGGGTTCTCCGGACCAGGACGGTCGGAAGAGGCTCTGGCTCTGGGGGAGAGGAGAAGGGGTCGAAGGGGTCAGAGCGGTTCGGGGGAGGGCCTCAGAGGCACGGGAGGGCGTCGAGGGTGGTGTCCACTCCAGGGCAGGGGAAGGGCTGCGCGGGCGGAGGACACGCGGGCGGGCCGAAGAGATGCTGCAGGAGAAGCACGCAGTCGGCCAGATCGAGCCGACCGTCGTCGTTCACATCCGCGGCGTCGAGGCAGGGTGGGGTGGTCGCGCCGGATTGGAACAGATACTCGGCGAGCTCGATCGCGTCGGCGATGGAGACCACGCCGTTCCGGTCGAAGTCTCCGCGGAGGAAGACACTCGCGGGCTCGACGATCGGGATCGTCAGGGAGTGAACCTCGGGGTAGAGGACGCCGAGGCCTCCGAGCTTGACGATCTCGTTGCGGACCGGAGGAG